>NZ_JBWJZD010000022.1:0-145416 GCF_056429065.1 Bradyrhizobium sp. USDA3010
ATGGCGGGCGTGGTGTTCGCGGCTGAAGGTGATGGGGTTGGCTTTGCAACCGAATCCTACGCCGCATCAGCGCTTTACACCACGCTCGCCAGCCTCTCAGGCGCCTCTGACGAATAAGACGGGCTAGGCGTGAGTCTTATCAAGCGCTTAGCGCTTCCATTTTCGGTTGTGTCATAAGTTGAGTGTGACTCAAAAAGCAGAATGGACCGGTAATCTTGGCCACTTTGCGGATTGCAAGAAGTTTCTTCTTTCGCGAATCAGCGTGCTGATTCATTTTCGCCTCCTGGGGTCAATCTGGAGGCCAACGTATGAACGTGATTGTTTTCGCTTCGCGTAAGGGGGGCTCGGGGAAAAGTACCCTGGCTGCTCACCTCGCCGCGCAAGTGCACAAGGCAACGAAGCCCTGTCTGCTGATCGACGCCGATCCGCAGGGCTCGCTGACGCTCTGGCATAAATTGCGCGGCACCAACGAGCCGGCGATCAAGACGGCGGTGAACTCGGTCAGCGGGATCATTGCTCAAGCCAAGCGCGACGGCATCGAGTGGGTGTTCATCGACACGCCGCCGAATCTGTCGGCTGTGGTCGACGACTCCATCAAGAACGCCACGATGGTGATCATTCCGGCGCGGCCCGGCGTGTTCGACGTCAACGCGGTGCAGGAAACGATTCAGACCTGCCGCTCGATGCGCAAGCCCTACGCCGTCGTGATCAACGGCGCGCCTGCGCAGCGTGACGGCGCCGAAAGCCGCATCGTCGCGATCGCGCGTGAGGCGCTGGCGAAATTCCGCGCACCGGTGTGGAGCGGCCAGATCACCAACCGCGCCGACCTTCTGATGGCGCTCGGCCAGGGTGAAGGCGCGCGCGAATATTATGCGGAGGGCCGCGCTGCCGCCGAGATCAATCGGCTGTGGGCCGCGATCGAACGCTCGATCAAGGCGATCCGCGGCACGGCGTCTGCGTCCGGCGCGATGCACAAGCAGGCGGCGTAACAACGCCGCTTTGGTTCGAACTGGAAAGAACGCGCGGCACTCGCGCGTTTTTTGCGTGTTGAGGCAACGAGGCAATCGCAGATTGCCTCGCTGGCTTTGGCGATCACGCGATGGATGGCGTTACGCCACCATCAGCAGATAAAAAACGATCACCGGCGCCAGGGTCAGGATCACCGACCAGATGCCGACAGCCCAAAGAATATCCTCGGTCGTAAAGCCCGGCTGACCCGGCCTCACGGCAATAAAACCATTCCTCGAATTCACGACGCCCCCGCGTTGGTCTCAAGCGCAATGCGGAGACTGATACGCGAGCGGTTTTAATATCCCGCTCGGAATTTCGCTGGCATTTGCGCGCGGGTGCTACTTCGGATTAACCACAGCCCGGGCGGCGGGCTGCATCCGGCGGGAGGCCCAAAGCCTCAGTGCATGCCTCCATCCCGATCGCGGATCGCGCCGAGATGCTCGTTGATCCGGAACACGATCAGGATGAACTCGGCGGCGATGCGCGACAACACGATGCCGACGAAGATGCTGGCGATCGACGCGAGCAACTGGATGAAGCCGACGAACGGGCTGATCGCCATCGCGGTGAGGCTCCACAGGATGCCGGAGATCCCGAACAGCACGATGACCGCGATCACCAGCCAGTAGAACGTCTTGATGATCGTGGGCGTGATGAAGCGGTCCCACTGAAACAGATCCTGGAAATCGAACATCATGGTTCTCCCGGCCAGCCGAAATATGATTCGCGTCGCGTGCATCCTACTGCGTCACCCCCGGCGTGATCACTTCGTCCCGGCAGCCTGCACAGCAGGCGTCGGTCAGGACGAGGCGTCTCGCCGGGCCCATGGTTCGGGGCGGCGCCAAAGCGCCTCCGCACCCAGAGGGATCGATAACGCAGAAGCCCAATCAGTCTCGCCAAAGCCAGGCCCGGGACCGGGCACCGGCAGTCCAGGAGCGAGCTATGCGAGTAGGCTGGTTGTGATTGCTGCAAATAACGGCCACAATCGGGCTTCCCTCCAGCATATCCTCACTCAATGACCACGCTGACCTTCGAAGACTTCAAGCCCGGCCGTTTCGGCACGTTCGGCCCGCGCCATGTTTCGCGCGAGGAAATCCTCGCCTTTGCCGCCGAATTCGACCCGCAGCCGATGCATCTCGACGAGGAGGCGGCGAAGAAATCCATGCTCCGCGGCCTGTCGGGCTCGGGCTGGCATCTCGGCTCGCTGATGATGCGGATGATGTTCGACGGCTTCATCGGCCGCACCGCCTCGCTGGGCGCGCCCGGGGTCAACGAGATGCGCTGGGTGGCGCCGCTGCGTCCGGGCGACGATTTGACGCTGGATGTCGATGTCGTCGAAGCGCGCGTCTCGAAGAGCCGCCCCGAGACCGGCATCGTCACCTTCAAGAGCACGATCCGCAACGCGCGCGGCGAGATGCTGTGCGAGATGGAGGCGCCGATCATGATCAGCCGCCGTGACGCTGCGAGCGCGTAGGAGACATCATGCGCTTTTTTGAAGACATCGAAATCGGCGCACGGCGCGAGTTCGGCTCATTCACCTTTACCGCCGAGGACATCAAGCGGTTTGCCGCGCAGTTCGATCCGCAGCGCTTCCATCTCGACGAGGAGGAGGGGCGCAAGTCGCTGTTCGGCGGGCTCGCCGCATCGGGCTGGCACGTCGCCAGCGTCTGCATGAAGCTGCTCGTCGCCGACGGCAAGCGGCTCGCCGCGGAAGCCGCCGCCCGCGGCGAGACGGTCGCGGTCTGGGGACCCTCGCCGGGCTTCCGTGAGCTGCGCTGGATCCGCCCGGTGCTGGCCGGCGACACCATCAGCTTCACCAACCAGATCGAGACCAAGCGCACGTCCGAGAAGCGGCCGGAATGGGGTATCCTTCAGGCGCGCAACACCGGCGTCAATCAGCGCAATGAGGTGGTGTTCTCGTTCCTCGCGACCGCCTTCGTACCGCGCCGGAATCCCGGTTCCTGATGTTGCCCCAGCGCCTCTGATGTTGCACGGACGCCATGGTTGGCAGCTACTTCTGCTGCCGACGTAGTTGTGCGTTGCGTGGAACTCATTTTTTGCTAACGCATTTTGAACCTTTGTCCCTGCCTTATGGCCGGGGGCATGAGCACTTGGGCGAACACTTGGCCTGGCACGTGGGCTGAAAACTTGGGCCGAAAACTTGGGCCGAACACCTGGGGACGACTATGGCAGATCGCAGCGCGCTGAAACTCGTCGGCATTATCTTTGCGACGGTGACGGTTGTCGTGATGCTGGCCACCGGAATGGTCGTGAAGGGCTTTGCCGACGGCAATTATTCCTTCGAGACCACCGCGAGCATCGATCGCTGATCGACCGTCTGTAACCCTCGGCGCCCGAGCGGGCGCTGTAGCGCGCATTCGCGCTTTTCAATGTGACCCGTCGGCAGGCCGCGTCACACTTCTCCCGATCCCGAGATTCAACGATTCCAGATCAGCACCATCACGACGGTCGCGGCTGCCAGGATGCCGAGGAACCGGATCATGATCGTGCCGATGCCCTGCTGCGGCTGGCGCCGCGGAATCGGATCGGCGGCGTTATCCGGCCGGACGCTCTGCATGTATTCTCTCCAAATGGACGTCCCGCCAAGGCGCGGTCCGAACGCGAATTCCGGATTGGACGCGGGCTCGGCATCTCAAGTTCAAAATCGGCTTCTGCAAGAATTGACGCCGCGGAGTTTACACCGCGCTGAATAACGAATCGTTCTGCGCTGAATCGGCCCACGCAAAACCAAGCCGCCGCCCCCTGGTCGGGAGGCGGCGGCCATCAGTCTGGAAAACTGATCGGGATCAGCTGTTGCGGAGGCCGTCGGCGGCGCGCTTCCACTGCGAGACGTTGTCGGCGATCATGCGCGTCGACTTCATCGCGGCCTGGCTCAGCTGGGCATAGCCGGAGATCTCGCGCTGGACGCGCTGGCCCTCGGCATGCAGCAGGTCGCGCAGGCTCTCGAGCTCGCCGATCAGCTTCTCGATCTCGGCGAGCGAGGTGCCGGCGACGCGCTGGATCAGCGAGTTGACGTTGCTGACGGTGGCATCGGTATTGGTGTCGGTCGGCGCGGTCTCCGGGCTCGCCACCGGCCGGCGCAGATAGGCGATGTCGTTGCGCACGAAGTCACGGATGCCGGCTTCGACTTCCGAGACCGCAGCAAGGTTGGAATCGACCTCGGACGTCGTTTCGGCTTCGGCTTCCTCGGTACGGTTGGTGGCGTTCATCGGCTTTCCCCTGGTCGCAATAGCGAAGCGCGGCTTGTCCCCCGCACGACGAATTGATGAAGTTACGGACCTATCAGTGCCGCCGAATTTGACCGCATCTGGGCCAAGTTGGGGCAATGCCTGATCATTAGCGCGACAGGGCTAACAGATCGTTCACCATGAGCGCTTGTAGCCGGCGCCGATGCTCTTGTTGATCGTGCCCTGGGGGGTCTCGCCGACCGAGCCGGAGACGGTGACGCCGTCGAACAGCTTCTGCTCGGCGCCGACCCGGCGCAGCCATCGGTCCTCGGCGGTCGACAGCGTCTGGCCGGCGGTGATGCTGGTGCCGGTGTCGGTAACGGACAGGCGCGCCGACTGATCGGTATCGTAGCTGCGCGTCGGGTGGCCGTCGACGCCGGGCACCGGCACCACGCCCTGCTGGATCAAATTGTAGCCGCTCTGCAAGGTCAGCGAATACTGCTCCGACAGCGGCACCGATTTGCTGAGCGAAGTGCCGACCTTGCTCTGGTCGGCGCCGGGATCGACCCGCGCCTCGACCGAGGTCTTGTCCCAGATCGAAGCCACGCCACCCGTCGAGATCGACGCCCAGGCCGAGCCGCCGGATTGCGGCAGGCTGCCGCCATTGGCGAGCCGCTCCGACAATTGCTCCGACGTCGTCATCGTGCCCTGTTTGGCGACCGTCATGTCGGCGCCGATGCGGGTGTCGAGGAACGGCGAGATCGACTGTTTGACCGACACCGCCGACGAGCCGTTGGCGTTGTTGTTGGTCGACCAGGACGGATCGTTGCCGGCGATGCTGCCGCGTTTGGCCGCACTCTTCGGCGCCAGCGTGGGCAGGCTGGTGGAATCGGTGTCGAGCTGGCTCCAGTCGAGCTTGCTCTGGTCGATGTCCTTCAGGATGTCGGCGTCATTGGCATCGGCCGCCGGCGGCGCCTGGTCGGCCGCAGCCTCGGCGTCATCAGCGGGGGTGTCTTTCGCGCTGTCCTTCGCTATCTCTTGGGCGGCGGGAGTGATCGCCCATGGTGAGGTCTGCGCCGTGGCCGAAAACGCGATCGCCACGCTGCAGCCGGCCGCCAGCACCGGCAGCCTTGTCCAGCTAAATCGTGATGTAGAAGTCATTCCCAGCCCGCAAATTCCAGCGCCGCAACATGCGGTTTTCGTGGCGCGAAATTGTGGCAACGGCGCTGCGAAGGCAACTGATCAACGCGTGATCGTCATGTCCGGGACAAACGTCCCCCGGGCGCGGCCGTTCGGGGCTGGCAAAACAGGCCGCGGCGGCCGGGGCGCCTTAACGCGAAGGCGCGGCCCCGGACATGACGAAGGCGTGAAATCGCGGGTCCGTCAGACCGCGATGCGCGGCAGATGGATCGGGTAGCCGACGGTCTGCTCGACCAGGTCGAAACTGTCGACCAGCACACGGAAGCTCGTGAGCTTGCCGGCCTTGAACTGCGCGAAATGCGCGATCCTGAGCGAGATCGGCTTGTTGGAGTCCAATGCCGTCAGCGAATAGCGCAGCATCGAGGCCGCGGAATCCGTGCCCAGCATGATGGACTCCCGATCGAAGCGGTGAACCCTCAGGTTCTCGCCGATCTGCCTGATCACCTCGAGCACGGCGGCCTTGCCGCGGCGCGAGCCGAAAAAGGAAAACAGGTCGATCGGCCCGTAGATGGCCCATTCGACCTCGTCATCGAGCAACGGCTCGATGTCTGCAAGCTGGCGTTCGTTGATCGCGCGATGCAATGCGCGCGAAAAACGCCAGAGGCTGTGCTCTGTCATTTTGGTCTCGTCCTGAAACTGGATTTTCAAAGCAAACGAATGGCAGGCGGTCAGCGCCGACGCCCTGCCAGGTTGCTGCACGTCACTATTACGGGCTGAAATAGGGCGGAACGGCCAAAACGCAAATGACATTTTTGCAATGCACAATTGCGCCGGTCTTGACCGGAATGTGACCGCCCGCCACAGATCCTGGTTTGGACGCGTTTTCTTCACGCGAACCGGCATCCACTTCGCTCGAAAACGCTCCGATCACCGCAATTCAGCGGTCGCGCTGCCGCAGCGGCTGCCGCTCGATCACGATCTCGGCGTCGCGGATCGCCACCACCGCGAACAGCAGCGCGCCGCCGATGCCGCCGATCGCGGCGCCGAGCGGCATGAAGGTGAAAAACACCAGCGTTCCGCTGTCGAGACCTGAGGTTTTGGCCAGTCCGATCCAGGTGAGCCCGGCTCCGATGCCGAGAGCGGCGCCGCCAAGGGCGCCCAGCGCAAGGCCAAGCACAGCGAGCAATGCGACTTTCATGGTGATTTCAGCCCCGACCGCAACAAGCCCAGTGATAGGTCAGCGTCGGGCCTTCGAGGTTCAACGCTGGCGTTGCGAATTTGCGGGGCGGTGACGCTGGTGTGGGTTGCCCCGTGTTCCGGGAGCTATTCCGCGTTCTGCCCGGTCAGCGCCGCTGCGATATCACGCTCGAGCACCTGCTCGACGAGGTCGAATGTGTCGATGATCTCGCGGATCTCGGTGATCTTGCCGTCGCGCAGCGTATAGAACACCGCGACGTCGAACTGCACGACGCGGGCGTTGTTGCGCTTGCGGAAGAACACCCGCAACTGGGCCGCGACCTTGTCGCCTTCGGCCACCACCAGCGGCGCCTCGTAGCGCATATCGGAATAGCGCTCGTGGATCGTGGTCCACATCTGGCGCAGCGCAGCCTTGCCGCGGTGCTGGCCCATATGCGGAAGAATGTCGATCGGGGCGTTGGCGAGAAACGCGACGTCGTCGCTGCAGCGATCGAGTGCGCCCTCGATGCCGCCGGCATAATAGACGTCGAGGAAGTTCAAGACGCGTTGCCGGTTCAGATCCTCGCCCATGATCGACTCCGCCGGTTCAGTCCGACCGGCCCTTGACTGGCCCTGGCCCGCATTGTGAACCGAAGCGTTCCACTCTCAAACATATGTTTTGACGCACGAGACGCGATTAGGTTCGGCAACCGGAGCGTGCATTGCGGCACAACATGCATGCGGTTGCGCCGGGGTGCCATCCCGGCATGGCAGGAAACTGAACTGATGAAGCTGAACTGATCGCGTCTCGAAGACGTGAAGCGCACGCGGGGGCAGGTGGCCGCGAATTCGTGAGAACTCCCCGGGCGTTTCACGTTGGCCCTGACGCGGCGGGAACCGGCGGGGCGGCTCGGCCGTTGATGCGTTAGAATTCCATTGGAGCCGCATCATGAAATCGATTCTTCTCGCGTCCGCCATTGCCGTCAGTGCGCTTGCCGCCACCTCGCCCGCCGACGCCAAGGGCTGCATCAAGGGCGCGGTCGTCGGCGGTGTCGCCGGTCATTATGCCGGTCATCACGGCGTGCTCGGCGCCGCCGCCGGATGCCTCTACGGCCGCCATCACGCCAAGGAGCAGGAACGTCAGCGCCAACAGCAACAGGCGCAGCCCTCGCAGCAGGAGAAGCTGTGAGGCCCGACCAGTTGTGAAGTCTCATTTCCGGGAACGCCGCCCGCACGGGCGGCGTTGTCTCGTTGCGTACCGGAGACGATGATGACGAAGCCACTGAACAAGACCATCCAGCCAGTTCCCGAGGACAACAAGAGCCACAAGGGCCCCGGCAGCGCCCCCAGCGTTCCCATCGACACCACCAAGGGCCATCGCGACGACGAGAAGCACAACATCCGCGAGCAGGCCGCGCACGGCAATCTGATTCAGAACACCAGCAACAGGCGGTCGGGGTAGGGCGGCGAGGCCGCGGCATATTCCGCCGTCGTCCCGGCGAAAGCCGGGACCCATGACCACAGGGTTACGTTGTTGAAGCATGCTCGGGCCACAGCGCGGGACAACAATTCCTGCCTGTGGTTACGGGTCCCGGGTCGCGCTGCGCTTGCCCGGGACGACGGCGGTGAGATTCCGCCTCGCACATCAAACAGACCCGTAGGCAGCGATCCCGTTTCCGGCGTGACCTGCATCACGCCGCAGGCGCGGGCGCGCGGCTAGCGTGGCGGCATCGGATCACCCGATTGAGAAGGGATCGCCGCCATGAATGCCATCGCTGCACCGAAATCTTCAGCGCAGAACCGGCTCGAAGGCTTTGCGCTCACCGCCATCCTGCAAGGCCTGCCGACCTTCGCCGCCGCCGTGCTGGTGTTGAAGATCCTCGGTGCCCGTGAGATCGTCCGCGAACGCTATGGCGCCGCGATCTTTGTCGTGCTGGCCTCGCCGTTCTCTGCCGCGATCTCGCCATTGCTTGCGGCAAGGTTTCCAAAGCGGTTCGCGCACGCCTACGCGCCGATGTTCTTCGACGCCAGCCTGTCGCTGTCCGAGAAGATCGCGCAGTGGCGCGCGCAGCCCAGCGTCTCGCGGCAACTTGTGACGACGATGGTCATGATGTCCCTGCTAGGGGTCGCGCTGGTCAGCGTGCGGTGACGCGCCGCCTTGCGCCGCTCCGCCGATCAGCCTTAACCTGCCGGAATGCAGATCAGAGATGAACGTGACGAAGACGCCGCGGCGATCAGCCGCGTCACGGCCGCCGCATTCGCGAACGCACCTCACAGCAGCGGCACCGAAGCCCGCATCGTCGCGGCGCTGCGCCAGGCCGGCGCGCTGACGATCTCGCTGGCGGCTGTATCCGATGACGGCAGCATCGTCGGCCACGTCGCCTTCTCGCCGGTGCAAATCGATCGCACCGCCGGGCGCTGGTACGGCCTCGGTCCGATCTCGGTCGTACCGGAGCTGCAACGGGTCGGAATCGGCAGCGCGCTGATTTGTGAGGGACTCATTCGGCTTGCTGCGCTCGGGGCCGATGGCTGTGTCGTGCTCGGCGATCCCGCGTACTACCGTCGCTTCGGCTTCCTCGATGATCGCGCGCTGACCTATGGCGACAAGCGGAGCCGGTACTTGCAGCAGCTCGTCATGAAGGGCGGATCGCCGAACGGGGATGTCAGCTATCACCCGGCGTTTGACGTCGCGTGAGGGGGGGCGGCCGAGACGGCTTCTAAAATGTGCTCTGCCGTGCTAGCTGAGCGCCGCGGCAACAGGTCGTGTTCGCAGACCAGTGGAGGGCGTCATGCGCAAGGATCGCGATCTCGAAAACCTCCCCAGCTTTCAGCATCACGCGTAAGCGGCGGAAGTCCTTCCCCTCAGAAACCCACGTCAAGCGTGGGCACCGCGTCGTCCATGGCGACGTCGAGCTGAGTG
The DNA here is from genome assembly GCF_056429065.1 of Bradyrhizobium sp. USDA3010. Classification (NCBI taxonomy): domain Bacteria; kingdom Pseudomonadati; phylum Pseudomonadota; class Alphaproteobacteria; order Hyphomicrobiales; family Nitrobacteraceae; genus Bradyrhizobium; species Bradyrhizobium sp. USDA3010. Next base: position 9,436 of record NZ_JBWJZD010000022.1, read on the forward strand.
AAAAGCTCGGCCGCGATGATCTATGCCCGTGCGGCTCCAGACGCAGGTTTCAAAACTTGCTGCATGAAGTCCGGGGCGCATGATGGCGCCAACCGCAACTATTACTTTCAGAGAGCGGTGATTTCTGAATGTGTCAAACGAGTGCGTCGCGAGAAGCGGCGCCCTCGGAATGCCGCCTGCTAGTCTTCGTCATCATCGAGAAGTTTTTGAACGTCGGATTGGTCTTCGCCGAATGTCACGATTGATAGCGGCAAGCCGATCAGCACGAGCGGACAGGGATTGCCGACGCCACGCTGGACGCGGTCCTGCAGCTTGCTCCAGTGCGTCGTCGCAGCTCCGAATTTGTCTGACACAAACTGATCGGTCCACGCGTCCCGAAATGGAATGGGATTCTTATTGCGCGTGACACGCTTCATCACGTCACGAATTTGCCTCCGCGTCGGGTTGAGTCCGATTCGTTCCATGTCATCGTGTGAGTTTATGTTCTTTTCGTCGGCGAAACGTCGAACCAACGTCCCAATCGAATCCTGGAGGCTCGCGCCGCGCGTGACGATAATACCGAGCGAGATGCCGCCGTCGGCATGAAGGCGTTTGAAGTTTTCCAGGTCGCGGTCGAAAAAGGGATCTTTGTTGTTCCATTCGATTTCAAGCGCAATCGTTCCTGCGTCGAAGGTCTTTACATGATCGATTTCATGCGACTGAGCCTCCCGCTCGACACCGTCGATGATTTTCTGAACAACGAAGTTGTGCTTGCGCCAGTCGTGGCGCGCGAGGGCGTTGCGGAGCCGCTGCGTTCCCTTTGTTTCGCCACCGCCGGAGCCGATGATTTCTTCGATCGGAATCGTGGACGCAAGCAACACACTCTGAAGCTGTTCGGCGACTTCCGGGAAATCGACTCCCAAGATCGCCTTGGCATGAGAGCTAAACTCGATCTCGAAGCCGCGTTCCTTTAGGAGATCAAACATCAATCCACTGTCCCGACCCACCGCAAATAATTATCCACTATCCATCTTGAGAACGTAACGTGAACATGATATTATGCCTTCGGCATACCGCGTATATCGATCATCATGCCTAACGTTTTGGAGTCGCCGATGCTTTCCGCCGGTCAGGATTTGCTGCGCTTTGCGGATGGTCGTCGGTTCTCCACAGTCCTGGCTGATCCGCCGTGGCAATTCACCAACAAAACCGGAAAGGTCGCCCCCGAGCACAAGCGCCTGTCCCGCTACGGTACCATGAAGCTCGATGAGATAGGCGCGTTGCCGATCTCCGAGATCGCTGCACCGACGTCGCATCTGTACCTCTGGTGCCCCAACGCGTTGCTCCCCGATGGGCTGGCCGTGATGAAGGCGTGGGGCTTCAACTACAAATCCAACATCGTCTGGCACAAGGTGCGCAAGGACGGCGGATCGGACGGGCGCGGCGTTGGCTTTTACTTCCGCAACGTGACGGAACTGATCCTGTTTGGTGTTCGCGGCAAGAATGCCCGTACGCTCGCGCCGGGACGACGGCAGGTCAATCTGCTGGCCACGCGTAAGCGCGAACACTCGCGTAAGCCCGATGAGCAGTATGAGATCATTGAAGCTTGCTCGCCGGGACCGTTTGTCGAGTTGTTCGGTCGGGGACCACGGAAAGGTTGGACGACGTGGGGCGATCAGGCGCATGACTACGCGCCGACTTGGAAGACCTACGCCAACCATTCGCAGGCGGGATTAGTTGCCGCCGAATAGGCAAGCAGTCTGCATTCCGTCTAGATTATCGAAGCTTAACTTCCCCAATCCGCGCCGGCACCGCGCCAAAATCGCTGAACCTCACCCAGCGCGGCCTCACGCGGACATAGCCGATATTCGGCCAAGTCTCGCGCTCCGGCCCGTCGGGCCAGGCCGCGAAATAGACCTGCTTGCACGCCGCCAACTCCGCGCCGGTCGGAAAGTCGGCGACACCCTCGAGCTGCGCGGTCTGCTCGGCGTCCCAGCCGATCACCAATGCGGCGCGAGGATCGGTGCGGAGGTTCTGGTATTTGCGCGAGGTGGTCAGCGTGTCGAAGATGATCTCAATGTTGTCGCTGACCGCGATGCCGACGACGGCGGCCTGCGGCGCGCCGTCGTGGACCGTGCTGACCACAGCGAGCCGATGCATCCGCAGGAAGGCGAGAAGCTCGGCACGCGTCATGGTCTACCTTTTCTTCCACCCGCCGCGCTTGCCGGGTGCTCCCCCGCTGCTCCGCGGCGCTGGCCCGAACTCCGGCCCGGACTGCCGCGAGTCGTTCGGCTGGATGATGCGGCTCGTCGTGCCGAACGGCTTCGCGGGCAGCGCGCCGCTCGGGCGGAAGGGCAGCGATTCCGGACCGTGCATCTCGTCGAGGTCGGGCTTGTGCACCCGTGAGCCGGACTTGCCGCCGCGGCTCGCCTTGAGCGAGGTCTGCGCGGGCTTGTTCTTCAGCGCGGCGACCGGCAGGTTGGCGGAGTCGCCGTATTTCCTGGTGCCGGCATAGGCGCCGGCCTGCTTCTGCACGTTGCGCTGCTTGGCGGTCGGATCATCGACCACGGCCATCTCGGTGGCGCGCAGCCGCTTGACCTCGTCGCGGAGCCGGGCGGCTTCCTCGAAGTTCAAATCGGCCGCGGCCTCGCGCATCCGTGTTTCGAGGTCGCTCAGCACGGCCTCGAAATTGTGTCCGATCGAGATCACGTCATCGGCCATGCCGCCGTCGCCGATCTCGACCAGCACGTGGTCGCGCTCGTAGACCGAGTTGAGGATGTCGCCGATCGACTTCTTGACGCTCTCCGGCGTGATGCCGTGGGCCTCGTTGTACTCGACCTGCTTCTCGCGGCGGCGGTTGGTCTCGGCGATCGCGCGCTCCATCGAGCCGGTCATGCTGTCGGCATAGAGGATCACCTTGCCGTCGACGTTGCGCGCGGCACGGCCGATGGTCTGGATCAAGGAGGTCTCGCTGCGCAAAAACCCTTCCTTGTCGGCGTCGAGGATCGCGACCAGCGCGCATTCGGGAATGTCGAGGCCCTCGCGCAGCAAATTGATGCCGACCAGCGCGTCGAACGCGCCGAGCCTGAGATCCCGGATGATCTCGATGCGCTCGATGGTGTCGATATCGGAGTGCATGTAGCGGACGCGGATGCCCTGCTCATGCAGATATTCGGTCAGGTCCTCCGCCATGCGCTTGGTCAGCACCGTGATCAGCGAGCGGTAGCCGGCCGCCGCGGTGGCGCGGACCTCGCCGACGAGGTCGTCGACTTGCGTACGGGCCGGGCGGATGTCGACCGGCGGATCGATCAGCCCGGTCGGGCGGATCACCTGCTCGACGAACACGCCGCCGGACTCGTTGATCTCCCAGCCGCTCGGCGTCGCCGACACCGCGACGGTCTGCGGCCGCATCATGTCCCATTCCTCGAAGCGGAGCGGGCGGTTGTCCATGCAGGAGGGCAGGCGGAAGCCGTATTCGGCTAACGTCGCCTTGCGGCGGAAGTCGCCGCGGAACATGCCGCCAATTTGGGGGACGGTGACGTGGCTTTCGTCGGCGAACACCAGCGCGTTGTCGGGCACGTATTCGAACAGCGTCGGCGGCGGCTCGCCGGGGCGGCGGCCGGTCAGGTAGCGCGAATAGTTTTCGATGCCGGCGCAGCTTCCGGTCGCCTCCATCATCTCGAGATCGAAGGTGGTGCGCTGCTCCAGCCGCTGCGCTTCCAGCAGGCGGCCCTGGTCGTTGAGCTGGTCGAGCCGCATCTTCAATTCTGATTTGATCGACTTGATCGCCTGCACCAGCGTCGGGCGCGGCGTCACATAGTGCGAATTGGCGTACATCTTGATGAATTCGAGCTCGTCCTGCTTGTGGCCGGTGAGCGGATCGAACTCCTCGATGGTCTCGATGGTGTCGCCGAACAGGTTCACGCGCCAGGCGCGGTCCTCATAGTGCGCCGGGAAGATGTCGATGACGTCGCCGCGGACGCGGAAGGTGCCGCGGGTAAAGTCGGCCTGGGTGCGTTTGTATTGCAGCGCGACCAGGTCGGCGATCAGCTGCCGCTGGTCGATGCGCTCGCCCTTCTTCAGCGCGAAGGTCATCGCGGTGTAGGTCTCGACCGAGCCGATACCGTAGATGCAGGACACCGAGGCAACGATGATGACGTCGTCGCGCTCGAGCAGCGCGCGCGTCGCCGAGTGGCGCATGCGGTCGATCTGCTCGTTGATCGAGGAATCCTTCTCGATGTAGGTGTCGGTCCGCGGGACGTAGGCTTCCGGCTGGTAGTAGTCGTAATAGCTGACGAAATACTCGACCGCGTTGTCGGGGAAGAAGCTCTTGAATTCGCCATAGAGCTGCGCGGCCAGCGTCTTGTTCGGCGCCAGAATCAGCGCCGGGCGCTGCGTCGCCTCGATCACCTTGGCCATGGTGTAGGTCTTGCCCGAGCCGGTGACGCCGAGCAGCACCTGGGTGCGGTCGTTGCGGTTGATGCCCTCGACCAGCTCCGCGATCGCGGTCGGCTGGTCGCCCTTGGGTTCGTAGGCGGACTTGATCTCGAACCGCACGCCGCCTTCGGATTTCTCCGGGCGCGGCGGCCGGTGCGGGGTCCACACCCGCATCGAGCCGTCATCCCTGCGGAATTCCGGGCGGCCGTCGCGGATCAGGTTTTCCAGCGCGTCGGCGGTCGCCTTGACGCCGAGCGCCTCCATCTTGCTGCGCGGCGGACGGGCGAGCGCCTCGTCATCGTCCTCGGCGGTCGGCAGCCCGAGCTGCCGCGCCAGTTCCGGATCGAGCGTCGGGATGGTGGCCGAGGTGCCGTAATTGGCCTGCGGGGCTTCCTCGAGGCCGGACGCATCGCGCCTGGCGACGTCCTCGCTGGTCTCGCGCGTCGACGCGCGCGCGCGATGCGCGGCGGCCTCGCCGCCGGCGCGGCGGTCCCAGGAATTGTCCGGCGGCGGCTGCAGGCCGGTGCCCGAACCCATGCCGGCATCGCCGCGGTTGATCGCGGGATTGAGCAACTCAGCCAGCGCCGGTCCGATCGGTTGGACCTCGGGCCGGTGTGCCTTGGATTTGGGGGATTTGCCGGGCTTTTTCGGAGTGTTCGGTGTCTTCGCCATGCCGGGAATATGGGACGAGTCCGGCAGCGAGAAAAGGGTAATCGACGGCTGGATTGGGGCACAGACGAGGCTGCTGACAGCAGGGTGTCAGCAGCCGGCGCCGTCGCGGCCGTCAGGCGCGCGGCAGGTCGATGATGTCGAGATGGATCCCGCCGCAGCCGTCGCAGCGCATGGTCCAGTAGTCGGCGGCACGGCCGGGAATCACGCGCAGCAGCGAGAGCCGGGCGGCGCATTCCGGGCAGCTGGTTCTGACCTGCGCCGGCCAGACCGGATCCGGCTCGCGTTGCGGGACGACGGCGACCACGACGTTGCCGGTCACGCCGACGGCATTGTCATGCCATGCCGTTGTGCGAACCGGTCGATAGTCCGCTTCGCGTCGTCGATCGCCGCATCCGGATCGGACCACGCAAAGCCGATGTCGAGCATCGGAAACGGCATGCCATCGATGACGACCGGCCTTTGATCGACCCGTTGAATCCTGGCGTGCCATTGCCCCTTCCCCATCTCGAACGACTTGATCTCAAAACCGCTGTAAATCATGGCGACCTCGGGATGCCCCTTCTCGTAGGAAGCACGGGCGCTGGGGTGCCCTATGTGAACCAGATCACAAGTCGCGCGGTTTATTTCCGACGGGCAAAGGAGTTCCAGCTTTTTGTTTTGACGCGGGTTCTTCAGGCGAACCGCACCAACGCGCTAACGCATGATGAGATTAGGTCAAGCTCGAGCGGCATCGAATGTCCACCTCTCCCTTGGGAGAGGTCGATTTGCGCAGCAAATCGGGTGAGGGGTTACGGTTTATCGAGAGAGCAAGCGCCCTCACCCGGATTGCTTCGCAATCCGACCTCTCCCCGACGGGGAGAGGTGGCCTGAAATCGCGGCAAGCCGGTTCAACCCAATCTCATCAAGCTCTAGCCGCGAGCCGCGATGTGATCGGCGAGCACGGCCGCGTCGTCGCCGACGCCCGACAGGAACGAGGATTTCATCTTCGACAGCCATTGCAGGCCGAGAAAATACAGGCCCGGGACGTCGGAGACGCCGTGGCGGTGTCGTGGTGCTCCATCGGCGTCCAGCACCGGTATGTCGATCCAGTTCAGATCGAGCCCATAGCCGGTGGCCCAGATCACGCTAGCAATCCCTTCGGCGCGCAGGTCGATCGTGCGCAGCGGCGCAGTGAGGGCCGGCGGATCGGGCAGGCGGATCCGCGCCAAGGGATCGTCGGGATGATCGAGGCCGCGTGCCGCGACGAAGTCGTCGACGATTCCGAGGAATGTCGCGTAGTAGGCGTCGCCATTGGCGATGTTGGTGGCGAGATCGGGCGCGATCTCGAGCATGCCGTCGCGCGCCGCCGTCACGCGGCCGAGCAGCGTCACGCCGTCGGCGGCGAAGCGGCGGAAATCGATGGTGTGACCGCCATGGGCGCCCGAAATCACCGGCAGCAGGCGGGACGGGCCGCGCTGCTCGACCGGCGTCTCGTCGACGCTCATCTCGGCCAGCCACCAGAACAGGTCGCGGCCGCGATAGCGGCGCGGCAGGCGGTTGTGACGCCCGACCGAAAGGAAGACATGGCGGCCGGCGCGCATCAGCTCGTCGGTGATCTGCGCGCCCGAGGCGCCGGCGCCGATCACCAGCACCGCGCCGTCGGGCAATTGCGCGGGATTCTTGTAACTGCTGGCGTGGACCTGAAACAGGCCGGGATGACCGTCCAGCACGTCGGGCCGCAGCGGCCGCTGATAGGGGCCGGTGGCGATGACGACGTTGCGAGCGGCGATGCGGCCGCCGGCAAATTCGGCGAGGAAGCCATCGGCGTTGCGGCGCAGCTTGGTGACCTCGACGCCGCAGCGGATCGGCGGCGCGACGAAGGCGGCGTAGTCCTCGATGAAGGCGATGATGGAGGCGGTGTCCGAGAAGCCGTCGGGATCGCTATGCGGAAACGCAAACTCCGGCAGCCGCACCGACCAGTTCGGAAACTGGAACATCAGGCCGTCCCAGCGTTCGCTGCGCCAGCGCTCGGCGATCCGCCGCCGCTCCAGCATCAGATGGGCGATGCCGCGCTGCTTCAGCCGATGGCTCATGGTGAGCCCGGCCTGGCCGCCGCCGATCACCAGCGTGTCGATCCTCTCGTCAGGCATTGCGCGCTCCCTTGCGGCGCGCGGCGGGTTCCGCGGCGGCACGGATGATCCAGCGCCGGAACGCGGCGAAATCGCGCTGCTCGGCGTGGAAGCCGCGATAGACCAGATACCAGCGCATCCCCTTCGGTACGCTGAGCGCAAACGGCGCCACCAGCCGGCCGGCGGCGAGATCGTCATCGATATAGGGCCGGATGCCCATCGCGATCCCGAGCCCGTCGCTAGCTGCCTGCAGCGCCTGGCCGTAGAACTGGAATTCCGGCCCGCGCGCCGTCAGGCGCGGCACGCCCGCGGCCTTCAGCCAGGACGGCCAGTCGTCGGGCGAATGCGCGACGCGGATCAGGCTCGGCCCCTTCAGGTCGCCGGGACGCTTGAGGGTGTTGGCGAGCCGCGCGGTGCACACCGGCATCAGGTCGGCGGCGAACAGTGGCTCGGCGACGAGGCCCGGCCACTGGCCGTCGCCGAGCTGGATGCCGCAGCTCCAGTCGTCGGCGAACGGCACCGCCATGCCGCCGGTCGTGATCCGCACCTCGATGTCGGGCTCCGCTTTGCGGAACTCGGCGAGGTGCGGGATCATCCATTTCAGCGCGAAAGTCGGGCCGACGCCGACGGTCAGCACGCGCGTGCTCGCGGATGCCGTGACCTGCGCGGTGAGGCTCGCCAGCGCGTCGAAGATCGGCGTCAGCCCGCCCTGATAGGCGCGGCCGGCCTGTGTGGTGACGAGGCGATTGGCCTTGCGCTCGAACAGCGCGACGCCGAGCCGCTCTTCCAGGAGATGCACCATCCGGCTGATCGCGGCGGCCGAAACGTTGAGCTCGCTGCCTGCCGCGGCGAAGCTACCGGTCCGCGCCGCGGCCTCGAATGCCTTGATGCCGTTGAGAAAGAGCAGCCGCCGCATGAACCCTCAGGAAAACTGATGCAAGGGCAAGATAACTCAGTTTGCCGGCAGAGGCCAAGCAGCGCAGAAATACCGGAGACGATTTTGAATCCCTGCTGACCCCGGCGAGGACCAAATGACTGAGACCACAGACGCCCTGGTGCTCGATCTCGTGGAATGGGTCGCGCGCGAGCCGCGGCCCTATGCCGAGGTGCTCGAGGTGTGGCGCACCTCATGCCCGAGGCTGACGATCTGGGAAGACGCCGTCGACCGCGGCTATGTCGCGCGCCGTCCCTCGGTCGAGGGCATGCGGGTGATGGTGACTGAAATCGGCGAGACCTTCTTGCGCGCGCATGGGCGGATGCATTGATAGTACGGCAGCGCGGTATCTGACCCCTCTCCCCATCGGGGAGAGGTCGATTTGCGCAGCAAATCGGGTGAGGGTCTCAGGTCCTATGAGATAGCGTAACCCCTCACCCGGATCACATCTAGCGATGCGATCCGACCTCTCCCACAAGGGGAGAGGTGAACCGATTGCGCGGTGGGAGATCGATGACGACGAGTTAGCGTCCCGGCTCCGCCAGCCTTGGCCGGATGATCTCGACGATGCGGTCGGCCGATGTGCCCGGCGGAAAGAAGCCGAGATAATTGCCGTCGCGGTCCATCAAATAGATGTAGGCGGTGTGGTCGACGGTGTAGTCACGGGCGTCCTTCAGCGGCACGCGGGCATAGTAGACCTTGTAGGCATCGGCGACCTTGCGGATCGCATCATCGCTGCCGGTCAGCCCGATCAGCCGTGGGTGAAACAGCGGCACGTACTCCGCGAGGTGGGCCGCGGTGTCGCGCTCGGGATCGACCGTGATGAAGATCGGTTGCACCTGATCGCCGTCAGGGCCGAGCTTGTCGAGCGCCAGTCCGATTGCCTGCAGATCGGTCGGGCAGACGTCGGGGCAATAGGTGAAGCCGAAATAGACCAGCATCAGCCGGCCGCGGAAATCGCTGTCGGTGCGGACATGCCCGGTCTGGTCGGTCAGCGCGAACGGGCCGCCGACCGGCTCCCGGTTCCACATCAGGATGTCCATGATTTCGGCAGCCGAGCGCGTCGATTGCGCCGGCGCATCGCCGGCCAGTGCTGACGCCAGCGTCAGCAAGAGGCCGGCGCCGGCGCATGCGAAGCCCCGCAGGATCGGCGCGATCATATGCCGAAGGAGAGGCGGCTGCCGGTTGTCGTGACCAGCACCTTGTCGCCCATCTGCGCGGTCGCCTCCTGCACGAAGTTGAGCCCGGAGCAGTGCATCGGGACCACCACATCGGGGTCGAGCTTCTTGATCTCGGCGACCACCTCGGTGAGGTAGTCCTTCGGCGCCGGTCCGAGATGGAAGCCGCCGACGATCGCGTGCACCTTCTGGATGCCGGAGACCTCCTGCGCCTGCTTCACCGAATTGACGATGCCGACATGGCCGCAGGACGAGATCACGACGAGGCCGAAGTCCCGCACGTTGAAGCAGGTGGCGTGCTCGTGGATGTGCTCGTCGGGCACGATCTTGCCCTCGAGCTCGGCCGGCAGATAGTGGCTGGCATTGCAGCCGAGCCCGTCCTTGATGCCGAACTCGACCCAGGTGTTGGGCAGCACGCGCTCGATGCTGCGGCGGTTGATCTTGCCGGTGGTGAAGGCGTGACCGGCGATCACGGTCGGAGATTCGCACAGCACCGTCGTGATGCGTTGCGCCGCGAGCTGGCGCCGATCCAGCGTGCCGAAATCGGTGAACTGGCCCTTGGTCGGCGTTGCGCTGACCCGGTGGCAGAAATTGTCCTCGCCGCCGGCATAGAGTTTCACGTCGGCCGGCAGCTTGTCGCGGAATTTGTCGAGGAAGCCGTTGAGGCCGCCGAAATGGTCGTAATGCCCGTGGCTCACGATCAGCGCGTCGATCTTCGCCGGATCGACGCCGACCAGCGCCATGTTGTTGAGCAGGACGTCCGGCGTGTAGCCATAGTCGAGCATCAGCGTGCGCTGCGCGCCCTTGGCTTCCGACTCCAGCCACAGCGACAGGCCCCATTCATTGTGCAGCGACTTCTGGTAGTCGGCGGTGCGCGGCGGCGGCGCGATCGTGACGCCTGCCGCCTGCTTCGGCTTGAAGAACAAATCGTAACTGGAATCGACCAGCACGCGGATCGAGAGCTTGTCGACGGTCGGTACCTCGATCGGCGCCGCGCTCGCGATCTCGACGCAGGAGAATGCATTCGCGGCTGCGGCGCCAGCCAGTGCCGCCGAGCCCTTCAGAAAGTCGCGTCGTGCCAGATCCTTGATCATCGCAATTCCTCCCGCTGCAAATGTCGTCATGGAAACAAAACAAAACTATTTGCGGAGCCTATTCCCAATCGTGGACCCGCTCAATCGGCTCATCACAATTGCGCGCGAATGGGAGCCGGCCATTGACTTGGCATCCGGATTATTCAAATTCATGCAAACGCATCTTTCGCCGCGCAACATGTCCGACAACAGGATCACGCCCATGATCGATCTCCACTACTGGTCCACGCCGAACGGTCACAAGATCACGATGTTCCTCGAGGAGACCGGCCTCGAATACAAGATCTTCCCGGTGAACATCGGCAAGGGCGATCAGTTCAAGCCGGACTTCCTGCAGGTCGCGCCGAACAACCGTATTCCGGCGATCGTCGATCACGCGCCGAAGGGCGGCGGCAAGCCGATCTCGTTGTTCGAATCCGGCGCGATCCTGCTCTACCTCGCCGAGAAGACCGGAAAATTCCTGGCCGAAGATCTCTACGGCCGCTATGACGCGATCCAGTGGACGTTCTGGCAGATGGGCGGGCTCGGGCCGATGGCCGGGCAGAACCATCATTTCCGCAACTACGCGGTCGAGAAGCTGCCTTACGCGATCGATCGCTATGTCAACGAGACCAACCGGCTCTACGGCGTGCTCAACAAGCGGCTCGCCGACCGCGAATTCATCGCCGGCGACTATTCGATCGCCGACATGGCGAGCTATCCCTGGGTCGTGCCTTACAAGAACCAGGGCCAGGAGATCGACGACTTCCCGCATCTGAAGCGCTGGCTGGAGACGATCGGCAAGCGCCCCGCGACCGAGCGCGCCTATGCCAAGGCCAAGGAGGTCAACCCGAATTTCGGCCAGCCCGCGATCCGCACCGAGGAAGAGCGCAAGCTGCTGTTCGGGCAGACCGCGGCGGTGGTGCGGTAGGGCGAAGGTCTCCTTCGCCGTCATTGCGAGGAGCGAAGCGACGAAGCAATCCATGTTTCCCCGCGCGAGGACATGGATTGCTTCGCTTCGCTCGCAATGACGGGTGTGGGACCAGCGGAGCTCACGCCCCGACATACTTCGCCGGCCGCCGCTCCTTCCACGCCGCGAGCCCCTCGGCGAGATCACGGCTCGGCACCAGCGCGGCGAACTGCTCGCTCTCGACCAGCAGGCCTTCGGCAATCGGCATGTTGAGCCCGCGCGTCACCGCGGTGATGGTGCCGGCGACGGCACCGGGCGAATGTCTGACGATGCGGCTGGCGAACTCGCGTGCGGCGGTCAGCAATTGATCGTGCGGCACGATCCGGTTGACCAGCCCGATCTCGCGTGCGCGCTCGGGCGGGAACGGATCGCCGGCCAGCAGCAGTTCGAGGGCGCGCTTGCGTCCCGCCAGCCGGGGCAACCGCTGCGTGCCGCCGAAGGTCGGGGGCATGCCGAGCTTGATCTCGGGTTTTGCGAATAGCGCGCGGTCGCTGGCAATGGCGAGATGCACGGCTTCGGTGATCTCGCAGCCGCCGCCGAAGGCGAGCCCGTTGACCGCGGCGATGACCGGCTTCTTGAACGCTTCGAGCCGCGCTGTCATGGCCTGGCCGCGGCGGACGAAGTCGCGCACCGCGACCGCGGCGCCCTGCTTGGCGCTTTCCGAAAATTCCTTGATGTCGGCGCCCGCCGAGAAGGCGCGTTCGCCGGCGCCGGTCAGGATCACGGCGCGCACGCCGGCGTCGCCCTCGATGCGGTCGAGCGCCGCCATCAGCGCATCGATCAGTGCGTAGTTCAGCGCGTTGAGCTGGGCGGGACGGTTCAGCACGATCAGGGCGATCCCGTCGTCGATTGCGAGCAGGATGGGGTCGGGCATGGTGACTCTCCGGCATGGGTGTTCGTGGCGCGGAACCTAGAGGCTCCCGCAACTTGTGTATATTCACTGGTGAGTATACATACGACGGATGCCCAGGCCCTCCGAACCCACCCGCGCGCGCATCGTCCAGGCGGCGAATTCGCTGTTTTACAGTGAAGGCATCCGCCGCGTCAGCCTCGACGAGGTGGCCGCCAAGGCCGGCCTCACCAAGCGCACGCTGTATTATCACTTCAAGAGCAAGGACGACCTCGTCGCCGCCTATCTCGCCGCGCGCGACCAGCCCAATCTCGCGCTGTTCCGCAAATGGTTCGCCGAGGCCGAGGGCGGGCTGCCGGTGCAGGTCGAGGCGATCTTCAAGAACCTCGCGCGCTCGGCGCGGCATCCGAAGTGGAAAGGCTGCGGCTTCCTGCGCACCTCCGCCGAACTCGCCAACATGCCCGGGCATCCCGCAATCCGGATCGGCGCCGCGCACAAGAAGAAGTTCGAGGACTGGCTGCGCGCGACCTTCGCGGAGCAGGGGATTGCGGACTCCCTGAAGCTGGCGCGGCAGATCCTGCTGCTGCTCGACGGATCATTCGCCGTTGTGCTGCTGCATCGCGACGCCAGCTATATGGAGACGGCGGGCGAAGCCGCGCGCTCGCTGATCGAGACGGCGCTGAAGAAATCGGGACGAAAGCGGGGGTAGGGCCCGAGTTGCATTCGGGCAACATCATTCGGAAAGATGGGGCGTTAACCTTCATTCGCCATTGCGCGACCACGCCCTGAGCAGACAATCCGCATCGTCACATGCTTGCAATCTTGGCTCCCGAGGAGCCCGTGGAGGCTGGGATGATGAACTCGCGGCGGGTGCGGGCGGCGGCGTTGGGCGGGACGGTCGTTCTGTCGGGCTGCATTGTCTCGTGGTTTGCGGCGTCCGGTTCGGCTGGCATCGAGAAGATCGGTGCGTCAGTCACCGATGCGTCAGTCACCGGTGCACCAGTTGATGAGCCCCGCGCACCCGCTGTCGTCGCCGATGCCGTATCGGCGATATCGCCGGCAACGGCCACGTCGAATGCTGCCGTCGACGGCTCTCATGCCGTGACCATGAGCGAACAGGAAGCGGTGGCGACCGCCCATGCTGTGCCGACCGCGCGCGAGACGGAACCTGTCGTCGAGGCCGCGTTGACCGATCCGGCGCTGCCGCCGGACATCCAACCGCTGCAGGCGCCGGCAGCGAACACGCCGGATCCGGAGCCTCGCGTGGTCAAGCCGGCGGTGGACTCCGTCGAAATCCTCGACGAGTGCTGGGACGTCAATGCCTGCATCGATCGCTATCTGTGGGCGCTCTACCAAAGGACGCCCAAGGAAGACACCATCAAGGTGCCGGAGCAGCGGCAGGTGACGGTCAAGAGAAAGAAGAAAATGGTGACGGTCACCAGAACCTTCACTAGGCTCGTCGATGAGGACTTCGCCTGGAAGGACACCAAGGCGGCCGAAAGAGCCGGCATGCCGATGATGGACTACGTCATGGGGGGCGTCGATCGGAGCTTCAAGCTGAAGCTCTTTCGGGCGCTTCTCGCGGCGGAACAGGCCGGACTGTCGCCCGGCATCACCAGCGCTTTCCGCGATGACTACCGCCAGTCGATTGCAAGCGGGCTGAAGGCGGCCAGCAACAAGTCGTATCACGGCGGCAGCTTCCGTGGCGGCTACGGCCATGGGCTCGCGGCCGACATCGTCAGCATCGACGGCTCGACTCGCGACGACCGTTGGAAATCGTCGGAAAGGCTCTGGAAATGGGTCGACGCGCACGGCAAGGAGTTTGGCGTCGCGCGCCCCTATCTCGATTTTGACCCGCCTCATCTGGCGCCGATCGATGGCAAGGAATATGCCGCTCACCGCGGTGGCGAAACGCGGCACGCGGCGACGGACGCGAAGAAACGCAGCCGCGACGCAGCGCACGACAATCGCGCCGCGGTGAAACGCGCAAAGACCGCGAAGTCATCGAAGGTGCGAACGATCTGAGCGGGTTCGCGATGGTTCGTATGGTGGGTTAGCCCACCGGGTCTGCGCAAAAAGCACGGTCCGATGAGGGCTCCGGCGTAACCCGCCAGCGTGGTACCCGAAGTGCTCGGAACGGCTAAAGCGCGCCGCGCTCCTGTAGCAGTGCCAGCACCGCATCGAGGTCCGGCAGCACCGCCGCGCATTTCGCGCGGGTTGCTTCGGTCGGTGGTGCCATGTCCGGCACCATCAACGTGATCGCGCCGGCGGCGTGGGCGGCGGTGACGCCGTGGTTGGAGTCTTCCACGGCGATGCAGGCCGCCGGTGCCACGCCGAGCCGCGCGGCGGCCTTGAGATAGAGCTCCGGGTCCGGCTTGCCGTGGGTGACGTCATCGAGCGTCAGCAGCGTGTCGAAGCGGTCGCGGATTCCGGAGAGCGTGAGATGGCGCTCGGCTGTGCGGCGGGATGACGAGGTCACGATCGCGGTCCGGCAGTCGGCGACGGCAAGACCGTCGAGCAGTGCGATCGTGCCGGGCTTGAGCGGCAGGCCAGCGTCAAACATGCGATCGCGGGTGACGATGAAGGCGCGATTGACCTCGGCGAGCGGAAACGTTGCGCCGTAATGATCGCGCAGCATCGCTTCGCAGACCGAGCCGGGAAGCCCGACCATGGAATGGCACAGCGCGCCGACGCCGTCGGTGTAGCCGCACGCATTCAGCGCCGCGACCAGGCTGTCGAAGTAGACCTTCTCGGTGTCGAGCAGCGTGCCGTCCATGTCGAGCAGGACGGCATCGACGGTCCAGGGCGCGCTCACTTGGCGCTTACCGCGGCTTGCTGTTCCGCCAATTTCCGCAGGCAGGCCGGGCAGAGGCAGTCGCCGCCATTGGCCGGCATCGGCAGGCGGAAGCTTTCGTCGGAACACCAGCACGATCCCGTGAGCGAGCAGGAGAATTCGCTGCCGCATGCCGTACAGGCAAGCCGGCGCGGAGCAGCTGGTTCGGAACGATCGTGTGACGTGAGGTCCATTCTAACCGCGATTTAATGCGCGAATTAATCTCGGGTTCATCCCCGGCCGCGCTATGATGCCGGGCAACAGATATAGCCGGGATAGGCCGTTAAGGGAATTCTGATGGCCCGTGATTCACAAGCCGCGCTGATTGCTCTCAACCGGTTTGGATTTGGCGCCCGTGGCGGGGCGGCCGGCGACTTCATCAACGCGGCCTCCGATCCGCGCGGTTTCGTGCTGGCGGAACTGGCGCGTCCGAACGGCGCGCTGCTCGAAGTGCCGGGCCTGCTCTCAACGCCGGAGCTCGGCAAGCAGGTGTTCGACTATCAGTTCGAGATCCAGCAGGCGCGCAATGCCGCGAAGGCCGCGCAGCAAGGCGCGAGCGAGATGCCGCCGCAGGGGCCGGACGCGAAGCCGCAACCGCGGCGTAATCTGTCGCTGTCGACGGCCGCCAAGGAGATTGCCGGCAAGGACCCGGCGATGCAGGCACAGGCCGCCGACAATAATGCCAATGCGGCGATGACGCCGTCCGCCGCGATGCAGCCATCGGCCAATCCGCCGAAGCCGCCGGCGCAGCCGCTCAACATCATCCAGAAGACCTTCCGGGCCGAGGCGCTGGCGCGGCTGCAGCGCGGCGTAGTCGCCGATTGCGGTTTCGTCGAGCGGCTCGTGGTGTTCTGGTCCAACCATTTCTGCATCTCGGCCAACAAGGGCGCGCTGGCGCGGATGTGGGCCGGCTCGTTCGAGCGCGAGGCGATCCGCCCGCACGTGCTCGGCCGCTTCGGCGATATGCTGACGGCCGTCGAGCAGCATCCGGCGATGCTGTTCTTTCTCGACAACCAGCAATCGCTCGGCCCTGAGTCGCGCGCGGGCATCAATCGCAACCGCGGCCTCAACGAGAATCTGGCGCGCGAGATCATGGAGCTGCATACGCTCGGTGTCGGCGGTGGTTACACCCAGGACGACGTGACCGCGCTGGCGCGTGTCATCACCGGCTGGACCTTTGCCGGCCGCCGGGGCCAGCTCGGTGCGCCCGGCAGCTTCGTGTTCAATGCCAATGCGCACCAGCCCGGGCCGCAGCAGGTGCTGGGCAAGACCTATGCGCAGGCCGGCGTCGCACAGGGCGAGGCGGTGCTGTCCGACATCGCGCGGCATCCCTCGACCGCGAAATTCATCGCGACCAAGTTCGCCCGTCATTTCGTGGCCGACGATCCGCCGCCGGCGCTGGTGGCGAAGCTGCAGGACACCTTCACCAGAACCGACGGCGATCTCAGGGCGCTGGCCACCGCGCTCGTTCAGTCGAGCGAGGCGTGGCAGGCGCCACTCACAAAGATGCGCTCGCCCTACGAATTCCTGCTCGCCTCCGGCCGGCTGCTGGCACGCAATCCGGAGGATCCGGGCCGCTACCTCAACGGTCTCAACGTGCTCGGCCAGCCGTTGTGGTCGCCGGCGGGGCCGAACGGTTTCCCGGATACCGCTGCGGCATGGGCCGCGCCCGAGGGCATCAAGCTCAGGCTCGACATCTCGGCGCAGCTTGGCTCCCAGCTCGCCGACCGGTTCGACCCGCGCGACCTGCTCGAGTTGATCGCCGCCGACGCTGCTTCGGTCGAGACGCGGCGCACCATCGAGCGTGCGGAATCGCGGCAGCAGGCGCTGGCGCTGCTGCTGATGTCGCCGGAATTCCAGAGGAGATGACCATGGATTGCTCCGAGAGCCTGATGCAGCAGGCGACGTCGCGGCGCGCGCTGCTGCTTGGCGGCGCCTCCTTTGCCGCCTGGGCCTATCTGCCGAAATTCGCGCGCGCGGCCGATGGCCGCGATCCGCGCTTCGTCACCATTATCCTGCGCGGCGCGCTCGATGGCCTTGCCACCGTGGCGCCGGTCGGCGACCCCGATTATGCCGGCCTGCACGGCGCGATCGCGCTGAAGGCTGATGGTCCGAACGCGGCGGTGATGCTCGATCCCTTCTTCGGCCTGCATCCGGCGATGCCGGAATTCGCGCGGATGTATCGCGCCAAGCAGGCCGCGGTCGTTCATGCGGTCGCGACCTCGTATCGCGACCGTTCGCATTTCGACGGCCAGGATGTGCTGGAGAGCGGCTTCCCTGGGCCCGGCCGGGTGCAGTCCGGCTGGCTCAACCGCGCGCTCGAAGCATTGCCTAAGGGCGAGCGGGTGACGAGCGCGCTTGCGGTCGGTCCGACCACGCCGCTGGTGCTGCGCGGCGCAGCGCCGACCGTCGGCTGGGCGCCGACTGCACTGCCGCAGGCCGCCGACGACACCGCAATGCGGCTGCTCGATCTCTACCAGCACCGCGATCCGACGCTGGCGAGCGCGCTGACCCAAGGCTTGCAGCTCGAGAAGCAGGCGCAGGGCAACGAGATGAAGCCGCAGCCCGGCGGTGGCGGTGGCGGCGTCGCGGCGATGCGGCTGGTGGCGCGCGGCGCCGCCAAATTGATGGCGGCGGATGACGGGCCGCGGATCGGTGCGCTGGCGTTCGACGGCTGGGATACCCACGCCAACGAAGGCGGGCCTGTCGGCCGGCTTGCGCAGCTGCTCGGCGGCCTCGACGGCGCGCTGGCGGAATTCCAGAGCGGCTTAGGTGCGCGCTGGCGCGACACGGTAATCCTGGTCGCCACCGAGTTCGGGCGCACCGCGCGCATCAACGGCACCGAGGGCACCGACCACGGCACCGGCACCATCGCGCTGCTCGCTGGCGGCGCGGTGAACGGCAGCCGCATGATCACCGACTGGCCGGGCCTGAAGCCGGCCAATCTCTACCAGGCCCGCGACCTCGCCCCGACCACCGACCTGCGCGCCGTGATCAAGGGCGTGCTGCACGACCAGTTCGGCCTCGGCGAGCGCGTGCTGGCCGATGCCGTGTTCCCGGACAGCGCCCCGGTGAAGCCGATGAAGGGGCTGGTGGTGTAAGCGGCCGTCACAAACTCGGTGTCGTCCCGGCCAAGCGAAACGCGAGCCGGGACCCACAACCACTGTTGCGAGTTGCTGGAACGTGCTGGGGCCCCAGTGCAGCATCACCCCGAACATCTGTGGTTATGGGTCCCTGCTTTCGCAGGGACGACAGCGAGTGCTACTTCGCGATCCTGTCGATCTCCGCCATCTCCTCCGCACTCAGCTTCCAGCCGATTGCTTTCACGTTCTGCTCGATCTGCTCGGGACGCGTCGCGCCGGCGATGACGCTCGCGACTTGCGGGCGGGCGGCGAGCCAGGAGAAGGCGAGCTCGAGCATGGTGTGGCCGCGCTCCTGTGCGAAGGCCTGCAGCTGCTCGACGATGCCCTCGTTGCGCGGCGTGACGTAGCGGTCCTTCAAGGCCGGCGCCTTGGCGAAACGGGTGTCGGCTGGCGCGGCAGCGCCGCGCTGGTATTTTCCGGTCAGAAGACCGCTCGCGAGCGGGAAGAACGGCAGCAGGCCGAGATTGTATTGTTGCGCGGCGGGCAAGAGATCCTTCTCGATGCCGCGCACCACGAGGCTGTATTCGTCCTGGCAGGACACGAAGCGGTTCACGTTCAGCTCGCGCGCGACGTATTCCGCTTCCGCGATCCGCCACGCCGGGAAGTTGGAGTTGCCGATGTAGCGCACCTTGCCCTGGCGCACGAGATCGTCGAGCGCGCGCAGCGTCTCGTCGATCGGGGTCAAGGAATCGTAATCGTGCTGCTGATAGAGATCGATGTAGTCGGTCTTCAGGCGGGTGAGGCTCGCTTCGACCGCGGACATGATGTAGCGCCGCGAGGCGCCCTGCTTGGTGCCGTCGGTCGCCATCGGCTTGGAGAATTTGGTGGCGAGCACGATGTCCTTGCGGCGATCGCCCAGCACGGTGCCGAGCACGGTCTCCGAGCCGCCCATGCCGGCATAGATGTCGGCGGTGTCGAACAGGGTGATGCCGAGATCGATCGCCTTGTGGATCACCTTGCGCGAGGTTTCCAGGTCGGTGCGCTGGCCGAAATTGTTGCAGCCGATGCCGACCGCGGACACGCGCAGGCCGGAGCCGCCGAGATTACGAATTTCCATGAGACGATCCTGTGGGATAGGCGAGGGATGCCGTGCATTGTGACAAGCACGCCGAGGGGCAGCAAGGTGCCGCCCTACCGCCGATCACGCATGGCACCTATCACGGACGGCAATGTCACAAAAAAAGCGGTCCCGGTCAGACGCGGCGACTGACGGGGACCGCTCGGGGCGAAGATCTGAGACGGGGGGCCTGATCTTACGCAAGCGGAAGCCTAGCCGGGCTTTGTAACGCGCCGGTGACATCTCCATTCCATCCACAGGCCGCGCAGGCGCGCTCAGATGATCTTGCGATAGATGACGAAGCCGGGCTTGTCCGCGACCTTGTCATATAGCTGCATCGCGGTGTGGTTGGTCTCATGGGTCTGCCAGTAGACGCGCGGCGAACCGACGAGCTTCGCCTGCGCGTAGACGCCGTTGATCAAGGCGCGGCCGACGCCCTTGCCGCGCGCGGCCTGGCTGGTGAACAGATCCTGCAGATAGCAGGTGGGCGCGATCGCCGTGGTCGAGCGGTGAAACAGATAGTGCGTCAGCCCGAGCAGCGTGCCGCCGGCGTCGGCGACCAGCGCATGCACCGGCTCGTAGGCATCGAAGAAGCGCTGCCACGTCATCGCGGTGATCTCGGGCGCGAGCGCGGTCGGTCCGGACCGTTCATAGAAGGCGTTGTAGCCGTCCCACAGCGGAAGCCACTGGGCGTAATCGTCGCGCGTGACGAAGCGGATGGTAACGTCGTCGGACATGAACGAACCTTGGATGTTTCCGCGTTGCACGATGCCTGCGCATCGCTCGCGACGTTCTAAAGCATGATTCGGAAAAGTGTGAAGCGGTTTTCCGAAAAGATCATGCTCAAACAGGAGTCGCTATCGCGCGGGATCAATTGCCGACGTGGTCGCGCCTCATTCGGCGGCGCGCAGCAGCCGCGCCAGATGGCGTTCGCGCCCGGCGCGCTGCGCGCGATATTCGTCGGCCCCGGCCGGATCGTCGGTGTGCCGCACGAGGTCGGTCACCGGCGTATAGCTCAGCATGCGGCCGCCGTCCGGCAGCGCCGTGCAGCTGAAGCGCAGCACCTGGCCGTCGGCGAGATTGAGGTTGATCGGCGTGGAATCGCCGGATCGCATCATTGCGATGCGTTCGGCGATGAACGCGCTCAGCTCGTCTTCAGGCAATTCGTAGGCGCCGGTGTCGCGGCCATGATACATCAGCGCGACGAAGGGCGGCTTGCTGTCGGCCTGCGCATCGGAGAGCGCGAAATATTCGCGGAAGGCGCGGTTGATGAATTCGGCGCGGGTGTCGGCGTCGAGCAGCACGATGCCGATGTCGACCTGGTCGAGCGCGGCGGCGAGCCGCGCCGAGGTGGCGTGATGCTGCTGGTCCGCGGCAAAGGCGTCGATCCATTTCTGCCGCAGCATTCC
This sequence comes from Bradyrhizobium sp. USDA3010, assembly GCF_056429065.1. Lineage (NCBI taxonomy): Bacteria > Pseudomonadati > Pseudomonadota > Alphaproteobacteria > Hyphomicrobiales > Nitrobacteraceae > Bradyrhizobium > Bradyrhizobium sp. USDA3010. Next base: position 30,079 of record NZ_JBWJZD010000022.1, read on the forward strand.
GGTGATCAGAGCGGTGCCGGCCGCGGTCGCGGCCAGCATCAGCATCCGCGCGACATCCGCCGCGTCATAGCCGGGCAGCGCGCGATGGTCGAGGAAGAACAGCGCCGAGGCGGCCACCGCGATCGCCGCGGAGATCAGCCCGGAGCTGATGCCGCTGATCGAGCTGGCGAGCGCCACGATGCAGACGAACAGCGGCGCGGGATTGGGGACGGGGACAAGGAGACGGTCGATCAGGAAGGCGGCAAGCGCCGTGATCGCCGTCAGGGCTGGACCTGAAATGGCACGCCAATCGAACCGCATGCGCGTTCTCGCTATCTGTCAAACGAACGATAAAGCTTTAGTTTGACGACAGCTCCGCAACAGCGCCGGGATTTCCGCCCCGACCGTTAAGCGGCCCTTGCACGGGCCGAACCAGCTTTCGCTGCTTTCAAATCAAATGATATGCAGATCGGCATGGAACCCGGTTCCGGGCCCGCGGGTTACCGCGTGCTTTGCTTGCAAGAGGACATCGATGCCCGCCATTTCGCCTTCGCTGCTGCCGATCCTGATGCTGTTTGCCTCGAACGTCTTCATGACCTTCGCTTGGTACGGCCATCTCAAGTTCAAGGATCATTCGCTCCCCCTTGTCATCATGGTGAGCTGGGGCATCGCCTTCTTCGAATACTGGCTGGCGGTGCCGGCCAATCGCTGGGGCAGCGAGGTCTATAGCGCGGCGCAGCTCAAGACCATGCAGGAGGTGATCACGCTGGTCGTGTTCGCCGGCTTCTCGGTGTTGTATCTGAAGGAGCCGCTGGGCTGGAATCACGCGCTCGGTTTTGCCTTCATCGCCGCCGGCGCGTTCTTCATCTTCCACAAATGGAGCTAGCGCGTTCGCGCTAGCGGTGCGGCGCCGGCTTGGCGGCAGGCGCCGTCACATGTGCCGGGTGCGCGCGGTCTTCGCCCTGCGTGCCGGTCACGATCAGGAGCGATGCTGCAAGCAGGATCGCCGCCGACAGCGTCACGGTCACAAGTCCGACGGGGGTCTTCATCATGTCGCGCCGCTGTCTCTCCCGCGCCTTGCCGCGGATCAGGTGCTAAAAGGAATTGCTGGATTACGCCGGGATCGATGTCGCCATGCTGATGTTGCTCGCCAGCAGCGTCACGGCGACGACCAGACACAGCGTCAGCGCGCCAAGCGCGAGCGACGCGGCGATCGCGTTGGTCAGACGGGATGATGCCACTGGGGCAGGGCGGCCATGGAAGCCTGCCGTGCCGGACCACCGTTTCATGGTGTAAATCCCTCAGGCCGCGAGCGAATCACTCGCGACATCCGAGCAAATCTGCCCAGCGTCACCGGCAACATTGCGGCGGCGACGTCCGGTGAAAACGGCGAAAATGCGGCCTCGGCGGGGATTTTGCCCGTTATTTGGGCAGTTTCCACGATATTCCCGGAATTCAGAGCGGTCGTTCAAACGCCTGCCACAAGGCGGGCCTGAGGCTCGGCCCCGGCACCAGGCTGCCAATCCATCGAGACAAATCCGGGGGTCTGCTCGACCCGTTTCAGCCAGGCGCGGATCGACGGGAAGGTCGCCAGGTCGAAGTCGCAGCGGTCGGCGACGTGGGTGTAGCCGTAGAGGGCGATGTCGGCGACGGTGAATTGTTCGGCCGCGAAAAAGGCGTGCCCCTTGAGGTGATTTTCCATCACCTGCAGCGCCGCATAGCCGCGCTCCATCCAGTCCTCCAGCGCGTGCGTCTGCAGGTCGCGCCCGCCCTTGACCAGCGACAACCAGAAATAGGCGGCGCCGATATTCGGCTCCAGCGCGTGCTGCTCGAAGAACATCCATTGCAGCGCCTCGGCGCGCTCGATCCGCGACTCCGGCGCCAGCGGCGTGCCGATCGCGACGTACCAGAGGATGGCGTTCGACTCGGCGAGATGGCGGCCTTCGGCGACCTCGAGCAACGGCACCTGGCCGCTCGGATTCTTGGCCAGGAAGTCCGGGGTGCGGCTCTCGCCGCGCAGGATGTCGATCTCGATCGCCTGGTATGGCGTGTTCAGCACCGCAAGCGCCAGCCGAACCTTGTAGCTGTTGCCGGAGCGCTGCATCGAATAGAGCTTGTACATTGCGTCGGGGTTCACTCGGTGCGTCAGGTTCACTTGGTCTGAGACGGTACGCTTGAAAATTGCGCGGCCTGTCACACCGCAATGCCGCTAAACAATGATGCCGACAGGGGTGCGTCGCAAGCCCTGGAACGTGGAAAAAGTCGAAACGTCTACCGCACCGCACGCGTGCAGAACGATTCCATCAACACGGCAGAACAACTCGGATCACGGCTGCGCGACGCTTTGCACAGTGCCGGTCGATGCCGTCGATACCGTGGTCGATACCTTGGGCCGGCGCGCGGCAATTTACAAACGTTAACGCGCCATCCCGATCGCGCGACGTGCCCACCGGCGGCTGCAACGGACCGCCCGCCGTCGGCACCATCCCGCAAGCGCCGCACCGCAATTGTCCTCGGAGCAATCTGCGCCGGCGCACGCGGCCGCAGGCCTTGCCGGCAAGGCTGGAGCGGTCACGGCGGCGCTTGCCGGATATGAGTCATTTGGGGCCGGAACTTGCGGAATATTGCGCGTGTTGCGAGCCATGCGGGAAAGTTTTCGTGCTCAACCGCCAAGCTTCTTGCGATGCAGCGGCGACGGGCCTAGGGTGCCGCGATCCCATTCAAATCAAGTCGTGGCCCAACGGCTCACGACGTTTGCCAGGAGATGATAATGGCCTTCCTGTCCGCTGCGCTCGACCGTGTGAAGCCGTCCGCGACGATCGCGGTCACGGACAAAGCACGCGCGCTGAAAGCCGCGGGCCGCAACGTCATCGGCCTCGGCGCCGGCGAGCCTGACTTCGACACGCCCGCCAACATCAAGCTGGCTGCGATCCACGCGATCGAGGCCGGCAAGACCAAGTACACCGATGTCGGCGGCATTCCGGAGCTCAAGGAAGCCATCATCAATAAGTTCTCGCGCGAGAACGGCCTGAGCTACAAGCCGAACCAGATCATCGTCGGCACCGGCGGCAAGCAGGTGCTCTACAATGCGCTGATGGCGACCATCAATCCGGGCGACGAGGTGATCATCCCGGCGCCGTATTGGGTCAGCTATCCCGAGATGGTCGCGCTCGCCGGCGGCGAGTCGGTGCCGGTGGTTTGCCCGGCCTCGACCGGCTTCAAGCTGCGCCCGGAAGATCTCGAGAAGGCGATCACGCCGAAGACCAAGTGGGTGATCCTGTGCTCGCCGTCGAACCCGACCGGCTCGGCCTATACCAGGAGCGAGCTCAAGGCGATCACCGACGTGCTGGTCAGGCATCCGCATGTCTGGGTGATGACCGACGACATGTACGAGCACCTCGTCTATGACGACTTCGTCTTCACCACCGCGGCGCAGGTCGAGCCGAGCCTCTACGAGCGCACGCTGACCGTGAACGGCGTGTCGAAGGCCTACTGCATGACCGGCTGGCGCATCGGCTATGCCGGCGGCCCGGCGCAGCTGATCAAGGCGATGGCGACGATCCAGTCGCAGTCGACCTCGAACCCGTCGTCGATTGCGCAGTGGGCGTCGGTCGAGGCGCTCAACGGTCCGCAGGATTTCATCGCTGCGAACAACAAGGTGTTCAAGGAGCGCCGCGACCTCGTGGTGTCGATGCTCAACCAGGCGAACGGCATCGAGTGCCCGCGGCCGGAAGGCGCGTTCTACGTCTATCCGTCCTGCGCCGGCACGATCGGCAAGACGGCGCCCTCGGGCAAGGTGATCGACAACGACGAAGCGTTCGTCACCGAGCTGCTCGAGAGCGAAGGCGTCGCCGTCGTGCAAGGGTCGGCGTTCGGCCTCGGACCGGCGTTCCGCATCTCCTACGCCACCAAGACCTCGGATCTCGAGGATGCCTGCAAGCGCATCCAGCGCTTCTGCGGTAATCTGCGGTAATCGGTTCTGAACTAAGAAACCAAGAAACGCTCCCGCACCTGGTGCGGGAGCGTTTCTGTTTGTGCAGTGACGTCGCGTGCCGGTAAAATCGCAGAGTCAACTCACAACCTGCTCATGTCACGCGCGTGTGCGCGAACTTCGATGCCACACGCGGGAAGTTTTTACGGCCTCTTTGCGAACTGCCTTGTTTTGGACACGACCCTTGCATTCTGTCCGCCGCACAAATTCAGTTCAGTTCACCTTGCGGAGACAGATAATGCGACTTTCGACTCTCACCCTTGCAGCGCTTGCGTTGCTGGCGCCGTTCGCCACCGCCAACGCGGCACCTCAGCAGGTTCAGGCCGGGGTTCTGCAATGCCAGGGCGGCGAGAACGTCGGCTTCGTCGTCGGCTCTGTTGCCCGCCTCGAGTGCGTGTTCCAGAGCGGCGGCCGCCGTCCTGAGCCTTATGTTGCGACCGTGAAGCGGATCGGCGTCGACCTCGGCGTCACCGCGACGACCCAGCTCGCCTGGGCCGTCAGCGCGCCGACCACGCAGCTTCCGCGCGGTGCGCTTGCCGGCAGCTACGGCGGCGTCGGCGTCAACGCGTCGGTCGGCCTCGGTGCTGGCGGTAACTTCCTGTTCGGCGGCCCGAACAACGCCTATGCGCTGCAGCCGATCAGCGTGCAGGGCCAGACCGGGCTCAACGTTGCGGCCGGCATCGCCGGGATCGATCTCGAGCCGGTCCGCACCGCTGGTCCTCGCCGGCATCATCGTCACCACCGTCATCATCACCACCACTAAGCCGGTCGGTGTTCGGTCAGAGAGGCCCGCGAAAGCGGGCCTCTTTTTTTGTTGTCTGCTGTTTGCTGTCCGTTGCTCGACCAAGCCGGCAGGCCCGGAGGAAGATAGCAGCGCCGCAACATCTCCTAACAATCGGTGGCCGAGCACCGCAAATTCTGGCTGCACAATCGATGTTGTGGCATAGGATGCGAAAGGCGCCACGGACACGGCGCCGTTCTGCTCTCTGCTCGCGTCATGCCCCTCAGCCGGAGACTCCCCCCTCATGCGTCGCTTCACTCTCCTTGCCGGTGCCGCCATCGCCACGCTGACCGCAATTGTTGGCGCCGACGCCCAACAGCCGAGTCAGCGCGTTCAGGTCGGCGTCCTGGAATGCCGCGGTGGCGCGAGCGTCGGCTTCATCGTCGGCTCCGTGACCCATCTCGGTTGCGTGCTGCGCGCCAACGGCCTGCCTGAGGACCGCTACATCGCGACCATCCAAAAGGTCGGCATCGATCTCGGCCTTACCCAGGAATCGGCGCTGGCCTGGGGCGTCTATGCCCCGGTGGAGCGGCTCGGGCCGGGTGCGCTCTCCGGCAATTACGCCGGCGCGCAGGGCAGCGCGACGCTCGGCGTCGGCGTCGGCGGCAATGTGCTGGTCGGCGGCTCCGACAACACGATCGCCCTGCAGCCGCTCAGCGTGCAGGGCCAAGTCGGCGTGAACATCGCCGCCGGCCTCGAGAGCCTGGAGCTGCGTCCGGGGCGGTAACGCCGTCTGGGCATGATCTCCGCGCAAACGCTTCGCGTTTGTCGCGAGGGAAAACCGCTGCGCACTTTTCCGGATCATGCCCTAACGCCGCGCGCAGCGTTCTGCAATCTGCCGAAGAAGCCGCGGGCTTCTTCGGCAACGATCCCGGGCGCCTCAGCGTGAACATAATGCCCGGTCTCGACGAACCGGATCGAGGGTTCGCTCCAGTAGTCCCCCAGCCTGTCCGACCATTCCGGCGCGATCAGCGGATCACGGCGGCCCCAGAGAAAACGCGAGGGGACTTCGATGCGCGGCGGCGCCGGCAGTCTGCCTTCCAGCCAGAGCCGGCGATTGGGCGCGGACGAGAGATACCAGTCGAAGCCACCCTGGATGTTGCCCGGCTTCATGAAGTTATCGACATAGGCTTCGAGCAGGTCGCCGAACACGGCGGGATCGTCGCCCGACCAATGGTTGAGGAAATGGCGGAAGTAGAGCCGGCATGACTCGCGCGAGCTTCCGACCAGTTGCGCGGCCCATGGCAGCTGCTGGAAGTATTGATACCAGACCTCGATCAGGTGGCCGGGCTCGCCGTAGCGGTGGCCGAGGCCCGGATAGGGCGTGGAGAGATAGAGCGTGCCGGTCAGCCGCCGCGGCTGACGATGCGACATCGCCTGCATGACATAGGCGCCGAGATCGCCGCCGATCACGCCGAAGCTGTCGTGACCGAGCGCGTCCATGACGGCGAACATATCCTGCGCATGCCGATCGGCGGTGGCGGATGCATCGGGCTCTGGCGTCGCCTTGCCGGTGTCGCCGCAGCCGCGCAGGTCCGGCGCGATCAGCTCGAAACTGTCGCCGAGCCGCAGCATCAGCGGGCGCCACACCAGCCAGAACTCCGGCCAGCCATGGAGCAGGAGCAGCGCCGGGCCCTTGCCGAAACGCGCGACGTTGACGGACAGGCCGCCGACGTCGATCTTCTGTTGCGTGATGCCGGCCGCGGCTGCATCCGCGAAAGCTTTTTCCAGTGCCGTCATGGTGACCTCCTGTGGTTGCCGCAGGCTGTCCGCGTTCGCGCGTCCGGTCCAATACTCGTTCGATACGCTAGCAGAGCTATTGCGTATGGCTGCCGGCGCCGGCCGCCGTGCTATATCGCCGGCATGGAATTGCGACACCTCAGATATTTCGTGGCGCTCGGCGAGGAATTGAACTTCACCCGCGCGGCCGAGCGGCTGCATATCGCACAACCGCCGCTGAGCCAGCAGATCCGCCAGCTCGAGGACGAGCTCGGCGTGACGCTGCTGCAGCGGAATAGCCGTCCAATCAGGCTTACCGAGGCCGGCGAGCTGTTTCTGGCGCGCGCACGCGTGCTGCTCGCAAGTTTCGAGAGCGCGGTTGCCGACACGCGGCGCGTCGGCCGCGGCCAGGCCGGCAGGCTCGCGATCGGATTCGTCGGCTCCGCGATGTTTGCCGGCCTGCCCGATATCATCGGCGCCTATCGCGACGCCTGTCCCGATGTCGAGCTCGTGCTCGACGAGATGCTGGCGGCCGAGATTGCCGAGGCATTGCGGCGGCGCCGGATCGACGTCGGCTTCGCGCGCCCGGCGCTGTTGCCCGAAGCAGGGCTTGCGCAGCGCCTGATCCTCGATGAGCCCTATGTCGCGGCGCTGCCGCGCGCGCATCCCCTCGCGGCGCGAGGCGACATTGCGCTCGCCGAACTGTCCGACGATGCCTTCGTGCTGTATCCCGCGCAGCCGGAGCCTTCGGTCACCGGCCTGATCGCCGCTGCCTGCCAGGCCGCCGGCTTCACGCCGCGGCTCGCGCAGGAAGTTCTGCATCTGCAAACCGCGATCGGCCTGATCGCCGCCGGTATCGGCGTGTCGCTCGTACCGGAAGCCGCGGCGCGCGCGCAAACCGGTCGCGGCGTGGTGTATGTTCGGCTTGCCGCGCCTGTTGTGACGGCTCCGCTCACGATTGCGTGGCGCGAGGAAGATGTGTCGCCTGCCGTGCAGCGATTGCTCGACATCGCGCAGCGCTGGCGCGAGATTGCGCCGCCAAGGAACTGACGCATCGGACGCAATCGTCCGGCGAACGGCGGCGCGCGGCTCCGCCATCGCAAACTTCCGCGACGCCGCACCGCAGCGACGTTTTCCCGCTTGCCAAACGCCAAACGCAGGCAGACCATAAACGGTCGCCGACCCAATCATGGGCCGAGCTCCAACACGAGGAGGCGGCAATGGGACAAGACGTCAGAAGTCCCCGAGGTCCACGGTGCATCGCGCTGATGGGCCCTTTCCAAAGCGGTAAAACCACACTTCTGGAAGCGATTCTGGCGCGTACGGGCGCCATCAAGGCAGCCGGCAGCGTCGATGCCGGAACCTCCGTCGGCGATGCCAACCCCGAGGCGCGCCAACACAAGATGGGCGTAAGCCTGACCGCCGCCGCCACCACCTTCATGGGGGACAGCTACACCTTTATCGATTGCCCCGGCTCGATCGAGTTCGCGCACGACATGCGTGCCGCGTTGCCGGCAGTCGATGCCGCGGTCGTGGTCTGCGAGGCTGACGAGAAGAAGTTGCCGCAGCTGCAGATCATCCTGCGTGAGCTCGAGGAGCTCGGGATTCCCCGTTTCCTGTTCCTGAACAAGATCGACCGTGCCAACAAGCGCGTCCGCGAGACGCTTGCGACGCTGCAGCCGGCCTCGCGCGTGCCGCTGGTGCTGCGCCAGATCCCGATCTGGAACGGCGATCTGATCGAGGGCTTTGTCGATCTCGCGCTGGAGCGCGCCTTCGTCTATCGCGAGCACAAGCCGTCGGAGGTGATGGCGCTGGAAGGCGGCAATCTCGATCGCGAGAAGGAAGCGCGCTTCTCGATGCTGGAGAAGCTCGCCGATCACGACGATGCGCTGATGGAGCAGTTGCTGGAGGATATCCAGCCGCCGCGCGATGCCGTGTTCGACGATCTCGCGCGCGAACTGCGCGAAGGGCTGATCTGTCCGGTGCTGCTTGGTGCGGCGAGCCGCGAGAATGGCGTGCTCCGCCTGCTGAAGGCGTTGCGTCACGAGGCGCCCGGCGTCACTGAGACCGCCAGCCGGCTCGGCGTCAAGGACCAGAAGGATGCGCTGGCCTATGTGTTCAAGACCGTGCATCTGCAGCACGGCGGCAAGCTGTCGCTGGCGCGCGTGCTCGCAGGCCGGCTTGACGACGGCGCGACGCTGCAATCCTCAAGCGGCGAGAGCGGGCGGGTTTCCGGCATCCTCGCGGTCTCGGGCACGCATGACAGCAAGCGGCCCTCGGCGGAGGCCGGCGACGCGGTCGCGCTCGGCAAGCTCGATGCGATCAAGACCGGCGATACGGTCTCGAGCGGCAAGACCGCCCCGGCCTCGCTGGTCAAGATCGAGCCGGTGGCGCCGGTGCTGTCGATCTCGATCGCCGCGACCGACCGCAAAGACGACGTCAAGCTCGGCCAGGCGCTGCTGCGGTTGAACGAGGAGGATCCCTCGCTGACGATGATCCAGAACCCGCGCACCCACGACACCGTGCTGTGGGGGCAGGGTGAGATGCATCTGCGCGTCGCGCAGGAGCGGCTGAAGGACCGCTACGGCGTCAACGTCAAATCGCATCCGCCGGCGATCGGCTATCAGGAGACCATCCGCAAGGCGGTCACCCAGCGCGGCCGGCACAAGAAGCAGTCCGGCGGCCACGGCCAGTTCGGCGACGTCGTGCTCGACATCAAGCCGAAGCCGCGCGGCTCTGGATTCGAATTCCACGAGAAGGTGGTCGGCGGCGCGGTGCCGCGCAACTATATCGGCGCGGTGGAGGAGGGGGTGGTCGACGCGCTCGCGCGCGGCCCGCTCGGCTTCCCCGTGATCGACGTCGACGTCACGCTGACCGACGGCTCCTATCACAGCGTCGACTCCTCCGACCTTGCGTTCCGCACCGCGGCGCGGGTCGGTGTCAGCGAGGCGCTGCCACAGTGCCAGCCGGTGCTGCTGGAGCCGATCCACATGGTCGAGATCGTCTGTCCGACCGATGCGACCGCCAAGATCAACGCGATCCTGTCGGCGCGCCGCGGCCAGATCCTCGGCTTCGACACCCGCGAGGGCTGGAGCGGCTGGGACTGCGTCCGTGCCACGATGCCGGAATCCGAGATCGGCGACCTCATCGTCGAGTTGCGCTCCGCCACCGCCGGCGCCGGCACCTTCACCCGCCAGTTCGACCGCATGGCCGAAGTGACCGGCCGCGCCGCCGACCAGATCATCGCCGCGCATCGCGACGCGGCGTGAGACTGCCGCTCCGATCACGCCCCGCGCGGGCGTGATCGTTGGCAGGATGGCCGGAGGCCGCTAGCTTGCGTCCCTGATGGGGGCGCAACGACATCATGCTTGAATCCCGCCGCAACCTGGCGCTGGCCTGCGCGCTCAGCGCGCTGGCCGGCTATGTCGACGGCATAGGCTATCTGCATCTCGGCGGGTTGTTCGTCTCCTTCATGAGCGGCAACTCGACGCGGCTCGGCGTGACGCTGGCCGAGGGCCATTGGCAGCACGCTCTGGATGCGCTGGAACTGATCGTGTTGTTCGTCGCCGGCGCCGCGGCCGGCAGCCTCATCGTGCTCGGCCGCTTCGCGTATCGCCAGCCGCTGATCCTGCTGGTCGAGGCGCTGCTGCTGATGGCGGCGGCGTTGGCTTATGCGTATGGCCTGCCGAACACGGCGGTCGCCGCCATCGTGCTGGCGATGGGGCTCGAGAACGCCGTGTTCCAGCTCGAAGGCGGGGCCGGGCTTGGCCTGACCTATGTCACGGGCGCGCTGGTGAAGGCGGGGCAGCTGATCGCCGCCGCGCTGACCGGCGGCGCAGGCTGGGCCTGGCTGCCCAATTTGCTGCTATGGGCGGCTATGGTCGCCGGCGCACTCGCCTACCGCTGGATCAACCTCGCCGCGATCTGGTTTGGCGCGGCCACCGCCTTCGGGCTCAGCGCGCTGGTTGCCGCAACCGCGAAGCGGACGGATTGACAGCGCGCCTGCCTTGGCCGATGTCACGGCCATGACATCCCAAGGCAATACCCAAGGCAACCTTCAAGCCAAAACCCGCGCCGCGTGCCTGATCGGCTGGCCGGCGGCGCATTCCCGCTCGCCGCTGATCCATCATTACTGGCTGCGCACGCTTGGCATCGAGGGCGGCTATGTGATCGAGGCCGTGCCGCCGGAGGATTTCAAGGATTTCCTGTTCCGCTTGTCGTTGCGCGGCTTCGTCGGCGCCAACATCACCCGTCCGCACAAGGAGCACGCGCTGGCGCTGTCCGCACCGGATGAGCGCGCCCGCGCCGTCGGCGCCGCCAACACGCTGTGGTTCGCCGATGGTGAGTTGCGCTCGACCAACACCGATGTCGAAGGCTTCATCAACAATCTCGACGCCTGCGCGCCCGGCTGGGACAAGACGGAGGACGCGCTGGTGCTCGGCGCCGGCGGCGCGGCGCGTGCCGTGGTGTTCGGCCTGATCGAGCGCGGGATTGCGCGCGTGCATCTGGTCAACCGCACCATCGACCGCGCCCGCGCGCTCGCAGAGCAGTTCGGCGCGCGTGTTCATCCTGCGACGTGGGACACGGTCGGTGAGCTGCTGCCGCGCGCGGGCCTGCTCGTGAACACGACGTCGCTCGGCATGCATGGCCAGCCCGCGCTCGAGATCGATGTCGGGTTGTTGCCGCAGGGCGCGGTTGTTTCCGATCTTGTCTATGTGCCGCTGGTGACGCCGTTGCTTGCCGCGGCAGCGGCGCGGGGGTTGAAGACCGCCGACGGGCTCGGCATGCTGCTGCATCAGGCCGTGCGCGGTTTCGAGCTGTGGTTCGGCCAGCGCCCGCACGTCACGCCGGAGCTGCGTGCGCTTGTCGAAGCCGATCTCACAAAGACTTGAGGCCTGGAATAGCGTCTCCGGAGCGGTGTCTCGTGTTAGTCCCCCGCGTTCCCTCCCGGAGATCACCATGCCTGCCAGCCGTTCCCACTTCACTCGTCCGTTCATTGCGCTCGCGATGGTGACGGCATCCACGCTCTACGCGCTTGCCCAGCAGCCGCCGACGCCGACGCGGGTGCGTGGAATCGTCGAGAGCGTCGATGGCGATACGCTGGCGGTGAAGTCGCGCAGCGGCGAGGACGTCAAGCTGCACATGGCGGGCAACATGGTGGTGCTTGGCCTCACCAGGATCGGCCTGTCCGACATCAAGGTCGGTTCCTTCATTGGTACGACCACGGTGCCCGGGCCCGATGGCGTGCCGAAGGCGGTCGAGGTGCATGTCTTCCCCGAGAACATGCGCGGCACCGGCGAGGGTTCGCGGCCGTATGATCTGAAGCCGAACAGCAGCATGACCAACGCCACCGTCGCGGAATCCGTCGTCGGCAATGATGGTCATACATTGCTGGTCAAGTACAAGGACGGCGAGAAGAAGGTGCAGGTCACGCCTGACACGCCTGTCGTGACCTATGTTCCCGGCGACAAGGCGGATCTGACGGCCGGCGCCAAGGTCATCGCCTTCTTGAAGAAGCTGCCCGACGGCTCGCTCGAAACCGACCGCGTCAGCGTCGGCCGCGACGGCCTCACGCCGCCGATGTGACGCGTGGTTCGTAGCTCGGATGAAGCGAAACGAAATCAAGGACGGTGCCGACCTTGAGAAAGTCCCGGATTGCGCTCCGCTCCATCCGGGCTACGGGATGACAGTTTCGTTATCGCAGTAACAGCACCCTCATCCGGTCCGTAGTTGCCATGCGAGTCTCCTCTCCTGCGAAGGGGAGGTAGCCGCACGGAATACCTGCAACTCCCCGGTGTTCCCTGATTCGCCAGCCAAACCCATGAGGGACACCATGCCGAAATCGACCCTGTTCGCCGCATTGCTTCTCGCTGCCTTCACCTCAGCCGCATCGGCGCAACAACCGCCGACGGTGCGCATCCGCGGCACCATCGAGGCCGTCGATGGCGCGATGCTGTCGATCAAGTCGCGCGATGGCGACGACATGAAGGTGCGCACCACCGATAACGTCGCGGTGTTCGGCGTCGCCAAGACCGATCTGTCGGAGATCAAGGCCGGTTCCTATATCGGCGTCACCGCGATGCCCGAGCCTGACGGAACGCAGAAGGCGATCGCGGTTCACATCTTCCCGGAAAACCAGCGCGGCGCCGCCGAAGGTTTTCGTCCCTGGGACCTGCGTGCCAACTCGACGACCATGACCAACGCCACCGTCGCCGAGACGGTGGAGGGCACCGACGGCCAGAACATCACGGTGAAATACAAGGACGGTGAGAAGAAGGTGGTGGTGCCGCCGGGAACCCCGGTCGTCACCTTCGTTTCCGGCGACAAGTCGGAGCTGAAGCCGGGCGCCAAGATCATCATCTTCGGCGCGGTGAAGAAGGACGACGGCACGCTGGAAGCCAACCGCGTCAATGTCGGCCGCGACGGCATCGCACCGCCGATGTGACGCGAAGCTCTTTCAACACGTCGTCCCGGCGAAAGCCGGGACCCATAACCACCGATCATCATTGTTGAACAGTGTTGTGGCCATAGCCGTGCCAAATCTTGCACGGCTGTGGTTATGGATCCCGGGTCGCGCTTCGCTTGCCCGGGACGACGGGGAGTGTGTAGCCGCGCTAAACCGCCAGGACCTTGTCGTCGATCTCGGCGATGGTATTGACGCCGCACAGCCCCATCGTGGTGGTGAGCTCCTTGCCGAGGATGTCGAGCGCCTTGGCGACGCCCTCCTGGCCGCCGGCACCGAGGCCGTAGGCATAGGCGCGGCCGATCATGCAGGACTTCGCGCCGAGTGCGAGCGCGCGCATGATGTCCATGCCGGTGCGGATGCCGCCGTCGAACATGATCTCGAGCTTCGAGCCGACCTCGTCGACGATCTCCGGCAGCACCTCGATCGAGGACGGCGCGCCGTCGAGCTGGCGGCCGCCATGGTTGGACACCACGATCGCCTGCGCGCCGGTCTTGGCGGCGAGCTCGGCGTCCTCGACATCGAGAATCCCTTTAAGGATCAGCTTGCCCGGCCAGATGCTGCGGATCCAGTCGATGTCCTTCCAATTCAGCGTGGTATCGAACTGCGAGGCGGTCCATTCCGACAGCTTGGTCAGATCCTCGGTGCCTTTGACGTGACCGACGATGTTGCCGAAGCTGCGGCGCTTGCCGCGCAGCACGCCGGCGACCCATGACGGCTTGCTCGCGAAATCCAAGAGCTTCGACAGCGACCACTCCGGCGGCACCGTCATGCCGTTCTTGATGTCCTGGTGGCGCTGGCCGATCACCTGCAGGTCGACGGTCAACACCAGCGCCGAGCATTTCGCCGCGATCGCACGCTCGATCAGCGACTTGATGAAGCCGCGGTCCTTCATGACGTAGAGCTGGAACCAGAACGGCTTGTCGACGGCGGCCGCGATGTCCTCGATCGAGCAGATCGACATCGTGCTCTGGGTGAACGGGATGCCGGCCGCTTGCGCCGCGCGGCAGGCATAGATCTCGCCGTCGCCATGCTGCATGCCGAGCAGGCCGACCGGCGCCAGGATCAGCGGCATCGCCGAGGGCTCGCCGAGGATCGTGGTCGCCAGGCTGCGCTTGGACACATCGACCAGGATGCGCTGGCGGAACTTGATCTGCTGCAGGTCCTCGGTGTTGGCGCGCAGTGTGTCCTCGGTGTAGGAGCCGCGGTCCGCATAATCGAAAAACGCCTTCGGCACCCTGCGCTTGTGCAGCTGACGCAGGTCTTCGATGCAGGTAATGTGCTTCATGGACGTTCCCGGCCCTTCTTCTTGGTCGCAAGTTCGATGCAGACGTCTTGCGGGTGTTCGGTCTTGCCGTCATCTAGCATGGTTGGATGGCCCGCCAAATCTGAAGACGGATGGGAGAGCACGATGACGCAATCAGGCTCCAAGCCGAAGCCAGACGACAGTGCCGAAAAGCGCCGGCTCGACGAGGCCCTGGAAGAGGGCCTGGAGGAGACGTTTCCCGGTTCCGACCCCGTCAATGTCACCCAGCCGGCCCCCAGCAAGGGCGACCAGCACGTCAAGCGAGTCGGCAAGAGGTAGGGGACAGCAGTCGTTCCCGGGGATTGCCTGAAGGGCCATAATGTTATATTTTTCAGCGCCTTAATGCCGAAAAACGCGGTTCAGCCGCGGTAATGATTCATCATATTTTTTGAAGTCATTTTAGCGCTTGGCAGTCTATAAGGCCGATGCACGCTACACTGGTAGGCGTTCAGGACTCTCTCGCCGGGTGGTTCGAGAGGTCCGTGTTGGGGGTATCATGAGCCGCAAATATTTCGGGACCGATGGAATTCGGGGCCGCGCCAACGGGCTGATCACGCCGGAGCTCGCGCTCAAGGTGGGGCAGGCCGCAGGGTTGGTGTTTCAGCGTGGCGACCATCGCCATCGCGTCGTGATCGGCAAGGACACGCGGCTGTCCGGCTACATGATCGAATACGCCATGGTCGCAGGCTTCACCTCGGTCGGGATGGACGTGCTGCTGGTCGGCCCGATGCCGACGCCGGCGATCGCGATGCTGACCAAGTCGATGCGCGCCGATCTCGGCGTCATGATCTCGGCGTCGCACAATCTTTTCGAGGACAACGGCATCAAGCTGTTCGGCCCGCAGGGCTTCAAGCTCTCCGACGATGTCGAGAAGCAGATCGAGCAGCTGCTCGACGAATCGCTCGACCGCCGCCTGGCGCAGAGCGCGAGCCTTGGCCGGGCCCGCCGCATCGACGGCGTCCACGACCGCTACATCGAATTCGCCAAGCGCACCCTGCCGCGCGACCTCTCGCTCGACGGCCTGCGCGTCGTGGTCGATTGCGCCAACGGCGCCGCCTACAAGGTGGTGCCGGAAGCGCTGTGGGAGCTCGGCGCCGATGTGGTGCCGATCGGGGTCGAACCCGACGGCTTCAACATTAACAAGGAATGCGGCTCGACCTCGCCGGAAGCGCTGTCGCGGAAGGTGCGCGAGATGCGCGCCGACATCGGTATCGCGCTCGATGGCGATGCCGATCGCGTCATCCTGGTCGACGAGCGCGGCCACATCGTCGACGGCGACCAGCTGCTCGCCGTGATCGCGCAGAGCTGGAAGGAAGAGGGGCGCCTCGCCAAACCCGGCATCGTCACGACCGTGATGTCCAATCTCGGACTGGAGCGCTTCCTGCAGGGCCACGGAATTTCGATGGTCCGCACCCCGGTCGGCGACCGCTACGTGCTCGAGCAGATGCTGAGCGGCGGCTACAATCTCGGCGGCGAGCCGTCCGGCCACATCATCATGTCGGACTATTCGACCACCGGCGACGGCTTCGTCGCTGCGTTGCAGGTACTGGCCGTGGTGCAGAAGCTGCGCCGCCCGGTGTCGGAGATCTGCCGGCGCTTTGATCCGTTGCCGCAAATACTGAAGAACGTGCGCTATCGCAGCGGCAAGCCGCTCGACGACGCCGAGGTCAAGTCCGCGATCACCGACGGCGAGAAGCGCCTCAACGGCCATGGCCGCCTGCTGATCCGCCCCTCCGGCACCGAGCCGGTGATCCGCGTCATGGGCGAGGGTGACGATCGCATCCTGGTGGAAGAGGTCGTCGACAACATCGTCAGCGCTCTCGGCCACGCCGCCGCGGCGTAAGGCTGCTGTTTTCAATCTCCGATCTGCCGGTCCCGTCATCCCCGCGCAAAGGCTTCGCCTTTGTCGCTGGAGGAGCGCGCCCTTGCGCGCGTCTCGAAGGATGCACGGCCCGGCGGTGGCCGATTCATCCTTCGAGACGCGGCCAACCGGCCGTTCCTCAGGATGACGGGTCGTCGATGAGAACTCCACAGCGCATCGCTGCCATTAGCTAGTACTGGTTTGCCCTACCGCCGCGTCGTACGGCACGGGGCATTTTTCGCTTCGGCATGATCTCCGGTGTGTTCTTCGGCGTCGCCTTCGGCATCGGCGTCTCGGCGCCAGCGGTGCTGGGCCACACCTCGATCGCCTTCGTCTATCAGCTGTGCGCATTCCTGCCGGCGATCGGCCTGCTCGCGGTGTTCCTGCCGAAGATGCCGAAGGCCGTTCGCTGAACGTCCGCGGCGAGGGCGCCGCCCTGCATTAAGCATTCGCTAACACCCAGCGCTTGCGTGCGCGGCAAACCGCGCGCGTGCGTCAACGCTTCATTAGCACCTGTGGCGAGATCGCCATTATTCACCGCCGCACGCGCGCTTTTATGGACCCGTAAGCAACAGCCGCAGCAAAAGGTGAGAGAAAATCAACCTTAAAAATTAGGGTTAAGTGCCGCTTAAACATTTGCTGCCATCGTCCGCCCGTGAGTTTCAGACGTGGGGCCTTTCGTGTCGCCTCACTTGGGCCAAAAGGACGAAGCCAATGCGTAGCGTAAAGACCCTGATCGCCGCCGGAGCGGCATCCCTGCTGTCCTCGGCGGCGTTCGCTGCCGACATGCCGATCATGCCGCCGCCCCCGATGGCGTATGCTCCTCCGCCGGTCCAGGATTTCGGCGGCTGGTATCTGCGCGGCGACATCGGCATGACCAACACCCGGGCCAAGCTGCACGCCAATGCCTACGACACGCTGCCGGCCGGCACCACGTTCAACCAGTTCGGCACCGGCTTCGACAGCGGCATGCTGTTCGGCGTCGGCGTCGGCTATCAGTTCAACAGCTGGTTCCGTGCCGACATCACCGGTGAGTATCGCTCGAAGGTGAGCTTCAACGGCACCGACTTCTTCACGTTCCCCGGGCCGAGCTCGCTGGGCGACACCTATCATGGCGGCGTCCAGAGCTGGGTCGGCCTCGCGAACATCTACGCCGATCTCGGCACCTGGGGTTGCCTGACCCCGTTCATCGGTGCCGGTGTCGGTGCCGCGGTGATCAAGACCTCGGCCTTCTCCGACGTCGCCACGTTCCCGAGCGGGTCCGGCCTGACCAGCTCCTTCATCGCCGACGGTGCGACCAAGACCAACTTCGCCTGGGCGCTGCATGCCGGTGTCGCCTACAAGGTCACCAACAACTTCACGGTTGAACTGGCCTATCGCTACCTCGACATGGGCACCGCCGCCCACGGCCAGGGTCACTTCTTCGACGGCACGCCGGCCGGTCCCTCGAGCTTCCAGTTCCGCGACATGACCTCGCAGGACGTGAAGCTCGGCGTGCGCTTCGCCTTGCCCTGCTGCGACGTGCTGCCCCCGCCGCCGCCGCCCCCGCTGATCCGCAAGGGCTAATTTGAGGGTTAATTTCGGGCCTTCACGGTTAACGATTGAAACGGCGCGGGATCATCCCGCGCCGTTTTTCTTTGCCGTGCCATGTCGCGACCTTCTGCAACTTGAGTGGTCGAAAGCTCGCGGCGACAACGATTGGTTAAGGTTAACAGGCGATGATCAACGCGCATTCGGTGAGTGGGATGGAGCGTTGCAATGCGTAGGTTCTTGCTGGCGGCGATGATGTTCGGGGCGGTGACCGGCGCACAGGCGGCCGACATGCCTGATTTCCTTCGCGGCAGTCTTCCCGCTTCCAGCGCGCCGACCAGAAACTGGGACGGCTGGTATGCCGGCGGTCAGGTCGGCCAGACATGGATCAACACCGACTTCGGGGGCAGCGTTGCTTCCCTGACCAATTCCATCTTCCGCAACACCACGCTGCAGGGGCCGACGTCCCAATTCAATCTGCTGGGCCGGGTCAATGCGCAAAGCTCGGGCTTCGGAGCATTCGTCGGACGCAACTATCAGTTTGACGACGTCGTGGTGGGTGTCGAAGCAAACTATACCTATTGGTCCGACCTTACGACAACGACCTCCGGAAGTCTTGGTCCGATTCAAGTCGCTCAGCCAAACTTGGTCCTGCCGGCCGGTGCGTCTGCCGCCGACGGCGTGACGTTGAATGGAAGCGCTGCGCTGAAGCTCAAGGACGAGATGACATTCCGCGGCCGCGCAGGTTGGGCAACCGGTGACTTTCTGCCTTACGTCTTCGGCGGCCTTGCAGTCGGCCGAATGGATGTTTCGCGTACGGTCACAAGCTCCGTGAACCGAACGATCAACTTTGCTGACGGAAGTTCGACCACCTTTGCACTCCCGCAGTTTTCCCAAACCGCGACGGATGCGAAAACAGACGCCTACGTTGCCGGCTGGACCGCCGGTCTCGGCCTGGAATACATGCTGTGGAACTGTGTTTTCGTGCGCGGCGAGTGGGAATACGTGAAGTTCAGCCCGGTCAAGAACACATCGGTCACGCAGAACAGCGTACGCGCCGCCATCGGCTACAAGTTCTAACGAGCGCCACGTCGCTTGACACTGCAATGTGCGGCTGATCGGATGTTGCTCCGCAAGCGGAGCGATCTCAGATGAAAATCTTCGGCGACGCCAATTCAGGCAATTGCCTGAAGGTGAAATGGGTGTGCGAGAAGTTGGCGCTGCCATACACATGGGTCGAGATCGACACCATGAAGGGCGGCAGCCGGACGGCGGAATTCCTCAGGTTGAACGGTTGGGGCCAGGTGCCGACGGTCGAGCTGGGTGACGGCCGCACGCTCGCGCAATCCAACGCCATCATCCGTTACCTCGCGCGCGGCAGCGATCTGATCCCCGGCGATCCCTATCGCGCGGCGCAGATGGATGCCTGGATGTTCTGGGAGCAGAACAGCCATGAG
This sequence comes from Bradyrhizobium sp. USDA3010, assembly GCF_056429065.1. NCBI lineage: Bacteria > Pseudomonadati > Pseudomonadota > Alphaproteobacteria > Hyphomicrobiales > Nitrobacteraceae > Bradyrhizobium > Bradyrhizobium sp. USDA3010. The sequence goes on from NZ_JBWJZD010000022.1 coordinate 49,166, forward strand.
CCCTATGTTGCCGTCTGCCGCTTTCAGGCCGTGTATCTCGGCAAGGCCGTGTCGGAGATCGATCCGAACCTCATCAAGCGCGGCTATGTGGCGCTTGATCATTTGGAGCGGCATCTTGCCGGCGCGCAATTCCTGGTCGGCGATGCGTTCTCGCTCGCCGACGTCTCGCTGCTTGCCTATACGCGCGTTGCGGAGGATGGCGGCCTTGCGCTCGAACGCTATCCCATGATCCGCCGCTGGATCGCCGACGCGGAGCATGTGCTCGCTCTGCCGCCGGTCCGCTGACCTCAGGTGAACGCCGCCATGCGTGAAGCTTCATCGATCACGATCCGCCGCGCTCGCCGTGAGGATGTCGCCGCCATCGTCGGCATGCTGGCGGACGATCCGCTCGGCAGTGCGCGCGAGCGGATCGAGGATCCGCTTCCGCAAAGCTATTACGACGCCTTCGCGCGGGTCGAGCGTGATCCGAACCTGCAGCTTGTCGTCGCCGTCGACGGGGAGGGCGCCGTCGTCGGCTGCCTGCAGCTTGCGGTGCTGCCGGGTATCAGCTCGCAGGGCTCTTCGCGCGGCCTGCTCGAGGACGTCCGCGTCGCATCACACTGCCGCAGCCGCGGCATCGGCGAGCGGCTCGTGCAGTGGGCGGTCGCGGAGGCGCGCGCGCAAGGCTGCATGCTGGTCGAGTTGCTGACGCATCACACGCGCGTCGATGCGCAGCGCTTCTATGAGCGGCTCGGATTCGCGCGCAGCCATGTCGGCATGACGCTCCGATTCTGACCTGCGCGAGTTGTGCCGCGCACACGGCAATGCCTGCGGTAGCCGCTGCTGCGCGATCCGGTTAACAGCGAATAAACTAAGCCGGTCTCGGTGAATTTACGGGTCGGAACGAGTCCGGTATGTCGGGCGTCACCCACGGGGCGGCGGGCAACCGGGGATTTGGATGTCGGATTATTCGATCGTGCGGGTCGGCAACGAGTACGTCGTGCAGGCCGGCGACAAGAGCATTTTGAAAATATCGAGCCGGCGCAGGGCAGTTAAGATCATGACTCTCGCGGCGGATTTGCTCGATCAGGAGACGATGCAGCAGGTCGAGGACGCTCCATCAATCAGCCGTGATCTTCCGACCGTCCCGGAAAAGTCGGAACTTCCTTGACGTTTTGGTGCCCTTCCACTATTGCCGACGGCGGGAAACCTCTCCCCACCGAGAGGCAGCTATCTGGAAGGGTAGATGATGACTGCAGCGAAGCCCGCTTCGCGGCCCAATGTGCCGCATTTCTCCTCCGGCCCCTGCGCCAAGCGCCCCGGCTGGAACCCCAACAATCTCAAGGACGCCGCCCTCGGCCGCTCGCATCGTGCGAAGGTCGGCAAGGCCAAGCTCAAGCTCGCGATCGAACTGACGCGCGAAGTGCTCGAGGTGCCTGCGGACTACAAGATCGGCATCGTGCCGGCGTCGGACACCGGCGCGGTCGAGATGGCGCTGTGGTCGCTGCTCGGCGCGCGGCCCGTCACCACGCTCGCCTGGGAATCCTTCGGCGAGGGCTGGGTCAGCGACATCGTCAAGGAATTGAAGCTGAAGGACGTCACCAAGCTGAACGCGGCTTACGGTGAAATCCCCGATCTCGCCAAGGTCGATCCCGCGTCCGACGTCGTCTTCACCTGGAACGGCACCACCTCCGGCGTGCGCGTGCCGAACGCCGACTGGATCAGCGCAACCCGTGAAGGCCTCACGATTTGCGACGCGACCTCGGCCGCCTTCGCGCAGCCGCTCGATTTCGCCAAGCTCGACGTCGTTACCTTCTCCTGGCAGAAGGCGCTCGGCGGCGAGGCGGCACACGGCATGCTGATCCTGTCGCCGCGTGCGGTGGAACGGCTCGAGACCTACAAGCCGGCCTGGCCGCTGCCGAAGATCTTCCGCCTCACCAAGGGCGGCAAGCTCAACCAGGGCATCTTCGAAGGCGAGACCATCAACACGCCGTCGATGCTCTGCGTCGAGGATTATCTCGACGCGCTGAACTGGGCGAAGTCGATCGGCGGCCTGAAGGCGCTGATCGCGCGCGCCGATGCCAACACCAAGGCGCTCGCCGACTGGAAGGCGCGGACGCCCTGGATCGACTTCCTGGCCAGGGATCCCGCGATCCGCTCCAACACCTCGGTGTGCCTGAAGTTCACCGATCCCGCGATCACCTCGCTTCCATCAGACGCCCAGGCCGACTTCTGCAAGAAGCTGGTCGCGCTGGTGGAGAAGGAGAACGCCGGCTTCGACTTCGCGTATTACCGCGATGCGCCGGCGGGCCTGCGGATCTGGTGCGGCGCCACCGTCGAGGCAAGGGACGTCGAACTGCTGACGCAGTGGATCGACTGGGCCTTCGCCGAAACCAAGGCAGCGCTGCCCAAGGCGGCCTAAGCTTTCTCTTGTCACCTCTCTCCGTTCTTACGGGGAGAGGTCGGATTGCGCAGCGATCCGGGCGAGGGGCCTTTTCGGCTTGTTCCGCGCCCGTGGCTGCCCTCACCCCAACCCTCTCCCCGCAAGAACGGGGAGAGGGAGAAGTGATCAGAGACTTCACCACATTGGTCCAAGAGACCCGCCCGCTGCAGGGCAGAGGAACAGTCACATGACAAAACCCAGGGTTCTGATTTCCGACGCGCTGTCTCCCGCCGCCGTGCAGATCTTCAAGGATCGCGGCATCGAGGTCGACTTCCAGCCCAACCTCGGCAAGGACAAGGACAAGCTCGCCGAGATCATCGGCAACTATGATGGCCTTGCGATTCGCTCGGCCACCAAGGCGACCGCCAAGATCATCGAGAAGGCGACCAAGCTGAAGGTGATCGGCCGCGCCGGCATCGGCGTCGACAATGTCGAGATTCCGGCCGCGACCGCCAAGGGCATCATCGTGATGAACACGCCGTTCGGCAATTCGATCACGACCGCCGAGCACGCCATCACCTTGATGCTGGCGCTGGCGCGCGAGATCCCGCAGGCAGACGCCTCGACCCAAGCCGGCAAGTGGGAGAAGAACCGCTTCATGGGCGTCGAGATCACCGCCAAGACGCTCGGGGTGATCGGCTGCGGCAATATCGGCTCGATCGTCGCCGACCGCGCGCTCGGCCTGCGCATGAAGGTGATCGCGTTCGATCCGTTCCTGTCGCCGGAGCGCGCCAAGGACATCGGCGTCGAGAAGGTCGAGCTCGACGATCTCTTGAAGCGCGCCGATTTCATCACGCTGCACACGCCGCTGACCGAGAAGACCCGCAACGTCATCGACGCGGCCGCGATCGCCAAGATGAAGAAGGGCGTCCGCATCATCAACTGCGCCCGCGGCGGCCTGGTCGACGAGCAGGCGCTGGTCGATGCGCTGAATTCCAAGCATGTCGCGGGCGCCGCCTTCGACGTGTTCGTCGAGGAGCCGGCGACCTCGAACGTGCTGTTCGGCCATCCCAACGTGATCTGCACCCCGCATCTCGGCGCCTCCACCACCGAGGCGCAGGAGAACGTCGCGCTGCAGGTCGCCGAGCAGATGTCGGACTATCTGCTGTCGGGCGCGATCTCCAACGCGGTCAACTTCCCATCGATCACAGCGGAAGAGGCGCCGAGGCTGAAGCCATTCATCGAGCTCGCCGAGAAGCTCGGCTCGTTCGCCGGCCAGCTCACCGAGAGCGGCATCCTCAAGACCACGATCACCTATGAGGGCCACGTCGCCGAGATGAAGATCAAGGCGATCACCTCGGCGGTGCTGTCCGGCCTGCTGCGGCCGATGCTGGGCGAGGTCAACGTGGTTTCGGCGCCTGTCGTCGCCAAGGAGCGCGGCATGGTGGTGGACGAGGTCGTCCGCGCCGCGCAGAGCGATTATGAAAGCCTGATCACGGTCACCGTCACCACCGAGCGCCAGGAGCGTTCGGTGTCCGGCACCGTCTATGCCGACGGCAAGCCGCGCCTCGTCGACATCAAGGGCATCCGCGTCGATGCCGAGTTCGGCAAGTCGATGATCTACGTGACCAACGAGGACAAGCCGGGCTTCATCGGCGCGTTCGCGAGCCTGCTCGGCGATGCCAAGATCAACATCGCGACCTTCCATCTCGGCCGCGTCAAGCAGGGCGGCGACGCCATAGCGCTGGTCGAGGTCGACGGTGCGGTGCCGGCGGACCTGCTCGCCAAGGTGCAGGAGCTGCCGCAGGTGAAGCAGGCCAAGGCGCTGACGTTTTAAACGTTGTTTGAGCGGCTCTCGTCATCGCCCGGGACGGGCCGGCATGACGCGGGAAGATACCGTCCAAGCGCGTCCAAATTCCGATCTGCGGAACATGACGCCGTCTCCGGCCCCGGAGGCGGCGTTTGCCGTTCCGGGGCGTCTGGTATTGCTGTTGCAGCGTCCAAAATATGTGTACGAAGGCGCCAAGACGCGCCACTATCCGGCGATCTCAGAGGGAGAAAACAATGCGTGAAGCCGTAATCGTTTCCTATGCGCGCACCGGCCTGGCGAAGTCCGGCCGTGGCGGATTCAACATCACCCCGCCGATGTCGCTGGCCGGGCACGCCATCAAGCACGCGGTCGAGCGCGCCGGCGTCGACAAGGACTATGTCGAGGATTGCTATCTCGGCAATTGCGCGCATGGCGCGCCGAACATCGGCCGCCAGGCGGCGCTGCTCGCCGGCCTGCCGAAGACGACCGCGGGTGTCTCGGTGAACCGCTTCTGTTCGTCGGGCCTGCAGACCATCGCGATGGCTGCGAACTCGATCCGTTCCGACGGCTCCGATTGCATCGTCGCCGGCGGCGTCGAGAGCATCTCGATTCCCGGCGGCGGCTCGCCAAAGGAATCGATCGATCCGGACCTGCTCAAGACCGCGCCCGACATCTTCATGGCGATGATCGACACCGCCGACATCGTCGCCGAGCGCTACAAGGTCAGCCGTGAATACCAGGACGAGTATTCGCTGGAGTCGCAGCGCCGCATGGCGGCCGCGCAGCAGGCCAACAAGTTCAAGGACGAAATCGTCCCGATGAAGACCAAGATGAAGGTGGTCGACAAGGCGACCAAGGCCGAGTCGATCGTCGACTATGTGGTCGATCGCGACGAGTGCAACCGTCCCGAGACCACGCTGGAAGGCCTTGCCAAGCTCGAGCCGGTCAAGGGCCCCGGCAAGTACGTCACCGCCGGCAATGCCAGCCAGCTGTCCGACGGCGCCGCCGCGGTGGTGCTGATGGAAGCCAAGGATGCCGAGAAGCGCGGCCTCAACCCGATGGGCCGCTTCGTCGCCTGGGCCTCAGCCGGCTGCGAGCCCGACGAGATGGGCATCGGTCCGGTGTTCGCCGTGCCGAAGCTCTTGAAGCGCCACGGTCTGAAGATCGACGACATCGATCTCTGGGAGCTCAACGAGGCCTTCGCCAGCCAGTGCCTCTATTCGCGCGACCAGCTCGGCATCGATCCCGAGAAGTACAACGTCAATGGCGGCTCGATCGCGATCGGCCATCCGTTCGGCATGACCGGTGCCCGGCTTACCGGCCACCTCTTGCAGGAAGGCCGCCGCCGCAAGGCGAAGTGGGGCGTCGTGACCATGTGCATCGGCGGTGGTCAGGGCGGCGCCGGCCTGTTCGAGATTTACAGCTAAGCGCGATCGATCCTGATCGTGTCAGAACGAGTGGCCCGGCGGCAACGCCGGGCCACTTCCGTTTGAAGCCGGTCATGTTGCCGGCAAATCCGCCGCGCGTTCGCCGAACTCGAACGTGGAAATCAGTTCGAGCGTCTGCCTCAGATCGGCCGCCTGTTTCGTGCCAAAGGCGGTCTCGAAGCGCTCCTGCGCCTCACGCCAAGCGGCCTGCGACTCGTCAAGCCGGGCTTCGCCGCGTTTGGTCAGCCGAACCACGCGGCTGCGCCGGTCATTCTTGTCGACGGTGATGGTCAAAAGGCCGTCGCGCTCCAGCGGCTTGAGGTTGTGGTTCAGCGCGGTGCGGTCGAGCACCAGCGCAGCGGCCAGCTCGCCAATCGTCGGCGCGCCCGAACGTCTGATGTGGACCAGAATGGCGCGTTGCGTGCCGCGCAGGCCGGATGTCGCCAGGACCTGATCGTACAGCTGCGACACGCGCCGCGTCGCCTTGCGCAACGCCGTGAGATTGCACCGGCTGGGTTCCGTTTTCACCATCGCTGCCTCCAAACTAGGCTTGACAGATATATGCATATGCACCTAATGGCAATAGATGCATATGCATATATTTGGAGGGTGTGATGTCGGAGATCGAAGCGGAGACGATCGGGCTGGCTATCGGAACTGACGCGCGGCCGCGGTCCCGCGTAGCAACGCCGCGCCAGGTGCTCGCGATCGTATCGGTGGGGATCTGCCTCGCAAACCTCGACCTGTTCATCGTCAATGTCGGGTTGCCGAACATCGCGCAGGAATTCCGCGGCGCCTCGCTCGAGGATTTGTCCTGGATCCTCAATGGCTACGCGATCGTCTATGCGGCGCTGCTGGTGTTTTTCGGCCGGCTCGCCGAACGCCACAGCCGCAATCTGAGCTTCCTGCTCGGCGTTGCGCTGTTCACGGCCGCGTCGGCGGCCTGTGCGCTCGCGCCCAACGTCGAATTGCTGGTCGTCGCCCGCATCGCGCAGGCCGCCGGTGCGGCATTGATGACCCCGACCTCGATCGGCCTGCTGCTGGCGTCGTTCCCGCCCGAGCAGCGTCCCGGCGCGGTGCGGACCTGGACGGCGATCGGCGGCCTTGCCGCCGCGCTCGGGCCATTGGCGGGCGGCGTGCTCGTCACCTTCGACTGGCGCTGGATCTTCATCGTCAATGTCCCGATCGGCATCGTCGCACTGATCATCGGATGGCTGAAACTGCCGGAAGTGCCCGGCCATGACGTGCCGCGTCCGAGTTCATGGGCGGCGCTACTGGTCACCTGCGGCATCGGTGCGCTCACCCTTGCGATCGTGAAGGCCAATGACTGGGGATGGGGGTCGCGCGGCGTCGTGCTTGGCTTTGCCATCGCAGCCATCTCGCTCGCTGCCTTTACGTGGCACTGCCTCAACTCGAAGAATCCCTTCGTCGATCCTACGTTGTTCAAGGTGCGGCCGTTCACCGGGGCGACGTTTGTGATGGCGCCATACTCGGCGGCCTTCGGCGCGATGCTGCTGTCGGTGGCGTTGTGGGAGCAAACGGTGTGGGGCTGGTCGGCGCTGAAGACCGGCCTTGCGATCGCGCCGGGTCCGCTGCTTGTCCCGTTCACCTCGCTGTTGTTTGCCCGCCGCCTGATCGCGCGATTTGGCGCCGCGGCCGTCGTGTCCGCCGGGATCGCATCGTTCGCGGGCGGTCTTGCGATCTGGGCAACGTTGCTTGGGGTTGACCCCGACATGCCTGCCTTTGTGGTCGGAATGATGTTCACTGGCATCGGCGTCGGGCTGACCTTTCCGACCCTGATGGGCGTCGGCGCCGGTTCGCTGCCGCCGTCGTCGTTCGCCACCGGCTCCGGTGTCATCAACATGATCCGGCAGGCCGCGCTTGCGATCGGCGTCGCGATCTTTATCGCGATCCTGGCAACGCCGGCCTCGATGACTGAGCGGATCGCGGCGTTTCAGCGCGGCTGGTGGATCATGATCGCCATCACCATTGCCGGCTTCGTGCCGAATTACCTGTTCATCCGGCGCAGGGCGGACCGCTAGCGGGTCAAAGCCGCCGCCGCGCCATCCGGCAGCCGCGAGCGCGCCATCGTCGTGCCGCACCGAAACCTCAATCGAACCAGTCCTTTCCTCGCTGCGTCTCACCACGAGAAACGGCGCGCTCTGAGCCCAGCGCACCGTTGGTCTCGCGCGATGCGATGTTTCCTGGAGGGATGTGATGCGAAGGATTACGAATTGTCTCGTGACCACCAGCCTGGTGCTGGTGGGTGCGCTGGTTGCCGGGCCGCTCCACGCGGCCAATCTCGATGCCGCGTCGCAGGTCGACGCCGTGACCGTCTATCCCGATGGCGCGAGCGTCACCCGCGTCATCACGCTGGATCTGCCCGCCGGCGACAACACGCTGGTCGCGAAGGATTTCCCGATGGGCCTCGATCCGTCCTCGCTGCGGGTTGAAGGCGAGGCGGGCGGCAGGCTGACGATCGGCGCCATCGACGCGCGGCCGCCGCGCCCGGTGGAGCCGGCGAACCTGCCTGAGATCGACAAGCGGATCGAGGCGCTGCGGGATCAGCGCGAGGATCTGCAAGGGATCATCACCTCGGCCGAGGCGCGGCGCAAATTCGCCGAACACTTCGCCGAGGCCTCGCCGGTCGGGATCGGCGATAAGGGCGAGGCGCGTCCGGTCAGCGAGTGGCGCGCCGCGTTCTCGGCAGTCGGGGACGAAGTCGCAACCGCCGACACCGCGATCCGCGACGCCGCGCGCAAGCAGCGCGACATCGATCGCGAGATCGCGCGCCTTGAAGCCGACCGCGCCGCCAAGCCGCCGAGCAAGCTCGAGGTGCGGATCGAGCTTGCCTCCGCTGCCGCGACCCGCGCGACATTGCGGGTGACCTATGCGGTGCGCAACGCCCGCTGGATGCCGATTTACGACGCCCGTCTCGACACCGGCGCCAAGGATCGCAAGCCGGCGATCGAGCTGGTGCGCCGCGCCGAGATCACCCAGGCGACCGGCGAGGACTGGTCGAACGTGGCGCTCGCCGTCTCCACCGTGCGCGTCGCCCGCGGCGGCAACGCGCCCGATCTGCATTCGCTGATCGTGCAGTATCCGCAGCCGCCGCGGCCGCTTGCGTGGCGAAATAGGGAGGATGGCGTGCAACAGCGCTCGGCCGCGGCGCCCGCTCCGGTCGCCGACGCGCTCAAGGAATTCCACCTTGGTGGGGGGCCGGTCATTGCGGAACAAGAGGCCACAGCTGACGTCGGCGCCTTCCAGGCCACGTTCAAAATTCCCGGCCGCGTCAGCGTCGCCGCCAACGAGGGCGCCAAGAGCCTGCGCATCTCGACGGCGACGATCACCCCCGATCTCGCAATCCGCGCCGTCCCGGTGATCGATCCGACCGCGTTCCTGGAAGCGAGCTTCGTGCAGGCCGACGAGGCGCCGCTGCTGCCGGGGCAGGTCTCGATCTATCGCGACGGCATCTTTGTCGGCCGCAGCCGGATGGCGACGGCCGCCAAGGACGAGACCGTGCGGCTCGGCTTCGGTGCCGACGACAAGGTCAAGATCGAGCGCACGGTGGTGAAGCGCAATGAAGGCTCCGCCGGCCTGATCGTGACGACATCGAAGACTGACGAACGCGCGTTCAAGACCACGGTGCGCAACGGCCACGACTTCCCGATCAAGGTCGCGATCCAGGATCAGCTCCCGGTCAGCGAGAACGACGATATCGTGGTCGAGATGCTGCCGTCGTCGACGCCTGCGACGACAACCAATCTGCGCGACAAGCGCGGCGTGCTGGAATGGGCGTTCGAGGCCAAGCCCGGCGAGGTCCGTGACATCAATTTCGCCTGGCGGATGCGCTGGCCCAAGGACAAGGGCGTCGTGATGGTTCCGGCCGGCTGATCTGCACCGGTAGCCGATGACAACTCTCCCGATCTCGGGCATCACTTTGCCAACGGCAAAAAGCCGAGATCGGGAGGATCCATGAGCTACCAGCACATCATCGTCGATGATCCGCGTCCGCGCGTCCGCCGCATCACGCTGAACCGGCCCGAGAAGCGCAATGCGCTGAACAACCGCCTGCGCGGCGAGATTTTCGAGGTGCTGGAGCAGGCCGATCGCGACCCCGACATTTCGATCTCGATCCTGCGCGGCGCGGGTCCGTGTTTCTCGGCAGGCTATGATCTCTCCGCCGACAACCGCGTCGACCAGCCCTATCATTCGGCGTCCGGCCCCGGCCAGTGGTCGCGCCACGTCGTCGAGGGCTGGTTCTCGATCTGGGATCTTGCCAAGCCGGTGATCGCGCAGGTGCACGGCTATTGCCTCGCCGGCGGCACCGAGCTCGCGACCGCCTGCGACGTGGTCTATGTCGCCGACGATGCCCAGATCGGCTATCCGCCGGTGCGGCTGATGAGCCCGCCCGACATGCAGTATCATCCCTGGCTGGTCGGCATGCGCCGCGCCATGGAATTGATGCTGACCGGCGATGCGATGTCCGGCCGCGAGGCCGCCGAGTGGGGCTATGCGACCCGCTCGTTCCCGCTCGCCGAGCTGGAGGCGAAGACGCTGGATTTCGCCGAGCGCGCGGCGAAGGTGCCGGTCGAGCTGCAGCAGCTCAACAAGCGCAGCGTGCATCGCGCGATGGAGATCATGGGCGCCCGCGCCGCGATGCGCGCCGGCACCGAGATCCAGGCGCTGGCCTTCACCACCGAGGCGAGCAAGGCCTACATGGCCGGCTTCCGCCGCGACGACGGCAGCGTGAAGGCTCAGCTCGACCAGCGCGACACCACGTTCGGGGATTACCGGACCAAGAAGGAGTAACGTTTGATGCGAACGCGGGCTAGAAGCCCGCGTCCTCCTCCAGCCATTGCTGATTGTCCCAGCGCGCGCGGCGGCCGACGACATATTCGCGAACATCGTCCATGAAGCGCACTTTGCTGGCGAGTGCTCCAATGAAAGCCACGATCGCCGCGATCCAGGGCCACAGATGCATCAGCAGCGAGGCGGGTATTTGATTGGCGAATCCCGCCTGCAGCGCGCCCGTGACCAGATAAGCCAACACGCCCCACACAGCGGCCAGGATCGTCGCCACGACTTCATAGCTGTTTTGATGAAACCTCACCAACCGTCGCATCAGGCACAGGTAGGCAAAGTAGACGACCGCGCCGAGAATCAAAGCGACGAGCCCGGGCGGAAACCCCCAGCTCTGGTCCCAGCCCAGATACGCAACGGAGCCCGCGGCGATCAACGCCTCGATGTAGGTCAGGCTGGATTTTTCTCGCATGATTTGCCCCGAAGCGATTCAAGCATCGGCCGAGGCTATCATCATCGAGCGCTTCGGTAGAAGGGCAATTGCAAGACAACCGTTGGCGCCTTGTCCAGCGCGATCCTATGTTCGGGGATTCGGATGAAGAAGGAGCGAGCTAATGCTGAGTGAGGCGCGGCGCTCTATCACCGTCACCCTGAGGAGGCGGCAAAGCGGCCATCTCGAAGGGCGACGGCCCGGCTGCTCCGCGCGGCATCGTCGGGGCCGTGCATCCTACGAGGCTCGCTCCGCTCGCACCTCAGGATGACGGGACTGCTTCCGCATATTCGCTGTCATGCCCCGCCTTGAGCGGGGCATCCAGTACGCCGCGGCCCATCGATTGAACTCAGACGTCTCTGGAATACTGAGTCGCCCGGTCCCGTCTACGCCAAGGCTTCGACGAGGCCATGAGTGCATGGCGCGCCGAAGCTTTAGCGGGGCGGCGAGCCGGGCGACGACCCTGTTGTGGGTGGCGACAGCAATCGCCTCACTTCGCCTTCAGGAAGTCTCCGACTTCGAGCAGCACGAACTCGTCGTCATCGGCCTTGTTCGGGTCGCGGCTCGAGGAGAACGGCAGATTGTTGTCGTTGCCGACGATGATGTGGGTCTCGTCGACCCGGTCGACGTTCTCGATGGTGAAGAACGGGAAGGTGTAGACACCGTCGTTGAGCGGCTTGCGGGCCTTCTTGTTCGGATCGCGGATCTTCATCAGGTCGATATAGGCGATCTTGCGCACCGGCTTGCCGACATTGGCGTCGGACAGCTCGATCTTGTAGACGCGCTTGAACCTGGCGAGGTCAGGGAAGCAGTTCTCGCCGCGCTGGCCTTGCGGGCAGGCCTTGTCGGCGGTGCCCTCGCCATTGTCGCGCTCGATCACGAGGCCCTGAGTCGGATCGATCATGTTGAAGTCGCCGATCGCATTGCCGTTCTGCTCGAACACATATTGCCAATAGCGACCGGTGAACTTCTCCGCCGCGACGTCGAACTCGAGGATGCGCGAGGCTTCCTTGCCGTCGACCTTCTCCCAATCCTTCTTGTCGGCATCCCACAGCGGCCCTTCGAGCAGGCCGTAGAGGAACTTGCCGTCCTTGGAGGAGGCAAAGCCCTCATAGCCCTTGGAGCGGCGCAGGTTGACGTTGGTGTAGGTGGCGCCGGGCGCGCCGGGCGACTGCACGGCCCAGTGATCCGGCGAGCGCACCGGCTTGCCGTCGGCGACCGTCTCGAACACCGCGAGGATCTTGCCGGTCTTGTCGGCCTTGAGGATGTAGGGCCCGAACTCGTCGCCGATCCAGAAGGTGTCGTTGATGATCTGGAAGCCCTCGGTATCGAAGTCGGCACCGGTGAGGTAGCGCTTGGCGGTGTCCTCATGCACGATGCGGAACGGCACCTTCTTGTCGGGATCGTGCAGGAACACGGTCTCCTGACGCTCGATCTTGCCGTTCGCCCAGTCCATCTTGTAGCGGTTCAGGTACAGCATCGAGTCCGCCGAGTTGTAGCGCGCGCCCATGCCGTTGTCGGTGATCACCCAGAACGAGCCGTCGGGCATGGCCTTGATGCCGGAATGGCCTTGCAGCGGCTGGCCCTTGAATGGCAGCGACACGCCGGTCGGCCGCTCGTAGGATTTTCCCATCACGGTGCCGATGGCATCGACGCGCTTGCCGGTGGTGTACTTGCCCGATGTCTTCAAATCGTTCGGGGCATCGGCGGGAGCGTCGATGAAGCTCTCCGCCGGCATCACGGCGTGTCCTGCCAGCGTCGCCGGGAATTCGCCCTCGCTCTGCGCGAACGCCGATGTGGCGAGCAGGATCGAGGCGACGGAACAGAGCAGTGACAAGCGCATGGTTGATCTCCCAAAGGATAAACGATGCGATGTTCTCCGAGCCGCCTGTTACAGCCGGCTGACAGTTTTGTGAACCGCGGATGTTGCGACGGGATAAGCCTTGCGGCGTTACGTCGCCTTGCCCGCCGGCCGCATCGTTTGCGGCAGCAGGAAGGGCACGCCGCTCGCGGTATAGTCGATCGTGGCGTCGACCTCGAAGATCTGCCTCAGCGTGTCGGCCTGCATTGCCGCGGCACGGTCGCCGTCGACGGCAAGCCGCCCGCGATGCAGCAGCAGGATGCGGTCGGCGAACCGCATCGCGAGGTTGAGATCATGCAGGATCGCGATCACGGCGGTGCCGCGCGCGGCGCGCCGCCGGGCGGTCTCGACCAGGTCGATCTGATGCCGCAAATCGAGGCTCGAGGTCGGCTCGTCCAGCAGCAACAGTCCCGGCCCGTGCAGCGCTTCGCCGCAGGCGAGCTGCACCAGCACGCGGGCGAAATGCGCGCGTTGCTGCTCGCCGCCGGACAGCGTCGGCAATTGCCTGAACCGGAAATGCGCCAGCCCAACCTCGTCCAGCGCCGCGGTGACCAGCGCACGCGTCACCGCGCGCGGACTCTCGCCGGCGCCCATGCTGACGATTTCCTCGACCGTGAACGGGAAGCTGACGTTGACGTGCTGCGACAGCATCGCACGGTGCTGCGCCAGCTCGCGTGGACCATAGGCGTTGAGGTCGCGCTGCCTGAGCCGAATCGTTCCGCGCGACGGACGGAGGTCGCCCGACAGCATCCGCAACAAGGTCGATTTGCCGGCGCCGTTGGGACCCACGATCGCGATCATCTCGCCGGCGCCGATCTGCAGCGAGACCGCATCGACCAGCGCGGCGCCGCCGACCGTCATCGATACCGACTGCGCCTCCAGCAGCGCGCTCATAGCGACACCAGGGAGCGCTGGCGCAGCAGCATGGCAAGGAAGAACGGCGCGCCGATCGCCGCGGTCAGGATGCCGATCGGCATTTCAGCGGGGCCCACGATGGTGCGCGCCACCGTGTCGGCGCCGACCAGCAGGATCGCACCGAGCAACGCGGACGCCGGCAGCAGCAGGCGATGCCCGGGTCCGATCACCAGCCGCAGCAGATGCGGCACCACGATGCCGACGAAACCGACCACGCCGCAGACCGAAACCGCGACCCCGGTCATCGCCGACACCAGCACGATCGAAATCCGCTTCAGCCGTTCGACATCGACGCCGCTGTGGAACGCCTCGGCCTCGCCGAGCACCAGCACGTCGAGCCCGCGCGCGATCCAGAGGCAGGCAATCAGGGCCGCGGCCAGCACCGGCGCCAGCGCTGTGAGCTTGGTCCAGGTCGCGCCGCTCAGCGAACCCAGCATCCAGAAGGTGATGTCGCGCAGCTGGCGGTCGTCGGCGACGAATACCAGGAGCCCGATGCCGGCATTGGCGATCGCGGCAATTGCAAGTCCGGCCAGCAGGAAGATCGCAATCGAGGTCCGGCCGCCGCGGCTGGCAATGCCATAAAGCACGATGGTCGTGACCAGCGAACCCGCGAAAGCCGCGATCGGCAGCAGCTGATGCTGCAGGAAGCGCACGCTCTCGCCGAGATGGCTGTCGGTGAACACGATCGCCGCCGCTGCGGCAAACGCGCCGCCGGAGGAGACGCCGACCAGCGCCGGATCGGCGAGGGGGTTGCGGAACAGGCCCTGCATGATGGCGCCGGAGACGGCAAGGAGTCCGCCGACCATCGCAGCCGCCGCGATCCGCGGGATCCGGATCGACCACACCACGAGCTGGTCGCGCGCGAGCAGCGGATTGGCCACGCCGTCGGCCCATAGCCCGAGCGCGGCGGGAAGTCGCGCCAATGGAATGCCGGCGGCCCCGACCGTCAGGGCGACCAGCGCGCTTGCTGCGAGCGCCGCAAGCAGGCAGAGCAAAGTGAGTGTCGCCGCTGGCCGCAGCGACATGCCGGCGCGCCGTCGTTTCGCACGCGCGGGGCGTTCGGCCAGCACGCTCATTGCCGGCAGTTCGCGGTCAGCGCCGCCGGCTTGAAGGTGGCGGCCTCCGGCGCCAGCGCCGGATAGAGCTTGACCGAGAGGTCGCGTGCCGCGGCCGCGGTGCGCGGCCCGAAGCCGAGCAGATAGAGCCCCTCCATCGAGATGAAGGCGTTATTGGCCGCAACCGGCGTCAGTGCGAAAGCTGGATGCGCGAACACGGCATCCGACGTCAGCGAGTCCTTGCCGCGATCGATCGACAGCACGACATCCGGCCACGCCGCCACGATGGCTTCGTCGTTGACCGGCTTGTAGCCGTCGTAACCGTCGACCGCGTTGACGGCGCCGGCAAGCTGGATGATCTCGTCCGCGGCGGTCTTGTGGCCGGCGGCCAACGCCCGGCCGTTCAGGAGCGACATCACGAACATCACGCGCACCGGCTTTGTCACTTTGGCGCGCAGTGCGCGCAGTTGCGCGAGGTCGCTCTCCACCGCCGTGGCCAGGCAGGCGGCGCGCGGATCGGCGCCCATGGCATGGCCCACAAGTTTGATCTTCTCCACCAGCCCGGCCTCCGTGAACGCCTCGGGCACCAGCACCAGCGGCACCTTGGCCGCCTCCAGCACGTCCATGGTCTCCTTCGGCCCGGAGCCCTGCACCGCAAGCACCAGCGACGGATGCAGGCCAAGCACGCCCTCCGGCGACAGCTGGCGCATGTAACCGACGTCGGGCTTCTCACGCAGCGCGGACGGCGGGTAGAGACTGGTGGCATCGACGCCGGCGATGCGGTCCTCGAAACCCAATGCATAGAGGATCTCGGTGATCGCGCCGCCGATCGAGACGATCCGCGTGGGATCATCGATCACGACGTCGCGGTCGCGTGCGTCGTGCACCATGATGCCCTCGGCGATCGCTGCGCCGATCGGCAGCAGACAGGAGAGCGCGAGCAGAGCGAGCGTGCGACAAATTGTCATCGGGGCCGTCACTTGGTCAGGATCAGCTTGTTCTGAGAGGTCAACCGCAAGCGGTAACGCTCTTCGCCATGCACGATGATGATCTCGCGCTCAGCCGAGAACAGGTCGCGGCTGTCGAGGCGATTCCCGCGCATGATGAGCGTTTTGGCCGCGTCAGGCGCTGATACGGCCTGCTTTCCCGCCGCGCCGATGTTGTCTCCGAAAGTTGCCGACATGCTCGTGGTGCTGCGCCTTCGAGATCTTCAAATGATGTTTGCTTGTATAAGCGGGCGAAGGCGCATTCCAACGGCCGCACTTTACAATCGATGTAAACAGCGCTGCCGCATTCTTGACCGTTTTGTTGCCGGCTCGTAACCAATCATCACACGATGCGAGCTTGTGGCTTGCATTGCAACGTAGCCAGCAAGCCGCTCGGTCGAGCGCACGCCAGCCAAACCAGAAATGCGATGATCGGGCTGGGGCTAGAATGGCTGACGGGGCTAGGATTTCGCGCGCCTTGATTTTGGGGGCGTCGGTGTTTTCATTTTCGGCGGCGCTGCCGGCAAGCGGTTTGGCGCAAACCGTTGATGCGTCGGCTGCGCGTCCCGCGACCGAGCGGCCGAAGCAGGCCAAGCGCAAGCCGAAGCCTGCGGCCGAATCGCAGGCAGCGGCGTCGCCTGCGATGAATGCACGCGCGCAGGTCGGCGCGGTGTCGGTGCAATCGCTCGACACCATCACGGCTGTGGCATCCAAGACCGAGGAGCGCGCGATCGACGCGCTGGCGCCGGTCAGCTCCGTCACGCTGGAGAAGATTCAGGGCCTGCAGCCGAACCGGGTGTCCGACATCTTCTATAGCGTGCCCGGCGTCTCGTTCCAGGAACGCGGCGACGATCCGGCGACCGTGATCAATATCCGCGGCCTGCAGGATTTCGGCCGCGTCGCCGTGGTGGTCGACGGCGCGCGGCAGAATTATCAGCGCACCGGCCACAACGCCAACGGCTCCTTCTTCCTCGATCCGGAATTGATCGGCGGCGTCGACGTGGTGCGCGGCCCGACCGCGAATATCTACGGCTCCGGCGCGATCGGCGGCGTGGTCTCGTTCCGCACCAAGGATATCAACGATGTGGTGCGTCCTGGCGAGCGCTGGGGCGTCGACATGTCGGGTTCCTACGGCAGCAACAAGGACCGCGGCATGGGTTCGGTGTTCGGCGGCGTGCGCGCCGATCCGAATGTCGATGTGTTCGGCGGCGCGGTCTACCGCACCCAGAGCAATTACAAGGACGGCGCGGGCACCGAGATCGGCAACACCGGCAACGATATCGCGGCCGGCCTGATGAAGGTGACGATCCGCCCGACCGAAGGCCACGAGTTCAAGATCGGCGGAGTCTTCCAGGACTACCAGTACAATATCGGTCAGCAAAACCGCGGCCCGACCACGACGGCGGCGCCGCTGGCCGCGATCGCGGGCTCCTCGGTCTACGCTTCCGATGCAAGGAACTACACGGGCACGCTGAGCTGGCGATATTCCAAGCCCGACGACATGCTGTTCGACTGGAACATCTCGGTCTACGGCAACCGCACCGACAACGACCAGGTCAAGACCTACAACAACCGCATCACGTCAGGCGGCGGCGTCTGCACGCTGGCCAATCCCGGCAACAACATCTCCGGCTGCGTCGGCGACAAGCGCGGCTATTCGCTCGACACCGTCGGCCTCGACGTCAACAACACCTCGCGCTTCAATTTCGGCGACTGGCGCAACACCGTGACCTACGGCTTCGACGCCTTCCGCGACGATGTCGAGACTTTCGACTCCCGCGGCAATTCCAACATCACGACGCCCGGCGGCCAGCGCACGGTGTCCGGCGGCTTCGTGCAGTTGAAGCAGAACTATTCGACCTGGCTCGAGCTTGTCAGTGCGGTCCGCTACGATCATTACGAGCTCACCTCGATCAACACCACGACGAGCGGCGACCGGCTGTCGCCGAAGATCACGGTCGGCGTTACGCCGGTGACCGGCTTCACGCCCTATGTGAGCTATGCCGAGGGCTATCGCGCGCCGTCGATCACCGAGACCCTGATCTCGGGCGGCCACGCCACCGGCGGCGGGCCGGCGCTGTTCAACTGCCCCGACGGCACCAGCGGCCTGTTCTGCTTCCTGCCCAATGCGGCGCTGCGGCCCGAAGTCGGCAAGAACAAGGAAGCCGGCATCAATCTGAAGTATGACGGCATCTTCGCCGCGAGCGACTCGTTCCGCGGCAAGATCAACGTGTTCCACAATGACGTCGACGGCTATATCGACCTCGTCCCTTCGGCGCCGACCCTGACGCCGTTCGGACGCTTCAGCCAGTTCTACCAGTACCAGAACATCGCCCATGCCCGCATCGAGGGTTTTGAGCTCGAGACGATGTATGACGCGGGCGGCTGGTTCGTGGGCGTCGCCGGGCATCTGATGCGCGGCCGGAACACCGCGACCAATGTCGGCCTCGCCACCATCACGCCGCGCAAGGTGACGACGACGGGCGGCGTCCGCCTGCTCGACCGCACGCTGATCATTGCAGCGCAATGGTCCTCGTTCGGCGCCAATAACGACCTGCCGGCGGGCTATCTGCCCTCGACCGGCTACGAACTGGTCAATCTCTATCTGACCTGGAACGCCACCAAGGACATCACCTTCACGGCGTCGGTCGACAATCTCTTGAACCAGTACTACCGGCCCTATGCCATCCCGGGCTCCTCGAGCGACGGCACGACGCAGAACGACGTGCTGTTCTCGAGCCCCGGTCCGGGCACTGTCTACAAGGCCGGGCTCAGGATTCACCTAGGTGGAGCGTAACGCGACGAGCCGATCATTCCATCCAGGTTGCTCCGGCCGCGCTGGTGCTCCCAGTGCGGCCTTGGCGGATTCCTTGGCGCATTCATGATATCAACGAGATCAACCGGCAGGATCCCGTGCATCCGCCGCCAATCAGGAGAAGGCTTTCATGTTCATCGCAATGAACCGGTTTCAGGTGATCAAGGGCAAGGAACAGGCGTTCGAGACGGTCTGGAGGACGCGCGAATCCTATCTCGGCGATCTGCCTGGATTCATCGAGTTTCACCTCGTGAAGGGCCCCGAGGCCGAGGACCACACGCTCTATGCGACCCACACAGTGTGGGCCAGCAAGTCGGCGTTCGAAGACTGGACCAGGTCCGATGCGTTCCGCCGCGCCCATTCCCGTGCAGGCAACGAGACCGGCGGCAGCCTCTATCTCGGCCATCCCAAATTCGAAGGCTTTGAAGTGCTGATCACCGAGCGCGCCAAGAGCCCGGCGTGACGGAGGCGGCCGTGCAGAACGCGGAGCTTGCCGGGTTGAAGGCCTATATGGCCGACAATCCCGGCGCAGTCATCGAGGACGTCGCGCGCGAGCGCAACGTGACGCCGCGCGCGGTGCTCGAGGCGCTGCCCGAAAGCATGGTGCGGATCGGCGCCGGCGAGTTCGTCGCCGCGATGCAGGACATCGCGGACTGGGGCGAGGTGACGCTGATCGTGCACACCGATGATGCGATCTTTGAATTCACCGGCGCCATTCCGAAAGGCGAAGTGGGCCGCGGCTATTTCAACCTGATGCAGCCAAAGGGCTTGCACGGCCACCTCAGGCATGAGCGCTGTGCGGCGATCGCGTTCGTCGAGCGGCCCTTCATGGGCAAGGTGTCGGCCTTCATCGCCTTCATCAATCTCGACGGCGCCATCATGTTCAAGGTGTTCGTCGGCCGCGACGAGACGCGCGCGTTGCGCGGCGACCAGCTGGCGCGCTTCCACGCGCTGGCGGATCGCATCGCACCGAAAGCAGGCTGAGACCGACGAAGGACGGGAGGCGACCATGTCGCATCGCAGGCTTGGGCGACGCATCGGGATGTTGGCGGGCGCCATGTTCGGCATGCTGCCGGGCGCGAGCCTTGCCGCAGCCGACGCCGCGCTGCTGCCGCGCAATCTCTCGCCCTGGGGCATGTTCGAGAGCGCCGACATCGTCGTGAAGGCGGTGATGATCGGGCTGGCCTTCGCCTCGCTCGTGACCTGGACAGTCTGGCTCGCCAAGACCGTCGAGATCCGCCGCAAGACGACGCTTGCACGGCAACGGATCGGGCTGCTGGAGCGCGACACGCAGCTTGCCGAGGTCGAGCAGGCGAGCCGCGACGGCAGCGATGCCGTGGCGCAGATCGTGCAGTCGGCGTCGCGCGAGGCCGCGCTCTCCGGCGGCATGTTCGACGACGGCTTCAAGGAGCGAATCGCGCTGCGGCTCGAGCGGGTCGAGGCGGCGATGTCGCGGCAGATCGCGCGCGGCACCGGCGTGCTCGCGACGATAGGCGCTACCGCGCCGTTCGTCGGCCTGTTCGGCACGGTGTGGGGCATCATGAATGCCTTCATCGGGATCTCCGAGGCGCACACCACCAATCTCGCGGTGGTCGCGCCTGGTATTGCGGAGGCGCTGCTTGCGACCGCGCTCGGCCTCGTCGCCGCGATCCCCGCGGTCGTGATCTACAATCATCTGACGCGTTCGATTGCGGCCTACCGTGCGCTGCTCGGCGATGCCTCGGTCATGGTGATGCTGCTGGTCAGCCGCGAGGGCGATCGCAGCCTGTTCCGGCTGGCGCGCGCCGCGGAGTAGGCGATGGGCGCGAAGCTCGGTTCTGGCGGTGCATTCGGTGGCCGGCGTCGCGGCGACGACGATCTGGCCGAGGCACATGAGATCAACGTCACGCCGTTCATCGACGTGATGCTGGTGCTGCTGATCATCTTCATGGTGGCCGCGCCGCTGGCGACCGTCGATCTCGGCGTCGATCTGCCGGCCTCGACCGTGGAGCCGCAGCCGCGGCCGGACAAGCCGGTGTTCGTCACGGTGAAGCCCGACCTCTCGGTCGCGGTCGGCGAGGACGTGATCGCGCGCGACGCGCTGACCGCGACGCTCGACGGCGCCACGCAGGGCAAGAAGGACGAGCGCATCTTCCTGCGTGCCGACAAGGCGGTCAGCTATGGCGACCTGATGGAGGTGATGAACCTGTTGCGCAACGCCGGTTATCTCAAGATCGCGCTCGTTGGCCTCGACGGACGCAGCTAGCGCATGATCCGGAAAAGTGGGTACCGGTTTTCCGGCAAGATCATGCGCAAACAAGACGAATCTCGATGAACGCGTATGCGCTTCATGATGCGGGCGACGAAATCAGGCTGCGGCGGTGGGGCCTGTCGGCAACCGCGATTCTGGCCGCGCATGCGGTGCTGATTGCGCTTGGCATCACCTGGGTCTCGGCGCCGCCGCCGGGTGTCGTGGTGCCGGCGGTGCTGGTCGACCTGACGCCGATCACGTCCTCGCCGGCGATCTCGGAGACCGAGCTGCCGCCGGGCCCGGCGATGCAGGAGGCTGACGCCTCGCCGCCAGAGCCTGCCGCCACGCAGCCGGTGCAGGAGGAGATCGCGCCGACGCCGCTGCAGGAGAAGCCCGAGGTGACAGCGCCGCCGGAGCAGAAGCAGCAGGCCACGCCGCCGAAGCCCGAACCCGCAAAGGTCGTTCCGGAGCGGAAACCCGAACCGATCAAGCCGAAGGTCGTCCGTCGCGAGGCCAAGAAGCCGTCCGAGGCAGCGCCGGCACCACGCACCAGCGCGCCGAGCCGGGCCGAGCGTCAGGCGCCGGCGGCATCCGCGATCAGCGCCGGCGCAGCCGCGTCTGCGATCGCGGCCTACAACGCACGCGTTCGCGCGCATCTGCTGCGCTTCCACTCCTATCCGGCCGGCGGCAACGGCCAGCGCGGCGTGGTCCGGCTGGTGTTCACGCTCGGCCGCGGCGGGCAGGTGCTGTCGAGCCATCTCGGCGGCTCCTCCGGCAATCCGACCTTCGACGCGCGGGCGCTGGCGATGGTGCGCCAGGCCCAGCCGTTTCCGGCGTTTCCATCCGAGGTCACGCAGGGCTCGATGGCTTTCAGCGTGCCGGTCGCGTTCGTGCCGCGCTAGTACCAAGCCTCACTGACCTAGGCCGCACTTCTTTTCCCGTCATCCTGAGGTGCGAGCGGAGCGAGCCTCGAAGGATGCACGGCCCCGCCGGTGGCCGTCGATCCTTCGAGACGCGCTTCGCGCTCCTCAGGATGACGGGAAAGGCTGAGTTCGCTTCGACCGACGCCCCGCTACTCCTTCACCGCCCCCGTCAGCGACGAGACGTAGTAGTCGACGAACAGCGAGTAGAACAGCGCGACCGGCAGCGAGCCGAGCAGGGAGCCCGCCATCAGCGCGCCCCACTGGTAGACGTCGCCGGTGATGAGCTCGGTCAGGATCGCAACCGGCACGGTCTTGTTGGCGCCGCTCTGGATGAAGGCGAGCGCGTAGATGAACTCGTTCCAGGACAGCGTGAAGGAGAAGATGCCGGCCGAGATCAGGCCGGGTACCGCGAGCGGCAGCGTGATCCGCCACAGGATCTGCAGCCGCGTTGCGCCGTCGACCAGCGCGCATTCCTCGAGCTCATAGGGGATCGACTTGAAATAGCCGATCAGCAGCCACGTGCAGAACGGCACCAGGAAGGTCGGATAGACCAGGATCAGCGCCAAGGGTGAATCGAACAGGCCGAACTGCACGATCACGGTGGCCAGCGGAATGAACAGGATCGACGGCGGCACCAGATAGGCGAGGTAGATGCCGAGCCCGACATAGGGGCTGCCGCGGAAGCGCAGCCGCTCGATCGCGTAGGCGGCGAGCGTCGAGGCGAACAGCGACAGGAAGGTCGAGCCGATCGCCACCAGCATGGTGGTCTTCAGCCAGCGCGGATACGAGTTGTCGAACAACAGATGCTTGACATGCGCGAGCGTCGGCGAGGTGATCCAGAACGGATTGTGCTCCTTGTAGTTCAAGAGCTCCGCGTTCGGTTTGAACGAGGTGATCGCCATCCAGTAGAACGGGAACAGCAGGATCAGGATGAAGCAGGCGAGCGGCAGATAGATCATCACCACGCGCCGGGCGCGGGAATCCCACGCCATCGTGTCGGGCGTGGCGCTGGCGACGTTGGAGGATTGGGCTGCAACGTCAGTCATTGGCTTCTCCCTGCTGCCATTTGCGGCGGGCGAGGCCGAAGTAGCTGAACAACGTCGCGAACACGAGGAACGGGATCATCGAGACCGCGATCGCCGCACCCTCGCCGAGCTCGCCGCCGGCGATGCCGCGCTGGAACGCCAGCGTCGCGAGCAGATGGGTCGAGTTGACCGGGCCGCCACGGGTAATGGCGTAGACGAGCTGGAAGTCGGTGAAGGTGAAGATGATCGAGAACGTCATCACGATCGCCAGAATCGGCATCATCATCGGGAAGGTGATGTAGCGGAAGCGCTGCCAGGAGGTGGCGCCGTCGAGCATCGCCGCCTCATAGAGCGAGGGCGAGATGGTCTGCAGCCCGGCCAGCAGCGAGATCGCGACGAACGGGATGCCGCGCCAGATGTTGGCCGCGATCAGCGAGAACCGCGCCGGCCAGGGCGAGCCGAGGAAATCGACATTGCTGTCGCGCAGGTGCAGCACGTCGACCAGCAGATAGGAGATGATCGAGAACTGCGGATCGTAGATCCACCAGAATGCCAGCGCGGAGAGCACCGTCGGCACGATCCACGGCAGCAGCACGATGGCGCGGATCAGGCTCTTGAACGGAAAGTGGTTGTTGAGCAGCAGCGCCAGCCAGAAGCCGAGCGCGAACTTTCCGAAGGTTGCGACCGCGGTGTAGAAGATCGAGTAGAACACCGCGTTCCACCACAGGGGATCCTTGAGCAGATACTGGAAGTTCTCGAGCCCGATATAGACACCGCGCTGGCCGATCGTGGTGTCGGTGAAGGCGAGCCAGATGCCGAGGCCGAGCGGATAGGTGAGGAACACCAGCAGCAGGCCGACCGCGGGCGCAAGGCACATCACGATCAGGAACGGCTTGTAGTCGAACAGCCGCGCGAGCCAGCCCGGCTGGCGTAGTGCCGCGCCGCGTGAATTGAGGGTGGTTACGGACATTGAATGCTCGTCTTGTCGTCATTGCGAGGAGCGAAGCGACGAAGCAATCCATCTCTCCTCTGGGGCGTTATGGATTGCTTCGCTTCGCTTGCAATGACGGTTGATTAAGTTTCGCAGTTTCAATGACCGTCGTTACCGGCCCTGCCGCCGGAAGTACCGCTTGGCGCGCTGCTCGGCTTCCGCGGCGGCGGCCTCAGGCGTTGCCGCATCGGTCGCCACCGAGGCGCACATCTGCACCAGCACGTAGTCGGCGTTGACCGCGCCGGTCGCGGTCGAGATCGGCCCCTTGTAGCCGTTGTAATAGGGGCTCTTCATCGTGTCCTTGAAGATCGCGACCTTGGGATCGCCCGACCACACCGCAGCGTCGGCGTAGGCTGCGAGCGGCTGCGACCAGTAGCCGGAGTTGGCGTTGAGCCACGGCTCGTACTGCTCCTTCTCCAGCATGAATTGCAGGAACGCCTTCGCTGCGTTGGGATACGGGCTGTGCTTGAACGCCATCGCATTCAGCGTCAGGCCGGACATCGGCGAGGTCGATGCCAATCCCTTGGGCAGCAACTGATGCTCGGTGTCGTCGGCGACCGCCTTGGTCGCGGGATCGTTCTTCAGCGAGAAGTACAGCGAGACGCCGTTGCCGGTCAGGCCGATTTCCTGCGACGAGTAGGCGCGGTTGTTGGAGACGTCGTTCCAGGACGGCGTGCCGGCGATGAAGGTCGGATAGAGCTCCTTCAAATATTTCAGCGCGGCGATCGTCTCCTTGCTGTTGATGATGATATTGCCTTCCTCATCGAGCAGCGCGGCATTGTGGGACCACAACAGCCAGTTGGCGAAGCCGTTGCCGTCGCCGACGGCGTTGCCGAGCGCGAAGCCCGCGGGCTTGCCGGCCGCTTTCAGCTTCTTGCAGAGCTCGAGGATGCCGGCGTGGTCTTCCGGCACCTTGTCGAAGCCGGCCGCATTGACCAGCGACTTGCGGTAGACCAGCGGGCCACCCGAGGCGCCGAACGGCAGGCCGACCCAGCTCTTCGACTTCGAGCGCATGCCGTAGCGGCGCGCCAGCGTCAGCCATCCGCCGTAGCGCTTGTCGAGATAGTCGGCGACGTCGGTCAGTTCGATCAGCTTGTCGATATAGATGTGCGGTGCGTCGCCGAAGCCGATGATGATGTCGGGACCGGCGCCGGAGTTCGAGGTCACCGCGGTCTGCTGATTGATGTCTTCCCAGCCGACGAAGTCGACCTTGACCTCGACGCCGGTCTTGTCGGTGAAGCGCTTGGCATTGGCGCGGAACACGTCTTCGTCGGCCTGGACGAAGCGCACCGGCCGCAACATGCGCAAGGTCGCGCCCTTCTCGATCGGCAGCGACGGCGCCGCCACGTCGGCAGCCTTCACTTTCGATGCGTCCTGCGCCGAGGCCCCGGTGACCGCCAGTGCCGCCGCGGACGCCCCCAGCGCCAGCGCGTCGCGACGCGTGATCTCGTACTTCATGTCGTTCGCACTCCCGTTCTTATTGTTTCGTTGTCATTGTTCCTTCCCGGCGTTGGTCGCCGGTGAAGGGTCTTGTGGTGTCGGCGCACCCGCGCGCGAAGGGCCCGCATGAGACGGGGCCCTCGCGCGAAAAGCGCAATCCCGCCTCAGCTGTTCGGACCGCGATCCATGCTGACGGGCTGCCAGCGGCGCAGCGCGGTGTCTTGCAGCACCGACGGGTTGACGCAGCTTACCGGCCACATGCCTTGCAGCACTAGTGACAATTCGTAGCCCACGCGGCGCTTGCGCGCCTCGTCAAAACGTGCCGATGCCGAGGCGACGTGGGCGGTCAAGGTAACATTGTCCATCCCGAGCATCGGATTGTTGTGCGACGGCGGCTCCTTCTCCAGCACGTCGAGCGCGGCGTGGGCGATCCAGCCCTCTTGCAGCGCCTTGATCAGCGATTCCTCGTCGACGGTGGCGCCGCGGCCGGTGTTGATGAAGATCGCCGATTTTTTCATCTGACGAAAATGCTTCTCGGTCAGCATGTGATGCACTTCGGGCCGCGCCGGGGCGTGCATCGAGACGAAATCAGACTGCGACAGCACCTCCGACAGCGTCGAGGGAATCACGCCGTGGTCGTACATCAGCGTTTCCTGGATGAAGGGATCGTAGGCCATCATCCTGAGGCCGAACGGCGCGGCGCGCTTGGCCACCGCGCGGGCGACGCGGCCGAACGAGATGAAGCCGAGCGTCTGGCCCATCAGCCGCGGAATCTTCAAGAGGGCCGGGCGGCCCTCGGCCCAGCGGCCGCTGCGCACCATCTTGTCCTGCTCGATCAGGCGGCGGAAGCCTGCGAGCAGCAGCATCATGGCGTGGTCGGCAACCTCCTCGATGAAGGTGTCGGGGATGTTGGTGACGGGGATCCCGCGGGCGGTCGCGGCCTTGACGTCGACGGAGTCGACGCCGACGCTGCCGAGCGTGATCACCTTGCAGTTCTCCAGCGCATCGATCACCGCTTTGGTGATTAGCATGCCCTTGGCGTAGATCGCGTCCGCGGTGCGTGCCGCGGCGATGAATTCGGCCTCGTTGGCCGGCGCCTCGACGATCTCGGCGCCGATCGGATCGAGCGCCTCCCGCTCGTAATCATAGCCGCCGCCGGCGACCGTGAAGCTCGCGCCCTTTGGCGTCACCACCCTGAATTTCGACATTGTCTGCTCCCGATTGAGGTCTTCTGTTCTTGCTTCTTGCTGGTTTGCTTCTTGATGTTCTTGATTCCCGGAGCGCGGCCTGGATCACCGCTGTCCCTACTTGTACGCGAGCGGCGCTGTTCTCTCCACAATTGCCGGTTGGTCCGCCGCCCGATTCTCCGGGCTTCTACGGAGAACCTCCGTAACCATCAGGTAAAGGGTCTCACATTACGGTGAGCGGAATCAATCCGCCAATCGCGTCGCGTTCCCCGCCTCCTCTGGAGATCCCCGTGAAGCTGTCAAATCTGAAGATCACCCCCAAGCTCGGCATTCTGGTGGGAGTAGCGCTCCTCGGCCTGTGCGCGGCCGGTATCCTGGCGATCAACCTGATGCAGCGTGAGATGACCAATGCTCGCATCGACCAGGCCAAGGCCATCGTCGAGATGGCGAAGAACATGGCGGCAGGCCTGAAGAAGGAAGTCGACGCCGGCAAGATGACCAAGGAAGCGGCACTGGCCGAGTTGGGCAAGCGCGGCAACGCGATGACCTACGATAACGGCTCGGGCTATCTGTTCGGCACGGACTACAACGGCATCACGGTGTTGGCACCCGATCCGAAGCAGGTCGGCACCAACCGGATGGACGTCGTGACCAATGGCCGCAAGCTGTCGCAGGAACTGATGGATGGCGTGAAGGCCAAGGGCGAGATTCTGCTGTTCTATGAATACGTGAAGCCTGGTCAGGAGACGCCGATCCGGAAGCTTGGTTACGCGGTCGCAGTGCCTGGCTTCGATATGTATCTCGGCACCGGCGCCTATCTCGACGATATCGACGCCAAGATGCGGCCGATCGCGTGGCTGCTCGGCCTTGCGATCCTCGGCATCGGCATCATCTCCGGCTCGGTCGCCTGGCTGATCGGCCGCAGCATCTCCCGGCCGCTCAACCTGCTCGGTGCACGCATGCGCGACATCGCCGACGGCAAGCTCGACGGCGACATCCCGGGTGTCGGCCGCGGCGATGAGGTCGGCGGGATGGCGGCGACCGTGCAGATCTTCAAGGACAATGCGATCCGCATCCGCGGCCTCGAGCAGGCCGAGGCCGAGACGCAGGCCCGCGCCGCCGCCGAGCGGCGCAGCGCGATGCAGGACCTTGCGAGCGATTTCGAGCGCAGCGTGAACGGCATCGTCCGAACGGTGGCGTCCGCCGCCGCCGGCATGCAGACCACGGCGCAGTCGATGACCGCGACCGCCAGCGACGCCAGCGCGCGGGCCGCGACCGTCGGTGCTGCCTCCGATTCTGCCTCCGACAATGTCGGCACCGTCGCCGCGGCGGCCGAGGAGCTCTCCAGCTCGGTTGCGGAAATCTCCCGCCAGGTGGCGCGTTCCAGCGAGGTCGCGAGCCAGGCGGTGGCCGATGCTGAGCGCACCAATGCGACCGTGCAGGCGCTCTCGACCGGCGCCGAGAAGATCGGCGAGGTGGTCAAGCTGATCCACTCGATCGCCGCCCAGACCAACCTGCTCGCGCTCAACGCCACCATCGAGGCGGCGCGCGCCGGCGAATCCGGCCGCGGCTTCGCGGTGGTCGCCTCCGAGGTGAAGGCGCTGGCCAACCAGACCGCAAAGGCGACCGAGGAGATCTCGGCGCAGGTCGCCGCGATGCAGGCCTCCACCGGCGAAGCGGTGACCTCGATCGGCGGCATCACCGCGACCATCGCGCAGATGAGCGAGATCACGGCCTCGATCTCGACCGCGATCGACCAGCAGGGCGATGCGACGCGCGAAATCGCGCGCAACATTCAGCAGGTCGCGGCCGGCTCGAGCGAGATCTCCGCCCATATCGGCGGCGTCACCACCGCGGCCGCCGCCACCGGCACCGCGGCGGGCGACGTGCTGTCGAACGCACGCGAGCTCGACACCCAGTCCGGCATGCTGCGCAACGCGGTCGACGAGTTCCTGCAGAAGGTGCGCGCGGCGTAAGGTTGCGCAGGGTGGGTTAGCGAAGCGTAACCCACCGCCTTCATCCGCGAACAGACGGCGGGTTACGCCTTCGGCTAACCCGCCCTACGGTTTCTGCGGTCGTGCTTCCCCGTCATCCCGACGCAATGGCTTCGCCTTTGTCGCTGGAGGCGCCCGACTCCCGGGCCGTCGCGGGGACGCGCGGCCAAAAAATCGAAAAACAACCCCATGCAAAGGAGCCGGTGAAGGGCCGGCCTATGACCAGCCAACTTGACTCGTCGGGCAAATCAGTGCCATATTTCTAATATTCAGAAAATCCCGTGCGGCGTCATGATCCCGCCGGAAAGACCTGCGCGACGTGAAACGCCTTGGTGGTGATGAGCCACCTGCCGTCGATCCGATGAACCACGAGATGGTCGATGAAGCCGGTTTGGCCGGCCCTGACGCGCACCTTGGCGATGGCCAGATCGGACGCGGTCTGGTCGATGCTGATGATGGCCTCGTCGCGCGGCGATTTCATCGACGCCGGCGAGGGGCGGCTGCGGATGAAGTCGCGGAATTCCGCGGCCGACCGCACCGTGTGCTTGCCGTCCCGGATGCCGTGCACGATGCAGGCATCGGAGAAGACGTCGCGGAACCGGCTATCGTCGACGTCATACATCAGGTTGAAATATCCATCGATCGCGGATGCGATGGCCTGGATGTCGCTCATTGCAAAATCTCCGTAGCGGATAATGTGGCGGTGGCCGCACCGGATCGAACCGGTGATCTGCGCCGACAGTGGCCGATATGGCGGCGGAGTGCTACGACTGGACGGTCATCTCTTGGATGACTGAGAGGCATCGGCATGGACGAAGTTGACGGTCGGCTGGTTGGCGGCCTGGTGGTCCTCGCGGCGCTGGCGGATGCGCGCAGTTTTGGCCGGGCCGCCGAACGGCTCGGCATGACGCAATCCGGGGTCAGCAAGGCGATCGCCAAGCTCGAGGCGCGCCTCGATGCCAGGCTGGTTCACCGCACCAGCCGCGCCGTCGAGCTCACCGAGGAAGGACGCGCGCTGGTCGAGCGGGTTGCCGCGCATCTGGCCGGGATCGGCGAGGCGGCGGCGGAGACCTCGAAATCGCGCGATGCGGTCCGCGGCAGGCTGCGGGTCAATGTCGACCCGCTGTTCTCCCGCATGGTGCTGTCGCCGAAGCTGAGCGAGTTCCTGCTGCAGAATCCAGGCATGGAGCTGCGGATCGAGACCCGCGACCGGATCGCGGATCTGGTCAGCGACGGTTTTGATCTGGCGGTGCGTTTCGGCGAGCCGGCGCCGTCGGCGCTGATTGCACGCCGCGTCCTCGATGCGCGCGTGCTCACCGTGGCCTCGCCGATCTATCTCGAACGACACGGCCGGCCGCTTGATCCGCGGGAGCTGGCGAGCCGCGACCATCAGTGCATCCTGGCCATCGACGCGGCGACCGGGCGTCCCTTCGATTGGGAGTTTTGGCGCGGCGGCGAGGTGGTGCCGGTCGCGGTCAACGGGCGGCTCACCGTGACCGATTCAGGAACCAAGCTCGGCGCATGCCTGGCCGGCTTCGGCATCGCGCAGGTGATCGATCTCGGCATCGATGAGCACCTGCGGAGCGGCGCGCTGGTCGAGCTGTTTCCGGACTGGCCCGACGAGCGCTTTCCGCTCTACGTCTATTACGCCTCGCGTAACCACGTGCCGGCCAAGGTGCGGCGGTTTATTGACTTCATCACGGAAACGCTGGCGGCAAAGCCGCATTCGCCGCGCAAATCCGTCGGCTTGCGCAAGGCAGGCTAGAGCTTCGGTTCTGATTGAATCAGAACCGAAGCTCTGGATTCTTGCTTTCACGCGTTTTCTTCACGCGAACCGCTGCCCACTTCGCTCGAAAACGCTCTAGCCGTATCCTCGGCGTCAGCTAGCGCTTCGCGGACCCTTGCCGCGAGGCGATGATGACGCCGGCGAGCACCAGTGCGTAGCCGATCAGATGGTACGGCGCGAGCGTCTCGCCGAGCAGCAGGATCGCCATCGCCGAGCCGAACACCGGCACCAGATGAAAGAACGGCGCCGCGCGGTTCGGGCCGATCAATGCGACGCCGCGGTTGAAGAACAGATAGGCGAGCGTGGACGGGAAGATCAGCGTGTAGCCCAGCGTTGCGAAAGTCAGAACGTCGAGCTTCAGCGTCACGCCGTTGGCGAATTCCCAGATAGCCACCGGCAACAGCATCAGCGCACCGCAGCAGGTGGTGAACGAGATCAGCGAGAGCTGATGGATTTTCGGCCGCCGCGGGATCAGCGCCGAATACAGCCCGAACGACACCAGCGAGGCGCCGAACATGATGTCACCGCGGTTGAAGCTGATGCTGGCGAGCGCCGAGAAGTCGCCGCGCAGGATGATGGTCAGCACGCCCGCCAGCGAGATCGCAATGCCGGCAAGCTGTGCCGGCGTCAACCGGACGCCGAACAGGATCAGCGACCACAGCGCCACGAACAGCGGCCCCGCCGACTGGATCAGCAGCGCGTTCAACGCCTCGGTGTATTGCATCGCCCAGTAGGAGATCGCGTTGTTGAACGCGAAGCCGACCGCGGACAACAGCAGCATCAGCGGCAGCGCCCGGCGCAGCTTCGGCCAGTCCTCCTTCAGATGCGGCCAGGCGAACGGCAACAGGATCAGGAACACGCCGAACCAGCGGATCGTGGTCAGCGTGACCGGCGGCACATGGCTGCCGACATGCCGGGCCAGCACGATATTGGCGGCCCAGAACAGCGACGTCAGGCTGAGCAGCAGATAGGGCTGGTTGTTGAGCCAGTGCAGCGGAGAGCGGCGTGGGGTTGTGGCAGGTGCGGGCAAGGCGGTCATTATCGAGTGGATGTTGTGCCCGAATCCGCCGCCGCCACAAGACGAAAGAGCGGATTGGAGCCATGCGTGCGGGGCCGCAATCTGGCGCGGAAGCTACACCGCTAAGGCGTCGTCCGCCCGCAGGGGATCCGAGTAACAGAACTGAATTCCGTCATCCTGAGGTGCGAGCCCCTTCGGCGAGCCTCGAAGGATGCACGGCCCGACTGTGGCCGATTCATCCTTCGAGGCTCGCTCCGCTCGCGCCTCAGGATGACGGGGATAGTTCTTGGGTGCGGCCTGCGCGGCCTTCAACCTACTTCTGCGGCCCCGACAGCGAGATGTCGCGCTCGGCGCGAAACACGTTGCTGTAGAGATTGGCGATCCATTGCCGTCCGCTGGAGGTGATGTTGAGGTGGCGGATCGCCTGCTGGACGTGCGGCGCGACGCTGTCCCAGTAGAAGCGCGGATAGAGGTCGACGAGGTCGGCCGGAGAATCGTAACCGAGCTGGCGGTTCAGTCCGGCCTCCTCGAATTCGAGGTACAGTGCGTTGGCCTTGCGGATGTAATGGGGATCGCCGAGCTGGCCGATCAGGTCGGCGGCCCGCAGCAGGATGGCCTCCTCGCCGAACTCCTCATTGCCATCAGGCGCGCTCTGCGGAAAGCGGGTGCCCTCGATGGCGCGCGCGATGCGCTCCTTGTCGAGCAGGGCGACGCCCTTGAGCCGCTCCATCACGAAGATCTTCGAGCGGTCGACGTGATAGGACATCAGCGCCGCGTCCGATGAGCCGCGCGGCAGGATCACCTTGCGGCCGTCGGCGGCGACCAGATAGCCGTCCTGGTCGTCGGCGTCGAACAGCCCGCGCACATAGCCGATGTCATGGGTGAGGCAGGCGACGATGACATGCGCATAGTCCTCGGCGCTCATATGCGAGTGCAGCGCGCGGCCGCGCAGGATGGCGTGGCCCGCCAGGGTCACCAGCATGGTGTGCTCGACATTGTGATAGAGCGCGTCGCTGTTGCCGATGCATTCGATCGCGATCCGCGCGATCGAGGGCACCATCTCGACCAGCTGGGTCTGCGAAGAGCCGAAGCGGCGCTGCATGTATTCGCCGAGGAATTTGCCGAGCGCGTCGGCCGCCAGTTCGGGAAGGGTCATCACGGCATTGACCTCCGAGATCGGGTGACGAGCTTACGGCCTGCCGGCATTTCAGGGTAGTCCCGCGATGTGACATAATCGTTGCGGCCGGTCCGACCCGGCCCGGACTGATGCGACTTTGGGCGGGAGCTGGTGGATGGGTGTCGATCTCTTGAACGTCAAAGGCTTGAGCGAACTGGATCAAAAGGCTCCGGTCGTGATGGTCAATCTGATGCGGTTTCGCCAGCGGTCGCTCGACGGCGACGGCTCGGGCTGGGATGCCTATCTGCGCTATAGCGCGCTCACCGTTCCGATGATCAAGGCACGCGGCGGCACGCTGCTCTGGACCGGCAGCGCCGAGACGGTCGCGCTGGGCGAGCCGGCCGGCCAGCGCTGGGATTACCTCGCGCTGGTTTATTACCCGAGCGTCGCGGCCTTCCGCGACATGATGACCTCGGCCGACTACGAGACCCGCTGCGACCCGCATCGCCGCAACGGCTGCGAGGAGCACGTCATCATCGCGACGCGCGAGGCCTACAGCAAGTTCAAGGTGGGGTGAGGGGGAGCGCGAACTTTTCCCGATGGTAGCGTCGCCCTTCAAATCTATGACCTGAGGAGGTCGCAACGCGGCCGTCTCGAAGGGTCGACGGCCCGGCTGGGGCCGATTCATCCTTCGAGACGCCGCTTCGCGGCTCCTCAGGATGACGGGTTGATTAGCGGCGCCAGCGCCGCGCGGCAGGCCGCCTGAACCAACCGGCTGACCTCATCCCGCGATCGTCCGGCGCTCAGCGAGGCGAAGGTCGGATAGCTCGTCAGCGCGAAGATCAGGTCGACGGCGTCCTTGCGGGCCTGCGGCGACGCGCCCTTGCCCGCGATGCGGTCGACCAATGCGGTGACGCCGCGGCGGCGGCGCTCGTTGCGCTCGCTCAAGGCTTCGGCGAATTCGGGATCGGTCGCCATCGCGTCGTGCAGGCGTCCGACCGCGGAATCGCGGCTCCAGAAGCCGCAGAAGATCTCGACCATGCGGTCGAGCGCGGCGCGCGGATCGGCCATCGCCATGGCGTCGGCGAGCTGATGCAGCCCGCCATGGCGCGCGATCTCGTCGAACACGGCTTCGAGCAGTCCGCGCCGCGAGCCGAACTGGTTATAGACCGTCAACCGCGTCACGCCGGCGGCCTTCGCCACAGTATCCAGCGAGAAGCGCGCAATGCTCTCGCCTTCGCGCAGCGTGCGCGAGGCGGCCTCGATCACGCGCTCGCGGGTCTCGGCGGCGGCGGCGCTGCGCGCCGGGCTCACATAACTGCGCGGCGGCATCGGCTGGCCTTGCTTTCGTCAGATTGACTATACATTATGTATATCTAATTTCCAATGCCCTTTGGAGCGAGATCATGCAGACCGTCCTCATCATAGCCCTGTCCCTTCACGTCCTGTCATCGGTGTTTTGGGCCGGCTCCAGCTTCACGTTGGCGCGCACCGGCGGCCTCGGTGGCGAAAAGCTGCTGGTTCCCCAAATCGGCGCGGCGACGGTTGCGATCGTGACCGGCGCAACGCTCTGGCGCCTGGTCCATGAAGGTTCGTTCGCGCTGTCGGAGCAGATCCTGGCGGGCGGCGCGCTCGCCGCGCTGGCCGCGATCACCGTGCAGATCATCGTCGGCGGCGGCGCCATCAGGCAGCTGCGCAATGGCGCGGCCGAACCGTCAGCCGCACGTTCGCGGCTCGCGGTCGCCCAGCGCATCGCGGCCGGGCTGCTCGCGATCACCGCGCTCTGCATGGGCGCCGCGCGCTATACGTAAGTTCAGAACTTGCGCACCAGGTCCGGGGTGATCTCTTTCAGGCTGCGGATGCCGAGCAGTGCGAGATCGCGGTCGATCTCGGCGTGCAGCAGCGAGATCGCGCGCGAGACGCCGGCTTCGCCCGCGACCACCGCGCCATAGAGGAACGGGCGCCCGATCCAGACGAAATCCGCACCGAGCGCGAGCGCCTTGATCACGTCGGTGCCGCGGCGGATGCCGCCGTCCATCATCACGGTCATGCTGCCCTTCTGCGCCGCGATCTCCGGCAGCGTGCGCAGCGCGGAGACGGTGTAGTCGAGCTGGCGGCCGCCGTGGTTGGAAACCATCACGCCGTCGCAGCCGTGTTCGCGCGCCAGCCGCGCGTCCTCCGGCGAGATCAGCCCCTTGACCACGAGCTTGCCGCGCCAGCGCTTGCGGATCAGCTCGACGTGTTTCCAGGCGAGCTGGTCGCGGCTGCCGATGTTGCGCATCAAGTTCTTGGACAGCACCGGCGGGCCTCGCTTGGCGTCCATGTTCTCGAAATGCGGCATGCCGTGATTGAACACGGTGCGGGCCCAGGTGTTCAGCAGCCAGTCCGGATGGGTGATGGTGTCCCAGAACACCCGCGGCGTGATCTCGAGCGGCACCTGGAAGCCGTTGCGGATGTTGTTCTCGCGGTTGGGGGGCACCGGCACGTCGGCGGTGACGACGAAGGTGTCGTAGCCGGCCGCGGCGACGCGATCGACCAGCGGCTCGATCCGTTCGTCGAGCCCGGCGAGATAGGCCTGGTACCAAGCCTGCTGGTTGGCGGCGCGGACGTCCTCCAGCGTGATCAGCGAGGAGGCCGAGAGGATCATCGGGACATTGGCCGCGGCCGCTGCGCGCGCCAGCACGATGTCGCCGCGATAGGCGCACAGCGCGGACGAGCCCATCGGCGGAATCCCGAACGGCGAGGCGTAGCTCTTGCCGAACAGCGTCGTGGTCTGGTCGCGGCCGGAGACGTCCTTCAGCACCCGCGGCACGAAGCCGTATTCGTCGAACGCCCGGCGATTGTCTGATCGTGCCGCGTCGGTCTCGGCGCCGCCGGAGATGTAGCCGTAGAGGAATTTCGGCAGCAGCCGCCGCGCCTGCGGCTCGAAATCGTCGAGCGTGAGATAGCGTCGCAAATGCCGGGGCACGGCGCTGGCCGCGCGGTTGACGGTTGCGGGAGGCGTGGCAGGGGCTGCGGTCCGGTCGTGCACGTTGGGCGTTTCCGTTGTTCTTGGTTCTTGGCTGGAACGCGAGGCTAGCGCCTTGCGGCGGGCGGGACAAATTTCTCGTTGAACTTGTTGACCGACTGGCTGACGTCGGTGAGCGTCTTGCGGGTCTCGGCAATCATGGCGCCGGATTTCTTGTCAAAACTCTGGATCAGCTCGCGCAGCGAGATCACGGTCGGCAGCAGCTCGCCGCCATATTTGTCGCTACCGAAGCTCTTCAGGAACTTGTCGGCGGACGTCAACTTGCTGTCGACCGCGTCGACGCCGTCCTCGGCGGCATCGATGAAGCCTGCGATCAGCTCGCCACTGCCGGACAGCGAGTTGGTGAAGTTCTCGAGCCCGAGCAGCGAGTCCTTGATGTCGGCCTCGTTCTCGGTGATGACGCGGTCGACATTACGCAGCGCGACCCGGAGCTTCTCCTGGATGCCCATCGTGCCTTCGGCGTCGGCGGTCAGCTCGGGAATACCGTCGGCGCCGAGCGCGGGCGGCGGAGCATCGTCGGTGCCGCCGGTGAAGGAGATCGAGGCGATCCCGGTGAGGCCCTGGAATTCGAGGCCGACCTGGGTGTCCTTCTTGATCGGGGCGTTGCCCTCGATCCGCGTCATCGCCACCACGCGATGACGGTCGAGCCTGATCGAGACCACTTCGCCGATCCGCACGCCGGCGAAGTTGACGCTGCCGCCGCGACGCAGGCCGGAGGCCGAGCCCTCGAACACGACGCGGAACGGCACCATCCGTTTGATGCCGGCATAGCGCTGATAGCCCAGCCAGCCGCCGAGCGAGCCGGCGATCAAAGCCAGCGTCAGGGTGCCGATCACGAGATTGCTGGCGCGCGCCATGCGTTGGGGACCTGTCCGCGAAGCAGACCTCAAGAGATAGCGGATTTGCCGCCGATAGTCACCGCGCCTCCGGCGGGCAAGATCAGGCCGACTGCCTCCGCGACGCCGCGAAGACGCCGGCCAGCACCAGCGCGAAGCCGATGAAATGGAAGGCCTGCGGATGCTCGCCGATGAACACGATCGACATGATGGTGCCGAACACCGGAACCATGTGGAAGAACGGCGCGGCGCGGTTGGCGCCGATCAACTGCACACCGCGGTTGAAGCACAGATAGGCCACCGTCGAGGGGAATACCGCGACATAGAAAAGAGACAGCAGATTGCTGGTGGTGAGCTGCATGACCGGACGCGTGCCGAGTTCCCAGATCAGGAACGGGATCAGGAACAGCGCGCCGCAGCCGAAGGTGAAGGCCGCGACCGACAGCCCGTGGATCTTGGGCCGCTTCAGGGTCAGCACCGAGTACAGTGCGAAGATCACCAGCGCGGCGATGAAGATCAGGTCGCCCTTGTTGAACTCGATCTTCGACAGCGTCGTGAGGTCGCCGTGCAGCAGGATCACCAGCACGCCAGCGAGCGACAGCAACACGCCGCAGAGCTGCGCCAGCGTCAGCCGTGCGCCGAGCAGGATCAGCGACCACAGCGCGACCATCAGCGGCACGGAGGATTGCAGCAGCAGCGTGTTGAGCGCCTGGGTGTGCTCGAGCGCCCAGTATTGCAGCGTGTTGAAGGCGCTGATGCCAGTCATCGACAGCAGCATCATGATGCCGAGATTCTTGCGGATCGCAGGCCAGTCGCTGGCGAGGTGCTTCCAGGCAAACGGCAGAATGATCAGGAACGCCACGAACCAGCGCAGGAACGACAGCGTCACCGGCGGAATATGGCCGGCGGCGAGCCGGCCGACGATCGCATTGCCGGCCCAGCACATCGCGGTGATGCAGAGCAGCAGATATGGCTGGTTGGCGATCCAGGAGCCGGACGCAGGCGTTGTGGTGGAATCGGTGGCAGACATGCGAAGGGCCCGGGTTCACGACGCCGCGGCCTGCCCGCCCGGCCTTCGCCGGGCCGGTATGGATCGCCCCGGCACCCGTCACAGACACGGATTCCGCCGTTCTATCAATGGTGATCGACGCATCGCGACCATGCGCGAAGGCCCCTTACGGAAGGCGCGACGGCGCCTTGCCAGGCCGGTCGGGCACACGCCACAAGCCTCTAGCCGGTCTCCGGCGGCGTGGTCTGGCGCTTGACGATCTGCTCGGCGAGCTCGATCAGGATCCGCTTGGTGTCGGGATCCTTGACGTCGCGGAACACCCGCAGCATGCGCAGCTCGAGCAGGGATTGCAGCGATTCCGACGCCTTGCCGCCTTGCGTGTGCGCCGTGGCGGCGGGCCGGTGATTGAGGATGTCGGCGGCGATTCCGAGCATCTCGGCGACCGTCGCGAGGCGCCCGGTCTCGATTTTGACGGTGCCGTCCACGCCGTTCTTGTGCAGGGAGGCCCCCGCGCACAGGATCTCTGCGAGATCTGCCTGCGACAGCCCGATTGCGCGCCAGCGCGCCTGCACCAGTTGATCGATCTGGTCGTCCTGCGATGTGCTCATGGTGCGCTTGGGCGATCTCCAGCTACGTCCGTCGACAGCATGTCCGCGACGATGATTGGTAGCAAATGGAACAGCGGTTCGTCGCGACGGGACTTCTACGGATCACCCGGATCGACAATCGGTCCCGGCGCGCCGGGCGACGTGCTGGACGATCCGTGCTTTCACGACGGCTCGGCAGTCGCGCTAGGCGGGCACTGCAATACGCACCCATGGTCTGAAATCCCTGTCATCGGGCCGCAGCCCTATTATGCAGCCTTATTATCAAGATCGTACGCGAATGCAATCTGGGGGCGATCGCTGAGGCGAATCCAACCCGGATGTGTGACCTTGCCACAGTTCGCGGCGTTGCCGTCGCGCGCGGCGATACCGGCCGCACGGAAGCAGCGCGCACGGAAGCAGCCCTCGGAGCGCCGCGACGGCCGCGCGGCGCCGCTCACAGGTCGATGATCCCGAGCGCAATGCTCTTCGCCACCCCGTGCGTCTTGTTGGAGGCCTCGAGCTTGCGCAGCGCCTGCTTGATGAATCCTTCCACCGTCTCCGGCGAAATGCCGAGGATCTGCGCGGTGTCGGCCACGGTCTTGCCGCGCGCCGCCCAGGCGATCACTTCCTTCTCCCGTCCCGTCAGCTTGATGGTCTCGGCGGCGTCGGCGGGCTTCAGGATGGTCGGCGCGTTGCGCTGGTCGCGGTTGACGATGTCCATCGCCCGCTGCACCCAGTAGATCATCAACAGATGCAGTTCATGCCGATGGCAGACGAACAGCTTGTCGAAGTCGCGCGGCTCGTCTTCCCAGAAGAACACCGTCGAGCTCGAATGCACCGCGCCGAGCCGGTCGCGGTAATGGAACGGCACCACGAAGCCGTCCTTGAAGCCGAACTCCCGGGCGGCATCCATCGTCTTGGCCTCGGGCGCCCGCTTGTGTCCGCTTCGCTCCGGCAGCTTCAGGCTGCTCCAGCTGAACGGCGTGTTGGTGCGTCGCGACCGCGCCAGCGCCGGGTCGGCATGGACGAACTCGTTCTGCACATACGCCCGCTTCCAGGCCTCGGGAAAGGTGCCGACATGATAGGGCAGATCAAGGTCGGGCCGGCCGGCATCGACAAAGGCGAAGCCCGAGAAGCCGTAATTCTGGATGACACGGTGCAATGACGAGCTGAGCTCGTCGATGGTATCCGACGCCTCGATGGTTGCAATCGCGTCTACCAGGCCCATTGACTAAAACCCCCGGTTTCCGGGGGTACCACATTTGGCCCCTTTCGTTCCACATGTTCCGCATTTGGAGGAAAGGATAATGCCGCATTCATTGGACGGATATCATGCACTCATCACCAGGGAAGAGCTTGATCCGGCGCATGTCGGGGCGATGCTGCGGCTACGCAAGCGGCTGTTCGTCGACCATTGCGGCTGGCTTCTGAGCACGACCGGCGACGTCGAACGCGATCAGTTCGACAGCTGGTATACCGAGCACTGCCTGTTGTTCGCAGGCGCCGAGCTGGTCGGTGGCTTCCGCGCGATCCGCACCGACTATCCCTACCTGACCAAGTCGGTGTTCCCGCAGCTTGCGGTGCGCCGCTTTCCGAGCCGTCGCGATGCCTGGGAAATCAGCCGTTTCGGCGTGCTGCCTGGTGTCGCGAGGTCGCGGACGGCACGCGTCAACTACGCGCTGATGTTCCGCTTCGCCGAGCTGCGCGGGGCGGCGGCGCTCGTGGCGCTCGCCGACCTTTCCTACGAGCGCTTCCTCACCCGCATGGACATCCGCACCCGCCGCTACGGCCCGCCGCAGGTGATCGGCAATGATCGCATGGGCCGCCCGCTGACGGCGCTTGCCGGAGAAATCCCGCTTGGTCTCGCCGACAATCCCGGCCTGATCAAATTCCTCGACCTTGGACGGCAATTGGAGATTCACGATGCCTCACATGTTCTCGGACGTTCGAGCATTCCAGCGTGACCCGCTGCGTCTGTTGCTGACGCGCGGCAACGAGGCCGAACTGGGGCTCGTGCCCCTGCGGCTCGGTCCCGCGCCCGTCTTTCTGGTGAACGATCCCGATCTGCTGCGCCCGATCCTCAAGGCGCCGGAGACCGACATCGGAAAGGGCAAGCTGATCAAGAAGCTGACGCCGGTGCTCGGCCGCAGCTCGCTGATGCTGAGCGGCGAGGAGCATAAGCGGCGGCGGACGGTGCTGCAGAAGCACATGGCCAAGGGCAGCGTCGAGAAATTCCTGCCGCATATGTGCGCCGAAATCCGCGCGGTCGGCGCCAGCCTGGCGCGGCTCGGATCGTTCGATCCGCACCATGTCACCGCGATGCTGGCGCTCCGGACCATCTGCGTCGCGATCTTCGGCTCCCAGCTGATGTCGTCCGGCGACGAGGAAGCGCTGGTTCAGGCGGTCGGCGTGATCGAGGACGATCTGGCCGAGGAGATGTTCCGCGCGTTGCCGTTCGGTCCGGTGGCTTGGTACCGGCGCCGGCAGAACCGGGTCTGCGCCAAGCTTGCGATGTCGACGGTGGTGCAACGCCTGCGCCGCAAGGCGGGCTCGAGCAGCGCGCTGCGGGATCTCGAGGCGCTCGGCCTGAGCGATCGCGATCTCGAGGACGAGATCCTGACACTGCTGCTGGCCGGTCATCACACCACGGGTTCGACTGCGGCGTGGATGTTCTACCAGATGGCCGCCGATCCCGCCCTGATGGACGACATTGCCGACGAGGCGGCGGAATGCCTTGGCGACGACGGCGAGCTGCGGCTTGACGCGGTGAAGCGCGCCAATCTGAGCGCGACGTTTGTCAAGGAGGTTTGCCGGCTCTATCCCAGCGCCTGGTGGTTCTCGCGCGAGGTGATGCAGCCGGTGACGATCGGCGGGCGCGACCTCAAGGTCGGCACCTCGCTGCTGATCTGTCCCTGGCAATTGCAGCGCGATCCCAGGCATTTCGAGGATCCCGACCGCTTCCTGATGACGCGGCGCTACAACACCGACGCCTATATCCCGTTCGGCGCCGGCCCGCGCGCCTGCGCCGGGATGGGGGTTGCGATGCTCGAGTTGCAATTGCTCGCGCTCGAGATCGCCGCCGCCTATCGCTTCACCGCCGTCAGCCCGAATCCGGCGCCCTGGCCGAAAGCCTCGGTGACGCTGATTCCGCCGCCGATGACGATCGACATCGAAGTCCGCGAGTTGCCATCGCGCATCCTGCATCTCGGCGAGGAAGCCGAGCGGCTGCCATACATTTCATCCGCCAGCGCGGCGTCCATCAGCACATTACAATCGGTATCCCAATGACAACACACATCACGACGGCCAGCATCGGGCAGAGGGCCATGGATCAAGTGCAAATGCGCAGCTTGCGCGACGTCATCGCGGTGTTGATCGAGCAGCGCAGCATCGTGACGGCGGCCGGCGCGACCTTCGCCGCACATCTGCTCGACCTCGCGATCATGCAGCTCAGGCTCAACGTCAACGATATTTCGGCGGAGGAATTGTCCGGCCTGTCCGACTATGTCGGCGCGGAGTTCAACAGGGACAAGCCCTCGCATTGATCGCGCGAAGCGTTTTCGCGCGAAGTGGACACCGGTTCGTGTGAAGCAAACGCGCTAAAGCAAGAAGCCGGAGCTTCGGTTTTGATTCAATCGGAACCGAAGCTCTAATCCTGCGTCGCCACCAGCGCCTTCATCGTGGCGCCGGCGGCAAGCGCGGCGTCGTTCGGATCGATCTCGATCTGCAGGCCGCGCTGGCCGCCATTGACGAACACGGTGACATGGGTGAGCGCAGTCTCGTCGATCGCGGTCGGCACTTTCTTTTTCTGTCCGAACGGGCTGATGCCGCCGACATGATAGCCGGTCAGCCGCTCGGCATCGGCCGGGCGCATCATCCTGGCCGACTTGCCGCCGAGGGCTGCGGCAAGCTTCTTCATGCTGACCTCGCAGTCGGACGGCACCACGGCGCAGACCGGCTTGCCGTCGACCTCCGCCATCAGCGTCTTGAGCATGCGGTTCGGGTCGACCCCGAGCGCCTCCGCCGCCTGCAGCCCGATGCTCTCGGCGCTGGAATCGTAGACATAGGTGTGGAGCCTGAAGGCTATGCCTAGCTTGCGCAGCGCAATCGTCGCTTGTGTCGAATTGGGCATGGTCCGGGCCGGTTGATACGGGCGAATGATCGCCGCAAAGGGCCCGGCGATCAATCGGCCGTTCGGTCAGCGTCAGGCCACCCCAACATTAAATTCCCGCCAGTCCGCAGCGGCCGGGCGCGGCATGGAATTTTCAGGGGATATCAAAGGCTTGTCGCCGCTCTAAAAGGCGTAAACGACCCCCTTCTTGCTTGCGCAGCCGACCCGCTTCCTTTATCCGATAGGCGCCTTGCGTGCGCGCGGCCGGCCGCCGCTGTTTGGGCTGGGCATATCATGCATGGTCGCTGTGGGCGGACGCGTTTTCGCCGCGATCATGGTCTCTGAAACACCTGAAGGGAACATCTTCGCAATGGCCAATGTTGTCGTCGTCGGCGCCCAATGGGGTGACGAGGGGAAGGGCAAGATCGTCGACTGGCTGTCGGAACAGGCCGACATCGTCGTGCGCTTCCAGGGCGGCCACAATGCCGGCCATACGCTCGTGATCAACGGCGAAACCTACAAGCTGGCGCTGCTGCCCTCCGGCGTGCTGCGCCCGAACAAGCTTGCGGTGATCGGCAATGGCGTGGTGTTCGACCCGCAGGCCTTCCTCGACGAGGTCGCCAAGCTGAAGGGCCAGGGCGTTGCGGTCGGACCGGACA
Organism: Bradyrhizobium sp. USDA3010; assembly: GCF_056429065.1. Lineage (NCBI taxonomy): Bacteria > Pseudomonadati > Pseudomonadota > Alphaproteobacteria > Hyphomicrobiales > Nitrobacteraceae > Bradyrhizobium > Bradyrhizobium sp. USDA3010. The sequence continues at coordinate 91,631 of NZ_JBWJZD010000022.1, forward strand.
ATCTGCGGATCGCCGAGAACGTCACGCTGATCCTGCCGCTGCATCGCGAACTCGACTCGCTGCGCGAATCCTCCAACGCCGTCACCTCGATCGGCACCACCCGCCGCGGCATCGGCCCGGCCTATGAGGACAAGGTCGGCCGCCGCGCCATCCGCCTGATGGATCTCGCCGATCTCGATACCCTGCCGCACAAGATCGAACGCCTGCTGGCGCACCACAATGCGCTGCGCCGCGGCAACAATCTGGCGGAGATCGACGGCAAGGGGATTCTCGCCGAACTGACGGCGTTCGCGCCGAAACTGCTGCCCTATGCCGAGACGGTGTGGCGGCTGCTGGATATCAAGCGCCGCGAGGGCAAGCGCATCTTGTTCGAGGGCGCGCAGGGCGCGCTGCTCGACGTCGACCACGGCACCTATCCCTATGTGACGTCGTCCAATACGGTGGCGGCGCAGGCCGCGACCGGCACCGGCATGGGTCCGGGCGCGGTCGGCTATGTGCTCGGCATCTGCAAGGCCTACACCACCCGGGTCGGCCAGGGTCCGTTCCCGACCGAGCTGAACGACGAGATCGGCGAGGAAATCGGTCGCCGCGGCAAGGAATTTGGCGTCAACACCGGGCGCAAGCGCCGGGTCGGCTGGTTCGACGCGATGCTGGTGCGGCAGACCGTCCGCACCTGCGGAATTGCCGGGCTGGCGCTGACCAAGCTTGATATTCTCGACGGGTTCGACAGCATCAAGGTCTGCATCGGCTACAAGCTCGACGGCAAGGAAATCGACCATTTGCCGGCGGGCGAGGGCGCGCAGGCCCGAATCGAGCCGATTTATGAGATCATCGAGGGCTGGAAGCAGCCGACCGCCAATGCGCGGTCCTGGGCGGACCTGCCGGCCCAGGCCATCAAGTATGTCCGCCGGGTCGAGGAGCTGGTGGGGTGCCCGGTCACCCTGCTTTCCACCAGTCCGGAACGTGAAGATACTATTCTGGTACAGAATCCGTTCGAGGCTTAACGGGATATTACCTATATCCCACCAATTGTGTGGAAATGGCTGACTACTACCCGCTGATCGCCCGTGCCATCGCCGGACTGGACCCCAACGCCCCCGGCGAAGCCCGCCGTGCGCTGTATGCGCGGGCGCGGACAGCGTTGATCCAGCAACTCCGCGGTGTGCAGCCGCCGCTCTCCGAATCCGAGATCACCCGCGAACGGCTGTCGCTGGAAGAAGCGGTGCGCAAGGTCGAGTCCGAGGCCGCGCAGCGCGCCCGCGAGGCCTCGCGCCCCGGCGGCGGGGCGGCCCGCAGCAGCGACCCGCTGCGCCGTGCCAATCCAAGACCGCCGGAGGCAAATACAAGGCCGCCCGAGGCCAATTCCGCCGACAATGCCGCGCGCCCGCGGCCGCCGGCCGAACCGCGCCCGCCGCGCAATTTGCGCCCCGACGCGCCGCCGCCGGCCCCGCCGCGGCCGCAGAACCCGCAGGTTGCTGCCGGCACCGATACCCAGGCGCCGTCCGCCCGGCCGGCTGCGCCGCGCCGTGGCCCCGAAGGCGCGCCCCCGACGCCGCCGGCCGCCCCGGGCGTGCGCGGCTTCCGCGACATCACTGCCGACGCCGACGATCTCGGGCGGGCCGCGGCGCAGGCCAGCCGCAACGCGCGCAAGACCTACGCCAACGTGCCGTCGCCCTCGCCGGAATTCGACCGGCTCGAGCCGAGCCTCGAAAACCGCGGCGGCGATCCCGAGGCGCCATATTCCTACGACGAGTCGATCGAGGAGGCGGAGCGCTACGCCCCGCAGCCGCCCCAGGCGCCGCCGCCACGCTCGCGGGTCAGCAATGCCGAGGGCGAGCCGAAGCGGCCGCGTGTCGGTTCGATGTTCCCGTTCAAGACCGCGATCGCGATCGGCATCCTGCTGATCCTGGTCGGCACCGGCTTTCTGTTCCACCAGCAGGCCGCCACCCTCGTCAGCAGCCTGTTCAAATCCTCGGCCCCGGTCGAGGCGCCGAAGGATGCCGCGGCGACGCCTTCGAGCAAGAAGATTACCGACCGCGTCGGCCAGCCGTCGTCGTCCGGCGAGCCGGTCGCTCCGGTGGCGCAGCGCGTGGTGCTTTATGACGAGGACCCGTCGGATCCGAAGGGCAAGCAATATGTCGGTTCGGTGGTCTGGCGCACCGAACAGGTCAAGGGCTCGGGCAACCAGAAGCCCGACATCGCCGTGCGCGCCGACATCGACATCCCCGATCGCAAGTTCAAGATGACGATGTCGTTCCGCCGCAACACCGATTCATCGCTGCCGGCGAGCCATACCGCGGAATTGACCTTCATCCTGCCGCAGGACTTCGCCAATGGCGGCGTCGGTAATGTGCCGGGCATCCTGATGAAGTCCAACGAGCAGGCGCGCGGCACGCCGCTGGCCGGGCTCGCGGTCAAGGTCACCGACGGCTTCTTCCTGGTCGGCCTCTCCAACGTCGACGCCGACCGCTCGCGCAATCTGCAGCTGCTGAAGGAACGCTCCTGGTTCGACGTGCCGCTGGTCTACACCAACCAGCGCCGCGCCATCATCGCGATCGAAAAGGGCGCCCCCGGCGAGCGCGCCTTCAACGACGCGTTCGCGGCGTGGGGTGAGTAACAGCTTCAGCGCTCACCTCGGTACTCACGATCTCATCGCCCCGCTGAGTCCGGGCGTTTCCGTATCGCAGCGAAGTCCGGCTGTTGCAGCGCATCGACGCGATGATCCCGGAACATTACCGGGCGCTTTCGATTTTCCCTAGAACCGTCGCGTGACTGCGTTACACTCGCCTGATGTCGGGCAGGGGCACGCCATGAAACGCTATCTGATCTTCGCAGCCATCGGGCCGTTCATCGGCGGCTTCCTGCTGCTGCTCATGACCACCTATCAGTCCGGCTACTGGACCGAGACCAATGGCGGCGAGGTGGCGAAGCTGCTCGCCGTGTTCGTGAAGTCGCTGCAATACAATTATCTGTTCGGCATCGTGCCGTCGCTGATGTTCGGCGCGGTCGACGACATCCTGATGCATATGCGGCGGATCACGCCGACGGTGCGGATGCTGATCGTAGGTCTCGTGGCGTTCGTCGGCGCGGCGCTGACCTACGCCTCGCACGGCTCCGAGAGCGGCGCGGTGCAGTTCATCCTCTACGGGATGGTCGGCCTCATCCCGGGCGTGATCACGTCCTGGCTGGCGCACAAATATGCCGAAGAGCAGCACGTGCCGGCGACGCCGGCATCCCAGCATTAGGGCATGTACTCATTGCCTCGGGAAAAGCAGAAGTCGTCAGCTTTGACGTGATCGGCGATTTCCGACCGGTCGGCGCAACGAGCGCATCGCAGCCGGACGGGAAGTCGTGTCTAATGCACGGCGAGCGGCGGGGGCCGCTATTATGGCAATCTCGTCAATGGATTAGGCGCCGGCCGCAAGCCGGCCGCATTGCCTTTCATGGAGCTGTCATATGGACGTCATGTCAGCGTAGTCCAAATGTCACATGGCCGCTTTTGTCCTCCCGCGGCTGTGAGGGCGATCCATGAGCGATGTAGCGTTACCTGGTTCGATCGAGCCTGCGCGTAGCGGCGGGCCCGATCTCGAGAAAGGCTTTCATCCTCTCACCGGCATCATTTATCTCGGCGTGATCGGCGCCGCGCTGCTGTTCGTGGCCTACAGCATCTACGCGGATGTCGGCGCGACGGGCGTCGGCAAGACCTCCTATCTCGCGTTCCTGCTGCTGTTCGTGGCGCTGTTGATCTCGCTCGGCTTCGAATTCGTCAACGGCTTTCACGACACGGCGAACGCCGTCGCCACCGTGATCTACACCCGTTCGATGCCGGCCCACATTGCCGTCGTCTGGTCGGGGCTCTTCAATCTGATCGGTGTCCTGCTCTCCAGCGGCGCCGTTGCCTTCGGCATCGTCTCGCTGTTGCCGGTCGAACTGATCCTTCAGGTCGGCAGCAGCGCCGGCTTCGCGATGGTGTTTGCGCTGCTGATCGCCGCCATCATCTGGAACGTGGGTACCTGGTATTTTGGTTTGCCCGCCTCGAGTTCGCACACCCTGATCGGATCGATCATGGGCGTCGGTATCGCGAACGCCCTGATGCACGGACGGGAGGGGACCTCCGGCGTGGATTGGTCACAGGCCGTCAGCATCGGCAAGGCGCTGCTGTTGTCGCCGCTGTTCGGATTTGCGCTCGCTGCCATCCTGCTCTACGGGCTGAAAACCGCGCTGTTGCGCGCAACGCCGGCGCTGTTCGGCGAGCCGAAAGGCGATCAGCCGCCGCCATGGTGGATCCGCGGCATCCTGATCCTGACCTGCACCCTGGTCAGCTTCTTCCACGGATCGAACGACGGTCAAAAGGGCATGGGTCTGATCATGCTCATCCTGATCGGCGTAGTCCCAACCGCTTACGCGCTCAACCGCGCGATGCCTGCGAGCCAGATCGCGGCATTCACCGCGAATTCGGCGGCGGCGAGCAAGGTGATCGAGGATAAGGGAGCCGATCGCAAGGTGACGGGCAATCCGCGTCCGGCGGTGACGAACTACATCGCCCTTCGGCAACTCACCGACGATACCTATCCGTCACTCGCCGTTCTCGTCGGCGAAATCCGCGACCAGGTCGTTCAGTACGGTTCGCTGGCGAAATTCCCGGCCGAGGCCGTCGGCAACACGCGCAACGACATGTATCTGGTATCGGAGGCGCTGCGCTTGCTCATGAAGAGCGGCGACAATGGGCTGAACGATGCCGATGTCGCGACGCTCAATCGCTACAAAGGCTCGCTGGATGCCGCGACCAAATTCATTCCGTCCTGGGTGAAGATTGCGGTCGCGATCGCGCTCGGTCTCGGCACGATGGTCGGCTGGAAGCGGATTGTCGTGACGGTGGGTGAAAAGATCGGCAAGACCCATCTGACCTATGCGCAGGGTGCCTGCGCCGAGATCACGGCGGCCGCGACCATCGCCGCGGCAGACGGGTACGGCTTGCCGGTGTCGACGACGCATGTGTTGTCGTCCGGCATCGCCGGCACCATGACCGCGAACGGATCCGGCCTGCAATGGTCGACAGTCCGCAACATCGCCATGGCGTGGGTTCTGACCTTGCCGGTGGCGATGCTGATCTCGGGCCTGCTCTACTTTGTTTTCGCGCATTTGTTTTAGCCGGAGCAGCAAGACAACCGGATGCATGAGACCTGCATCCGGATTCGGGGAAAGGAATTTCGAGTGGCAGATGCAAGCTTCAGCCTTCTGACGGGCAACGACATCGAAACACGCCTGGTCCGCGCCGGCGGCCTTATCTTTCGCGAAGGTGAGCAGGCCAACGAGCTGTTCGTGATCAAGAGCGGCTATGTGCGCATTCAGGTCGGTAACAAGACCATGGCTGAGCTGGCACCTGACACGATCTTTGGCGAAATGGCGTTGATCGACAACGAGCCAAGAAGCGCGACCGCCACGGCGCTCACGGATGTCGAGCTCGTCCCGGTCTCGGAAAAGCAGTTTCTCTTCCTCGTCAGCCAGACGCCGCATTTTGCCCTGAAGGTGATGCGGACGCTGGCTCAGCGGCTCAGAACCATGAACAAGGGCGTCTATTAGGCGAGGCGAAGAGAGCATCTCGCCAGTTCACGCTTCGCGCGAAAACATCTCGCTGATTGTTGCAAAACGGCGGACATTTCCGTCCGCCGTCGCTTCGGCTTGACGCTGTCGGCGGCGCGGGGCACGTGACGAGGCTTGAACGGCCTTGAATGTGACACAGTGGTAATGTGACGCAACTTGAACCACCTGCCTGCGTTACCATGTGATGGCCATGCCCGAGGACGACATTTTCAACCCCCACGCCACGCGATCGCGGCCGCCTTTCGGCGGGGCGCAGGCGCGCGGCAAGGTCATCGATCAGGACGGGCGCGAGCTCCGCGATGGTCCGCTGCATCCGCAGTTCCAAGGCTTTCAGGGTGCCTTTCAGGAAGGCTTCCGCTTCGACTTCCGCAACTCCACCGCCAACCCGTTCGGCAACCTGACGCGCGAGGAGCGGCTCGCGCGGCTGGAGATGATCGCAAAGCTGCTCGACGTCGCCTTCGTCGTGCCGGGCACCAATGTCCGCTACGGCATCGATGGGCTGATCGGCCTGATCCCGGTGATCGGCGATCTCATCACCACCGCGATCTCGCTGTGGCTGGTGCGCGAGGCCCGTCTGCTGGGTGCGCCCTGGCACATCACCGCGCGGATGCTTGCCAATGTCGCGGTCGACGGCGTGGTCGGCATGGTGCCGGTGGCGGGCGATGCCTTCGACGTCATGTTCCGCGCCAATATCCGCAATGTGCGGATGCTGCGGCGCTGGCTCGACAAGCAGCCGAGACTCTAGCCTCAAAAACAAAAGCCCCCGGATCGGTCCGAGGGCTTTTCGTTAGCGACGAGTAGAAGGTCTATGCCGCGTCGGCGTCGGTCTGGGCCGGCTCGGGGCGCGGACGGCGCGGCAGCGGGAAGCCTTCGCTCTCATACAGCGAACGGATGCCGTTCTGGTCGAAACGGGCTTCCTCGACCTGGAGGTAGGCGCCGTTCAGCGAGTCCGCCGGCAGCTCTTCCATCGCAAAGCGCACGGCTTCGGCGGCAGTGCCGAAACGGCGATAGGCGAAGCCGGCCCGCTTCTTCTTGCGGATCGCGGCGGGGAACAGTTCAGCGGACGTGTTATAGTTGAACGGACGCAGGGGACGCATGGTCGACGACCTCTTGTGTTCTTGGCATAGAGCGGCGAAAGGGATTTTGGGGGACGGCGGCCTACAATCGGCGGCGCGCCGTACATGTCATTTCGATCCCTAATATAGGCCTCTTTGACAAAAATGCGACCCCAGAAGCGCCCCCGGCAGGGCACATGCTGAATCCGCGCATGGCACGCGGTCAATCAAAATAACTCCATTTATTTCAATGGCTTACAGCCATTAAATCTTGTCGAGCCAGGCCAGGATCGCGACCACGATCAAAATCACCCCGAAAAGGCCCATTCCGGAGTGGCCGAGACCATAGCCGTAGCCGCGGATGCGGCCGCTATAGCCGCCCAGCAGGATAATCAGCAGGAGGATGATGAGGATCAGTCCAAGCGACATGGCGCCCTCCTCAGAACAGGCGGCAGCCGCACGGCGAGACGCCTACGGCCCCGCAAATTCGGAGCAAAGCACATTCCGGGGCGCGAGTCGTTAAGGCCGCCGGCCGATCACGAGGATATTGTTGGGCGCCGGGGCGGCTATTTCTTGCTTTCGTCGATCGGGAGCACCTTCAGGGGCGTCGGATAGAGCTCGACCCGCAGCGAGTCGCTGGCGATCAGGCCGATCTTGTGCAGCGGCGCCTGTTCGAGCTCGCCGGAAGCGGATTTGTGCACGGCGTATTGCCAGACGCTCATCGAGCCCTTGGCGACCAGCATCTTGGCAATGCCGCCGGCATTCTGGCCCTCGACCTGCGCGAGGTCGGCGTCCGTCAGGCCGATGACGATTTCGTCCTTGGAGGTGATGACCTTGAACAGCGAGATCTTGTCGGCGGCGAACGCCGGCATGCTCACCGCGCTCCCGATGATGAAGCTGGCAAGACCGAGACCAAACAAAAGCTTTGCTGGAATTGGCGACATCAAAATTTCCTTGTGTTTACGCGCGCGGAAGGACGGCCGCGCCAAAACAAAACCCCGCGCGACCGGTTCTTGGTCGCGCGGGGCGGAGAAATCGTTCGACGTAAGGCCTGGATATTTGCCGGACCCACCATTGTCATTGCCGGGCCTGACCCGGCAATCCATCGCGGAGTGGCCGCTGCTACTTCTTCTCGTTCAGCTTCAGCGCCGCCGAGTTGATGCAGTAGCGCAGGCCGGTGGGGCCGGGGCCGTCGTTGAAGACATGGCCGAGATGGCCGTCGCATTTCGAGCACAGCACCTCGGTGCGGACCATGCCGTGGCTCACATCGCGCTCCTCGTCGACATGGCTCTCGACCGCGGGCTTGGAGAAGCTCGGCCAGCCGCAGCCGGAATCGAACTTCTGGTCGGACTCGAACAGCGGCTGCCCGCAGCCGGCGCAGACATAGGTGCCCTTGCGGGGATCATGCTCGTATTCGCCGGTGAAGGGCCGCTCGGTCGCCTTCTCACGCAGCACGGCGTACTGCATCGGCGTCAATTCCTTGCGCCACTCGGCCTCGCTCTTGCGGACCTTGCCGTCGGTTTTGGTATCGGACATTCAGCCTCCTTTGCGAGATGCTCAGTTGGTGACCTTGGTGCTGCTCACCAGCGTCGGCTTCTCGATGTAGTCCTCTGCGAAGATCTTCTTCAGGTTCTCGACCTTCGGGATGTCGTTATACGCAATATAGGGTTGGTTCGGGTGCAGGGTCAGGTAGTCCTGGTGGTAGCCCTCCGCCGGATAGAACGCCTCCAGCGCGCCGACCTTGGTGACGATCGGCTTCTTGTAGACCTTGGCCGCGTTGAGCTGGGCGATATAGGCGTCCGCCACCTTCTTCTGCTCGTCGCTGGTCGTGAAGATCGCCGAGCGATACTGCGTGCCGGAGTCGGGCCCCTGGCGGTTCAGCTGGGTCGGGTCGTGCACGACGGAGAAGAAGATCTGCAGGATCTTGCCGTAGGAGATCTTCTGCGGGTCGTACTTGATTTCGACGGATTCGGCGTGGCCGGTGGTACCGGTCGAGACCTTCTCGTAATCGGCATTCGCCTTGCTGCCACCGGAGTAGCCGGACACCGCGCTGACGATGCCGGCGGTGTGCTGGAACACGCCCTGCACGCCCCAGAAGCAGCCGCCGGCAAGCACCGCGGTCTTGATGCCGGTTTCCGGCGCGCTCGCGGCCGGCGGCGGGATGACCACGGCGTCCTCGGCGGCAAGCGAGGGCGCAACGGCAAAAGCGGCAACGGCCAGCGCGCCGATCGCGGCGGCGCAAAGCGAGAGGCGGCTGAGGGAGCTTTTGGGCATGGGTTCCTCGTGGGATCGCAATTGGGGGCCAGTCTAGAGCGGGAGCCGGCATTGGCAAATCGGGCCGGGCTGCTCCGACGCTTCAAAATACGGGCGAAGGAGCGTTTTGTTACCGCGCCGGCCACACGGTTTCGTGAGGGAAATCAGCGAGGTTCAGGGATGACGGTGATGGATTTTTGCCCGCGGCCTCTCCACGCCCGTCGTCCTGGCGAAGGCCAGGACCCATAACCACCAAATGTAACTGTAGGCGGGATCGTGGCCCCAGCGTCCCGCAACAACAAGCAGGCGGGGTAATGGGTCCTGGCTTTCGCCAGGACGACGCTGAAGGTTGGGCCCGCCTGCGAGGCATACGCTCACCTGCTGTCAGGATGACGTCGGCGCCTGCGGGACCTTCACACCACGATGCTCAGTCGCTTCGCCGCCCGCGTGATGCCTGTATAGAGCCACCGCGCGCGCGAGTCCTGGAACGCAAAGCTCTCGTCGAACAGCACGACGTCGTCCCATTGCGAGCCCTGCGACTTGTGCACGGTCAGCACATAGCCGTAGTCGAACTCGTCATAGGGCTTGCGCTGCTCCCACGGCACGCCCTCGACGCCGCCGTCGAAACATTCGCCGCGCACCGAGACCTTGGTGACCTTGTAGCCGAAATCCTCGTCCGGCATCACGCGCATGGTGATGATCTTCGACTTCGACTGCGCGCGCGCCTTGACCCGCCACAGTCCGCCGTTGAACAGGCCCTTCTTGCGGTTGTTGCGCAGGCAGACCAGCTTGTCGCCGGCGACGGGGAGAGGATCCTCGATGTTCTGCCGCTGCCGCACTCGCATGTTGTAGGCGCGGCGGGTGTTGTTGCGGCCGACCAGCACCTGGTCGGCCCTCATCACGCGGTCGGGATCGAGCTCCTTGCGCGAGACCACCTCGCTCTCGCCATGGCGGCCGATCTCGAGCTCGCGGCCCTCGCGGATATCCATCGACATCCGCACGATCGGATCGTCCTGCGCCTGGCGGTGCACCTCGGTCAGCATCGCGTCCGGTTCGGCGTCGGTGAAGAAGCCGCCGCCCTGGATCGGCGGCAATTGCGCGGGGTCGCCGAGCACCAGCAGCGGGCAGTCGAACGACATCAGGTCGCGGCCGAGCTCGGCATCGACCATCGAGCATTCGTCGATCACGATCAGCTTCGCTTTTGATGCCGGCGCGTCGTCCCACAGCTCAAAACTCGGCTGCTCGACGCCGGACTCGCGGGCGCGGTAGATCAGGGAATGGATCGTGGAGGCGCTGTCGCAGCCCTTGTTGCGCATCACCAGCGCCGCCTTGCCGGTGAAGGCCGCGAATTTCACCTCGCCATCGACGCCTTCGGCGATGTGGCGGGCGAGCGTGGTCTTGCCGGTTCCGGCATAGCCGAACAGGCGGAATACCGGCGGCGTCCCGTTCTGGCCGGGCTTGGCTTTCAGCCAGTCGGCAACGGCTTTCAGCGCGGAATCCTGGTGCGGCGTAAAGGTGGTCATGAGCTTTCGGAAGGGTGAGCGCGATCAATAACGCCGCGACTCAGCTCGTTGCAAGCTAACCATTCGTGCGTTCCGATCAAGCCGGCTTCCGCTACGCGGAATTGTGGTTTCGTCCCCGAGGCTAGACTTGGGGTGCTGTGGCACTAGACTGCCGCAAAACAACAAATGGTCGGGGACCACGACAAATGGTCAAGCACGCGACCTTGGGAGTGACGCCATGAAATTCGGCATCTTCTACGAGCTGCAGCTGCCGCGCCCCTGGAACGACGGCGACGAGCTCAGGCTCTACCAGAACGCGCTGACGCAATTGGAGACCGCCGACCGGCTCGGCTACGACTACGCCTGGGTCGTCGAGCATCACTTCCTCGAGGAATATTCGCACTCGCCGGCGCCGGAATCCTTCCTCGCCGCCGCGAGCCAGCGCACCAGGAACATCAGGCTCGGCCACGGCATCTTCCAGCTCACCACCAATCATCCCGCGCGCGTCGCCGAGCGGGTCGCGGTGCTCGATCTGCTCTCGAACGGCCGCTGCGAGTTCGGCATGGGCGAGAGCGCCTCGATCACCGAGCTGACGCCGTTCGGCCGCGACATGGAGACCAAGCGCGAGGTGTTCGAGGAGGCGGTGAGTGCGATCTTCCCGATGTTCACCAAGGTAGGCACCGAACATCACGGCAAGTATTTCGACATCCCGCTGCGCAACGTCGTGCCGAAGCCGGTGCAGAAGCCGCATCCGCCGCTGTGGATGGCGTGCTCGCAGCTGCCGACGATCGAACGCGCCGGCCAGAACGGATTTGGCGCGCTCGGCTTCCAGTTCGTCAGCGCCGAGGCGGCGCATGCCTGGGTGCACGCCTATTACAACGCGATCACCAAGCGGCTGAAGAAGCTCGCCGGCTACGAGATCAATCCCAACATGGCGCTGGTCTCGTTCTTCATGTGCGCGGAGACCGATGAGGAAGCGCGTCGGCGCGCCGACGGCGCGACCTTCTTCCAGTTCGCGCTGCGTTATTACGGTCAGGCGCAGAACCGGCAGCGGCCGGCGCCCGGCACCGTCAACATGTGGGACGAGTACAACAAGTGGAAGCGCGAGAATCCCGAGGCGCAGGAGGCCGCGCTGCGCGGCGGCCTGATCGGTTCGCCGGAAACGATCGCTAAGAAGCTGCGGCGCTTCCGCGCCTCGCATATCGACCAGGTGATCCTGCTCAACCAGGCCGGCAAGAACACCCATGAGCACATCTGCGAGTCGCTCGAATTGTTCGGCAAGGAAGTGATGCCGGAGTTCCAGCATGATCCCGAGCACGATGCCTGGAAGAAGGGCGTGCTTGACGGCTCGATCCAGCTCGAGGAGATCGACACCCAGGCGTTCTCGGACCGCTACGGTAAACTCGCGGTCAATGTCGGCCCGAAGACCGCAGCCGCGGGCTGATCGATTCTTGAGCAGCGACCTCGCGATCGCGTGAAGAAAATAATTCGCTACGCGCGACCCGCGCCTTGAACGAAACGGCACGTGCGATGCCTGCACCGAAGTGCCGGCATCGCTATTTTTGTGCGGTGCTCGACAGCTTCATTCGCGCGCCCCATCATCCTGACATCGCATGATCGCGTGTTGAGAAGCGCGCTTGATCGTCAGGAGAGTCTTGGAATGAAGCGTCGTGAGTTCCTCCAGCTGTCGCTTGTCACAGCAGCTGCTGCTGCGCTGTCAGGGCGCGCGCAGGCCCAGGCGGACGCGAAGGAAATTCGTATCGGCTACCAGAAGAACGGCGTGCTCGTTATCACGCGGCAGCGTGAGGCCTTGGAAAATCATTTCAAGCCGCAGGGCGTCAGCGTGAAATGGGTCGAGTTCTCCTCGGGCCCGCCGATGATGGAGGCGATGAATGTCGGCAGCGTCGATTACGGCGCGGTCGGCGATTCCCCGCCGATCTTCGCCCAGGCCGCGGGCGCGGCCATCGTCTATGCCGCCGCGCAGCCCATCATCAATGGCTCCGGCATTCTGGTGCCGCAGAATTCGGCAATCACCGCCATCGCCGATCTCAAGGGCAAGCGGGTCGGCTTCACCAAGGGATCCAGCGCGCATAACGTCGTGATCCAGACGCTGGAGAAGGCCGGGCTGACCTATGACGACATCACCCCGGTCTATCTGACGCCGCCGGACGCAGGTCCTGCCTTTGCCAATGGCGGCATCGATGCCTGGGCGATCTGGGATCCGTATTTTGCGATCGCCGAGACCAGGCAGAACGGTCGCATTCTGGTCAAGAGCAGCGATATCACCAAGACCAACGCGTTCTACATCGCTAACCGCGATTTCGCGAACAAGCACGGCGCCCTGCTGCAGCAGATCGTCGATGTCACGACATCGACGGCGAAATGGGCCGAGGCGCATCCCGACGAGGTCGCGAAATCGCTGGCCGCCGTCACCGGCGTCCCGCTCGATATCCAGACCATCGCGGCAAAGCGGGCCGGCTTCTCGGTCGGCCCCGTGACCGACGACATCATTGCGACCCAGCAGGGCGTCGCCGACCGCTTCTTCAAGCTCGGCCTGATCCCAAGGCAGATCGCGATCCGCGACATCGTCTGGCGCAACACCCAGACCTGATCGGCGCGTTTGGTCAATTCAATGCAGAGGATATTCCCATGACGCGTTTATTTCGGCGCTGGGTCGCCCGCGCGGTGCTCTCGCTCAGCATCGTCGCCGCCACCGTCGGCGCCTCCTACGGCCAGGAGAAAGTCGTCCGCATCGGCTATCAGAAATACGGCAAGCTGGTGCTGCTGAAGAGCAAGGGCTCGCTCGAGGAGAAGCTGAAAGCGGTCGGTACCAAGGTGGTGTGGACCGAGTTTCCGTCCGGGCCGCCGCTGCTTGAAGCGCTCAATGTCGGCGCGATCGATTTCGGCAACACCGGCGAGGCGCCGCCGATCTTCGCGCAGGCCGCCGGCGCACCGATCCAGTATGTCGCCTATGAGCCGCCGGCGCCGAAAGGCGAGGCGATCCTGGTGCCGAAGGACAGCCCGATCAAGTCGGTTTCTGATTTGAAGGGCAAGAAGGTCGCGCTGAACAAGGGCTCCAACGTCCACTATCTGCTGGTGAAGGCGCTGGAGAAGGCCGGCGTCAAATATTCCGAGATCGAGCCGGTGTTCCTGGCGCCGGCCGATGCGCGCGCGGCGTTCGAGCGCGGGGCGGTCGATGCCTGGGTGATCTGGGATCCGTTCCAGGCCGCGGCGGAGGCTGCGACCGGCGCGCGCACCGTCGCCGACGGCACCGGCATCGTCGCCAACTATCAGTTCTATTTCGCCTCGAAGAAGTTCCTGCAGGCCGATCCGAAGATCGTCGAACTCGTGCTGGCGCAGCTGAGCGCGGTCGATGACTGGGCCAAGGGCGACATCCAGGCCGTCGCCGAACAACTCGCGCCGAGCATCGGCCTGTCGGTGCCGGTGGTCGAGGTCGCGCTGAAGCGGCAGGCCTACGGCATCAAGCCGGTCACCGACACCGTGATCGCGGATCAGCAGCAGGTCGCCGACACGTTCTTCGCGCTCGGCCTGATCCCCAGACAAATCAAGATTTCCGACGTCGCATGGAGGCCGGGCACGTGAGCACCCCAACCAACGCCAACATCCTCTGGTTCCTGCCGACCCACGGCGACAGCCGCTATCTCGGCACGTCGATCGGCGGCCGCGAGGTGAACTTCAACTATCTGCGCCAGATCGCGCAGGCCGCGGACCAGCTCGGCTATTACGGCGTGCTGCTGCCGACCGGGCGGAGCTGTGAGGACTCCTGGGTGGTGGCATCAGCCGTCGCGCCCTGGACTGAGCGCCTGCGCTATCTGGTGGCGGTCAGGCCCGGCCTGCAGTCGCCGAGCGTTGCCGCCCGCATGACCGCGACCTTGGACCGGCTGTCGAACGGCCGTCTCTTGATCAACGTCGTCACCGGCGGCGATCCGATCGAGAACAAGGGCGACGGCATCTTCCTCGACCACGACGAACGCTACGCGGTGACGCGCGAGTTTCTCAATGTCTACAGCGATCTGCTCGCCGGCAAGACGGTCAATGTCGAAGGCAAGCACATCCGGATCGAGGATGGCCGCCTGCTGTTCAATCCGGTGCAGTCGCCGCGTCCTCCGCTGTATTTCGGCGGCTCGTCGGACGCCGGCATCGACGTCGCGGTCGACACCGTCGACAAATATCTGACCTGGGGCGAGCCGCCGGCGCAGGTCGCCGAGAAGATCGCCAAGGTGAAGGCTGTTGCCGCGCAACGCGGCCGCAAGCTGTCGTTCGGCATCCGCCTGCATGTGATCGTGCGCGAGACCAACGCGGAGGCATGGCGCGCCGCCGACGAACTGATCCAGTACGTCACCGACGATACCATCGTTGCCGCGCAGAAGATCTTTGCGCGGATGGATTCGGTCGGCCAGCAGCGCATGGCGCAGCTGCATGGCGGACGGCGCGACAAGCTAGAGATCAGCCCGAACCTCTGGGCCGGCGTCGGCCTGGTGCGCGGCGGCGCCGGCACCGCGCTGGTCGGCGATCCCCAGACCGTCGCCGCGCGGATCAAGGAGTATCAGGACGTCGGCGTCGATACCTTCATCATGTCGGGCTACCCGCATCTCGAGGAAGCCTATCGGTTCGCCGAGCTGGTGTTCCCGCTGCTGTCGCTGGCGCAGCCGGGCAACGTGACGCCGATCCGCGTCAACACCGGGCCGTTCGGAGAAACCATCGGCAACGACTACCGTCCGCAGAAGCAGGCATCGCAATCATGAGCTTGATCGATTCACTACCACGTGTCGGCGCGCCGAAACTCCCCAAGGTCGACGGCCTGATCCCCTGGATCGTGCCGCTTGCGATCGTACTGGTCTGGCAGCTTGCCTGCGTCACCGGTTTTGTTCCCTCGCGCGTGCTGCCGGCGCCGACCGATGTCGCGCTCGCCGGGTGGAAGCTGCTGCTCTCGGGCGAACTCGTTCGCAATATCTGGGTCAGCTTCTGGCGCGCATCGATCGGCTTCGTGATCGGTGGCGGCATCGGCTTTGCGTTCGGGCTCGCCAACGGGCTGTCGCAGCTGTCGGCGAAGCTCACCGACACCACGCTGCAGATGGTGCGCAACATCCCGCATCTGGCGCTGATCCCGCTCGTCATCCTGTGGTTCGGCATCGACGAGTCGGCAAAGCTGTTCCTGGTCGCGCTCGGCGTGTTCTTCCCGATCTATCTCAACACGCTGCACGGTATCCGCACCGTCGATCCGCAGCTGATCGAGATGGGCCGCATCTACGGCATGACCGACGGCGAGCTGTTCCGCCGGGTGATTTTCCCGGGCGCGCTGCCCTCGATCTTCGTCGGGCTGCGCTTCGCGCTCGGCATCATGTGGCTGACGCTGATCGTCGCCGAGACCATCGCGGCCTCGTCGGGCCTCGGCTACATGGCGATGCAGGCGCGCGAATTCATGCTGATCGACGTCGTCGTGCTCTCGATCCTGATCTACGCCTTGCTCGGCAAGCTCGCCGACAGCGCCTCGCGGGCGCTGGAGCGGCTCACTTTGTCGTGGCACCCCGCCTTCCAGAAGAAGTGAGAATGAGAATGCAAGAAGCGCTTCGTTTCCAGCCCGTCGACGCCGAACCGGTCGACCACGCCGACATCGTCGTGAAGGCGCGGCATTTGCGGCGCGTGGCGGAAGGCGCGGCCCGCGGCCTGTCGCTGACCATCCGCGGCTTGCGCAAGGCGTTCGGCGACAATGAGGTGCTGCGCGGCATCGACCTGCACATCCCGGCCGGCCAGTTCGTCGCGATCGTCGGCCGCAGCGGCTGCGGCAAGAGCACGCTGCTGCGCCTGATCGCCGGCCTCGACGCGCCGACGGCGGGCAGCATCGCCTTCGGTGAAGAACCCCGGGCGCAGGACGTCCGCGTCATGTTCCAGGAGCCGCGCCTGCTGCCCTGGGCGCGGGTGCTGTCCAATGTCGAGGTGGGGCTTGGGCGCGAGCGCTCATCGGCCGACGCGCAGGCCCGCGCCGAGCGGGCGCTGGTCGAGGTCGGCCTCGGCGACAAGCGCGCCCAGTGGCCCTCGGTGCTGTCAGGCGGCCAGAAGCAGCGTGTGGCCCTGGCGCGGGCGCTGGTCAGCCAGCCGCGCGTGCTGGCGTTCGACGAGCCGCTCGGCGCGCTCGATGCGCTGACCCGGATCTCGATGCAGCAATTGCTGGAGCGGGTCTGGCGCGACCAGGGCTTTACCGCGATCCTGGTGACGCACGATGTCGCCGAGGCGGTCGCGCTCGCCGACCGCGTGCTGGTCATCGAGGACGGCCGGATCGCCGAGGATGTCACGATCGACCTGCCGCGGCCACGCCGCCGCGGTTCGGCCGAGCTCGCCGCGCTGGAAGGCGAGATACTGAAGCACCTGCTCGAGGGCAGCGAAGACACGTCCGATCTGTGAGGCCGCCATGAATTCCGTTGTCCGTAATGTTTCGATCGAGCCCGCGGTCTCCGCCACCGAGTTCCGCGGCGCGATGCGCCATCTGACCGGCGGCGTTAGCGTCATCACGGCCGGCCGGGGCAAGGAAATCTCGGGAATGACGGTGACCTCGGTGTCGTCGCTGTCGGTCGAGCCGCCGTCGCTGGTCGTCAGCATCAACCGCGCTGCCTCGTCGTGGCCGCTGATCGCGCGCCATGGCGTGTTCGGCGTCAACATCCTGACCGCGGATCAGCTCGAGATCGCCGAGCGCTTCACCGGCAAGGGCGGCCTGAAGGGCGCCGACCGGTTCACTGGAGCCGAATGGACGACGCGCGCCTCGGGCGCGCCGTTGCTGGTCGGGGCGCTGGCTGCGATCGACTGTGAGGTTGAGGAGGTCATCGAGCGGCATTCGCACGCGATCGTCATCGGTCGCGTGCTCGATGTGATCGCATCGGAGCGCACCGCCGCACTGGCGTATTGGCACGGCGAATATGTCGCGATCGACCGCGACGAAGACGCCGCCAGGCTGGCCGAGGTCAGCCTGCCGTCACGTCACGTTCATCCCCGGGGCGTGCGCTAGCGCGCTGCTTGTCCGGATCAGGCGTCAGAAGACTGCGCTCAGCGACGCCGGGCTGTCGATGATCACGGTGCTGCCGCGGACGCCGGCCCATACGGCCTGGATGGTCTGAGCCGAATTGCCCAGCGGAATGCCGACGACGAGCGTGGTCGGGATGCGGCCAAAGCTCGACGGGGTCTCGTTATAGGTGAAGCTCGCGACCACCGGCGAGACCGCGCCATTGACAGTGACGCCGAACATGCCGCCCGGAATATCGTTGCCGGTGGCGTAGGGATTCGGAACGTTGAGGGTGATGATCGCGGTGGTGCCGACGCCCTCCGGGATCGTCAGGCTGAGGCCTTGCATCGCCGTGAACGTCGCGGAGGTGGTGGACAGGGTGCCGCTGGTCTGCGCGTAAAGGGCCATATCACTCTCCAGTTGTCTAAAATAGAAACACAATAGGAGATTGAATAAGGCAACCGCCCGCAAGACTCAAGGGATGAATGGCAAGGGAACGGCAAGGGGGCCGGCGCGGCATGTTGGCCGTGGCGCTTTGCCGGCCAGCGCACTAAAAGCCGCGGATGTTTCGCAGACGTGACGGTTCGATGAAGCGCGTGGGAGCTTGGCTGTTCTATCTCGTCGGCGCAATCGCCGTCGCGTATCTCGCGCTCTATGCGTATGTGACCTTCACCGGCCGCGACATCACACCCGGCGATCCGATCCGGATCTTTCGCAAGCCCGATGCGCCCAACTATTCGTGAGGCGCGGCAGTCGCGGCGGGATCGCCCGCCGCTTTCCCTTTCTCAGCCGGCGCTCGCCATGCGCTGATAGTCGGGCGCGCCATTGCCGGCGGGGGTGATGGGGATGCCGCCGTCGGCATATTCGTTCAGCTTGTTGCGCAGCGTGCGGATCGAGATGCCGAGGATGTTGGCGGCATGGGTGCGGTTGCCGAGGCAGTGCTTCAGCGTTTCCAGGATCAGGTCGCGTTCGACGTCGGCAACCGTGCGGCCGACCAGCGCGCGGGTGACCTGCTCGGCGGCCAGCGTGGCGTGCGCGACCGCGGTCTTGGCGAGGTCGAGACGGTCGCCGTCGGGGGTCAGGATCGCGTCCGCGCCGATCTCGTCGCCCTGCGCCATCAGGACCGAGCGATGGATGGTGTTCTCGAGCTCGCGGACGTTGCCCTGCCAGCGGTTCGCGGTCAGGACGCGGCGGG
The DNA here is from genome assembly GCF_056429065.1 of Bradyrhizobium sp. USDA3010. Classification (NCBI taxonomy): domain Bacteria; kingdom Pseudomonadati; phylum Pseudomonadota; class Alphaproteobacteria; order Hyphomicrobiales; family Nitrobacteraceae; genus Bradyrhizobium; species Bradyrhizobium sp. USDA3010. Next base: position 110,255 of record NZ_JBWJZD010000022.1, read on the forward strand.
CCTCAGTCGAGATCGGGCGGACCGCCACGCCATTGGCCTCGGCATATTTCTTGGCGAAATGCTGCGCCAGTTCGAGGATGTCGGCCGGACGATCGCGCAGCGGCGGGATCTTCAGGTTGACGACGTTGAGGCGGAACAGCAGGTCCTCGCGGAAGCTGCCTTCGCGCACCGCCTCCGACAGATTGCGGTTCGAGGTCGCGATGATGCGGATGTCGACCGGAACCGGCTTGGTACCGCCGACGCGGTCGATCACGCGCTCCTGGATCGCGCGCAGCAGCTTGGACTGCAGCCGGACATCCATCTCGGAGATTTCGTCGAGCAGCAGCGTGCCGCCGGTCGCTTCCTCGAACTTGCCGATGCGGCGCGCCACCGCGCCGGTGAAGGCGCCTTTCTCATGGCCGAACAGTTCGGATTCCAGCAGGTGCTCGGGGATCGCGGCGCAGTTGATCGAGATGAACGGTCGCTTGGCGCGGGCCGAGCGGGAATGGACATAGCGCGCCAGCACCTCCTTGCCGGTGCCGGACTCGCCGGTGATCATCACGGAGGCGTCGGAGCCCGCGATCTGCTGCGCGAGCTTGATCACCCGGCCCATCGCCTCGTCGCGATAGATCAGGTCGCGCGCGTCGTTGGCGACCGCGGCGAGCACCGCTGCGATCAGCTCGGGGTCGGGTGGCAGCGGGATGTATTCCTTGGCGCCGGCATGGATCGCGGCGACCGCGGCGCGGGCATCGTTGGAGATGCCGCAGGCGACGATCGGGACGTGGATGTGTTCGGCCTCGAGCCGCATCACGAGGTCGCGGATGTCGAGACCGACATCGACCAGCAGGAGGTCGGCGCCCTTGCCGCTGCGCAGCACGTTCATCGCCTGCTCGGCGGCCTCGGCATGGGTCACCGAGGCGCCATTGTCCATCGCGATCTTGGTCGCGGTCGTGAGCTGGCCCTTCAGGGTGCCAACGATGAGAAGCCGCATGATGATCTCCTGTTCGTCTGGTCGCGCAGGTTCCGCGCGCTACCGTCTGGTTGTTACGAGCGTTCTGCCTTGATGATTTCGGTCATGGTCACGCCGAGCTTGTCTTCCACCAGCACCACTTCACCGCGCGCCACCAGGCGGTTGTTGACGTAGATGTCGATCGCCTCGCCGACGCGGCGGTCGAGTTCGAGCACGGTGCCCGGTCCGAGCTTCAGCAGGTCGCCGACGTCCATCTTGGAGCGGCCGAGCACCGCCGAGACCTGCACCGGCACGTCGAACACGGCCTCGAGGTCGGCCGCGATGCGCGCGGCATTTTCGTCCTCGTTGTAGCCGATGTCGTCGATCCTGGGCGCGTCGGCGGCGTTGAGATCGGGAAGCGGGACTTGGGTGTCGGTGTCGCTCATGGTTCAGCCCTCAATCCTTCAGCCGGCCTGGCTGCGGGACGCCAGATAGCGCCCGACGAGTTCGTTGATCTTGCCTTCGATCGCGGCGCGCTCCAGCACCACGCCGCCGTCGGCCCATTCGATCCGGCAGTCACCGGTCGCAATCGTGGGCTCGGCCAGGATCACCAGCCGGCCCTGGAAGCCGGAATGCGCCGCCACCCGCTCGATATTGTCCTGCGCCGCCTCGTAGAGCGCGTCATTGATGCGGACCACGAGATGCGGCGTCGCCACCAGATGCGAGAAACAGTCGGAGACCAGCGCGGTGATCTCGCCGAGCGGCTCGCGTGCGACCAGTTCGGAGCAGAGCTTGCGGGCCACCGCGACCGCGACATCGACGGCCTCGGTTTCCATCCGGGTCTCGATGCCGGCGAAGCGGGCGGCGATGCCCTTGATCGCGGTGCCGATCTCTTCCAGCGCCTGCGCCGCGCGGCGGTCGCTCTCGACCTTGGCCTCGCGCAGCGCCGCCTCATAGCCGGCGCGATAGGCCCGCGCCTCGGCGTCGGCGACCTTCTGCGCGACCTCGGCCGGGGTCGGGGCGCGCTCGCGCGAACGGTCCGGCGCCGAGAAGTCGGTGTCGAACAGGAATTTTGCGGGCGCGGCCATCAGTACACCAGCTCGTCGTCGGCGCGGTTCTTGGTCAGGGTGATCTCGCCGCGGGCGGCGAGGTCCTTGGCGAGGTTGACCAGCAGCGCCTGGGCCTCGTCGACGTCGCGCAGGCGCACCGGGCCCATCGCGGCCATGTCGTCCATCAGCATCTTGCCGGCGCGCGAGGACATGTTGCCGAGGAAAAAGCTGCGCACCTCCTCGTTGGCGCTCTTCAGCGCGACGCCGAGCTTGTCCTTGTCGATGTTGCGCATCAGCGTCTGGGCCGAGGCGGAATCGAGCTTGATCAGGTCGTCGAAGGTGAACATCAGCGCCTTGATGCGCTCGGCGGATTCGCGGTTTTCCTCTTCCAGCGAGGTGATGAAGCGGGTCTCGGTCTGGCGGTCGAAATTGTTGAAGATCTCGGCCATCACCTCATGGGCGTCGCGGCGGCGGGTCTGCGACAGGTTCGACATGAACTCGGTGCGCAGCGTCTGCTCGACGCGCTCGATCACTTCCTTCTGCACCGCCTCCATCCGCAGCATGCGGCCGACCACGTCGAGCGCGATGTCCTCGGGCAGGATCGCCAGCACGCGCGCGGCGTGCTCCGGCTTCAGTTTCGACAGCACCACGGCGATGGTCTGCGGGTATTCGTTCTTGAGGTAGTTGGCGAGCACCTCTTCCTGCACGTTGGAGAGCTTCTCCCACATGTTGCGGCCGGCGGGGCCGCGGATCTCGTCCATGATGCCGGTGACGCGCTCGGCCGGCAGATATTGCTGCAGCAGCCGTTCGGTGGCGTCGAAATTGCCCATCAGCGCGCCGGAGGCCGACATCCGCGACACGAATTCCAGCATCAGGTCCTCGACCACGTCGGCCTCGACGGTGCCGAGTGTCGACATGTGGACTGACAGCTCGCGGACCTCCTCGTCGTCGAGCATCGACCAGATCTTGCCGCCATACTGCTCGCCGAGCGCGAGCATCAGGATCGCGGCGCGCTTCGGGCCGGGCAGCGGCTTGCCCTTGGGCCGGGCGCTCTGCCGGTTCGCCAGCGTCGAGAGGACAGTGGCGATGTCGTTGGCGTTGGTGGTCTGGGGTACGGCGGCCATGTCAGTTCTCTACCGGCTCGCTCAGCCATTGACGGACGATGGAGACGGTTTCGTTCGGATTGCGCTCGGCGAGTTCGCCGACCCGGTGCACGGCCTGGGCATGGACCTGGCCCTGGATCTGGGCGACGTCGATCAATTGCGCTGCGCCGCTGCTGCTCGGGATCAGCGCCTGGCCGGGCGCACCGGCGCTCTCGGCATGGGCTTCGGCCAGCGCGGGCAGGCCCGCGCCGCCGCCGAGCGCCGGGATCACGTCTGCCGCCACGATGCGCTTGACCAGCGGGCGGACCACCATGAACAGCACGACGAGGCCGAGCATCATCATGACGCCGAGCTCGATGACGTACATCACGTCATCCTTGGTGAATTGCAGCATGCCGAGCAGGCCGGTCGGCTCCGCGATCGGCTGAGCGGTCGGCGGCTCGGCGAAGCGGAGGTTGACGACCTCGACCTGGTCGCCGCGCTTCTGGTCGAAGCCGATCGCGGAGCGGACCAGGGCGGCGATACGGTCGAGCTGCTCCTTGGTGCGGTCCTGGTAGACCATCTCGCCTTTTTCGTTCTTGGCGTAGGCGCCGTCGACCAGCACCGCGACCGAGATGCGGTTGACGCGGCCGGCCTCGGTCACCTCGGTCTTGGTGGTGCGGGAAATCTCGTAATTGTTGGTTTCCTCGCTCTTCTTGCTCTGGTCGCGGGCGCGGGCGGCGTTGTCCTGGTTCTGGTTGCCCGGCAATTCGTTGTTGACGGTGACCTGGCCGGAATTGTCGGCGGTGAGGCTCGATTCCTCGCGGGTCTGGGTCGAGCGCAGCACGCGGCCTTCGGGGTCGAACTTGTCCGAGGTCTGGGTGATCTTGTTGTAGTCGAAGTCCGCGGAGAGCTGGACGCGGGCGCGCCCGGCGCCGACCACCGAGGAGACGATGTCCTCGACCTGCTTGCGCATCCGCTTCTCGAAGGCGGCGCGGCGCTCGTCGCCGACCGCGGCATCGGCATCGGATTGGGCGCCGTCGGCGAGCAGCTGGCCGGCCTCGTCGACGATCGAGACCCGCTGCGGCTTCAACCCGTTGACGGCGGAGGCGACGACGTGGCGGATCGCGCGGATCTGCTGCGGCTCCAGCGCGCCGCGCACCCGGAGCACGATCGAGGCCGATGGTTCCGGCGTCTCGCGCGAGAACAGCGGCTTTTCCGGCAGCACGAGGTGGACGCGCGCGGCCTGGACGCGGTCGATGGCGCGGATGGTGCGGGCGAGCTCGCCCTCCAGTGCCCGCAGATGATTGATGTTCTGGACGAAGCTCGTGGTACCGAGCGCATCCGACTTGTCGAAGATCTCGTAGCCGACGCCGCCGCCCTTGGGCATGCCGCCCTCGGCGAGCTTCATCCGGAGCCGCGTCACCTTGTCCTTCGGCACCATGATCGCGGCGCCGTCGCTGCGCAGCTCGAACGGGATCGCCTGGCGCTCCAGCTCCTTGATAATGGCCGAGGAATCCTCGGTCGACAGGTCGGTGAAGAGGGTGGTCATCTGGGGCGTGGTGACGCGCATGATGACGAACGCGAAGAAACCGATCAGGGCCGCGGTGACCGCAACCATGGCCGCGAGGCGGGCCGCACCAAGACCTCTGAAGAAAGCAACCAGACTTTGCACCAACGGCCCCCAGGGATTCGGCCCACGCGGGTCCGACTGGGCAAATATTGCCTAGGGTATGGTTTCCATATGGTTAACGAAGATTAAGAACCGCGGCAAAAACGCGGACATGAAAAAAACCGGCTTCGCAAAGCGAGGCCGGTTTTCGTCAAATACCACTCTTTAGGCGAAACTTACTGCCGGTACTGCTGGATACGTGTGGTGCGCAGTCCGGCCAGACCATGCTGGTCGATCGAGAACTGCCAGGAAAGGAACTCATCGACGGTCAACGTGTAGCGGCTGCAAGCCTCCTCAAGGGAGAGCAGGCCGCCGCGGACCGCAGCGACGACTTCGGCCTTGCGGCGGATGACCCACCGCTTGGTACCGGGGGCCGGCAGGTCCGCAATCGTTAACGGGCTGCCGTCAGGCCCGATGACGTATTTCACCCTCGGGCGATGGGGTTCTGTCATGGCGTACTCACAAACTCTCAACCACTGAACTCTCAGGAGGTAAGCTACGCCCACCGGTTTAAAATTTGCCTAAGCCCAAGCGTTCAATACGAATCTCGTTGGAATGGCCGGGAACAGGGCGGCGGATTGGGCGCTCGGAGCCGCGCGCTGCCGGTTATGCGCCTCTTGTCGGGCAGCGGAACAACTGCACCCCTCTCCCTAACCCTCCCCCGCAAGGGGGGCAGGGAACCCTCCCGCCAGTGCGTCCCTCACATGTAATTGGGTTGCTCAACGTGAGATGAGCACACTTATCAGGCTCCCTCCCCCCTTGCAGGGGAGGGCTGGGGAGAGGGGTGGCCCCGGGCGAGATGATCAATTGAAACTCGCTTTCGCAATTCGTCGCGGGTCACGACGTGTGTCGAAAGATTGCCGGACCGACCGTCATCACTTCTCTTTGACAACAGCATAGCGCCGTAACGACGTGCTCTCGTGTGCGTAGGAGTCGTTGTCCGCCCACCGCAGGTGGGCGCGTTTCCCCAATCACTCCATCCGAGCCCTTGTCATGATGATGAACAGACGCACTTTCTCGACCGCCTTGCTTGCGGGAGCTGCAGCTTCGCTGGTGTCCTCGCGCGGCATCGCCGCAACGCAGCCGCCGGTGAAGGCACGCAACGTCGTGCTGGTGCACGGCCTGTTCGCCGACGGCTCGTGCTGGTCGGAAGTCATTCCGCGCCTGCAGGCGGCAGGGCTCAATGTGACATCCGTGCAAAATCCGTTGACCACACTGCCGGAAGCGGTCGCATCGGCGCAGCGTGTGCTCGATCGTCAGGATGGCCCGACCGTTCTGGTCGGCCATTCCTTCTCCGGCATGATTGTCACCGAGGCCGGTGTGCATCCGAATGTCTCGGCGCTGGTCTATGTCGCCGCGCGCGCACCCGATGCGGATGAGGACTACACCGCGCTGGCCAAAACCTATCCGACGCCGCCCGCGAGCGCCGGCATTGTGTTCGATGGCGACGAGGGTCGGCTGAGCGAAGAGGCGTTCCTGCGCGATTTCGCCGGCGACATCCCGGAAGCCAAGGCGAAGGTGCTCTATGCCGTGCAGCAGCCGTTCCACAAGCAATTGCTGGCAGGCAAGACCAGCCACGCGGCCTGGCGCAGCAAGCCGAGCTACTACGCCGTCTCGGCCGAGGACCGCACCATCAATCCGGATCTCGAACGTTTCATGGCCAAGCGGATGGGCGCCACCACGATCGAGGTGAAGGCCAGCCATCTCGCGTTGATTTCACAGCCCGAGCCGATTGCGCGGCTGATCCTCGAGGCCGCGGGCCGGTCGGAGTGAGCATCGGCGGCAAGCATGCTTCGGCAGCGAGCTCCGTTTCGCCTCCCCCCGCGTGTGGGGAGAGGTCGGAATGGTTGCGTCGCGAATGCGTGTGCGGCCGAACGTGGCAAATAGCCGATGTCCGGCACGATCCAAATCAAGGGCAGTACGTCGACGGAGCGGTGACGGCTGTCAGCTGTGCATCAGGAACGGTCCCGTGTGCGCGATCCTCAACTTTCCGATTTGTAGCGGCGGCGGGCATTTTCCGATCAACTGCGCCCACCGCAGGCTTGCGCTTGGTGCTGAGCGCGTTCAGGAGCGCCGCGACGGCGGTCATCATCAAGACGCCGCCGAGACTGAGCGCGATCTGCATCGCAAGCCGGTTCGAGATGTTGAACAGATCAAGCTGGCTGACCAGCGCCAGGAGAACGCCGAGGCAATAGATCGGTAGCGAATTCTCGCCACACCACCGCGCGCTGCGCAGGATCGGCGTCGATAGTCCTCGCCAACTCTCGGGAACAAGCCATGACGCCACGATCGCGAGAGCCAGGAAATGAAGTAGCCGCAACGGGCTCAGATTCGATTTGTCCGATGGAAATAGCAGGTCCGTCAAGGCCTGCGGCGCCACCGGCTTGACATGCTGGCCGAGTGCAATGACCAGGCTTGTCGCGAGAAAGAGAGTGGAAAGGACCAGCGCAGGCCGCGACGTTATCCAATCCCGGATTGTCTTCCCCTCGATGACGTACCATGCGCCCAGCACGACCAGAAACTGCCATGCCAGCGGGTTGAAGAACCAGACGCCGTCGGGCCAGGCGGGAATGCACCAGCCGAAGACGTGCACCAGCGCATAAAGCAACAGCGAAACGCCTAGCGTCACGTTTGGTGCGCGCAGCAGCAGCCACAACAACGGTGCGAACAACACGTGGCAGATCACAAAGACCGGCAAGACATCGGTATTGACAGGGCGGAATTGCAGGATTGCGGCGTGCGCAAGCGTCGCGCCCGGATGCTCGAACAAGACCCGCGTATTGCTGTCGTCGGCGAGACGATCGCTGCCCGCGACGTAGACGAGCACTGCGCAAGCGAGCGCGAGCAAGAGAAAGGCGGCATAGATATCCCATGCCCGCCGCAGCGAACGGCCGATCACGCCTCTCCAGCCGTCACGTTGACGGGCTCTGCCGTAGGCCAGCGCGCAAGTCACGCCCGAAATGAACATGAAAATCTCGGCCGCATCGCAGAAGCCGTAGTTGCGCAGCGTCAGCCAGCTTCCGACGTTATTTGGAATGTGGTCGAGAAAGATCCACCATAACGCGATCCCGCGACAGACGTCGATGCGCGGGTCGCGATCGGTCGATCTGAATTCCGGCGGAGTTTCGCCGATCATTCGCTTCGAGGTGTGGGTTCGGTCATGCATCTGTCGATCTGTCCGGCGCGCGCGTACGGCCTCATCGGGCGCAGGTCCATGCGACGCTTGGATGCTCCAATGCGTGCGCGTGCCGGACCAGCCTCCGGCCAAGCCTTGGGATTGGACGCTCCAGCTACCCGAGGGTTGGCGGCGCTTTCGCTGGCCAGCCGCAATCAAGGGGCCCGGAACGATCGCCGTCTTCCAGCGGCGCCTGCAGGACTTCGCCGACGAGCGGTATCAAAAGCTGCTTTCGCATTTCGGCGAGGCGGGCACGACAGTATTCGTGATAAAGCATGTCGAGTATCATGGACATGATCGAACGCCTTCCTGATCACTGAGGTTGACTTCCCACGTGACAGATTTCGACCATTTCAACCGGCGGCCAAAAGCCAACAGTGCCGACGGCATTTTATGTCCGACAAATTCTGCTCAGCGATTTGGCCAAAGCAGCGAAATAAAATCGGTATCAGCAATCTTTCAAAACGACCTGCCCGCGGCTCCGTAAACCGGATCAATTGCGAACAGGGGCATCAACTGCTCTACGCGCGTCACCAAGGGTGTCCAATGAATCCATGGCGGCAATTACAGATAGAGCCATCACGACCGTCTCCTCCTAAGGGAGAAAATAAAGGCCGCGACTTTCGCGATCAGTATAAACGTAATATTCTGACCGGCACGTGAACCAGTTCACATCTGCATCGATCACAGGCAAATCAGACTAGCAGATCGATAGCATGGCTTCTTGGACTTGCGCGCACGACCCTGAGAAGGCCGGTGCGTGAATTGCAAAATGCAGACATTGAAAATGGTGTGCCGCAGCATTTCATCCTGATGCTCTGTGAAGGCTGGAGGTCCCATGCGTACGGACGCAGCCGATTTTGCATCGTATCGATTTTCGACGCGCGACCTTCCGGAGCGTATTCGTCTCCCTCTATGGCGCGAACACTTTGGGCGATGCATCGTGCACGCCGACATCGAGCCGCTGTCGAACACTCCGATCCAGGCCGATGCGTCGCTGCAGGCGATTCAGGGTCTGCGCATGCTCACGCTAAAGGGCACTTCGATGCGCTTCAAGCGTTTGCAGGCGAACCTTGCCGATGGCGATGATTCCGTCGGCCTCATCTTCTGCTCTCCCGGCAGAAGTCAGCTATCGCAGCGCGGCCGCCAAGTTGAGCTTCGCGCGGGCGATGCAATCGCAATTCTGCATTCGGAGCCGGCCAGCGTTATCTATATCGATGGATTACAATTCGGTCTGGCGGTGCCGCGCGCGGAGCTTGAACAGCGCGTAACGAATGTCGAAAGCCTGGCCATGCGGCCGATTGGGCACCGAGCGGAAGCATTCCGGCTATTCGCGGCCTATCTGAAGTCGGTGCTCAAGGCGAGAGCACTGACCGCCCCGGAACTTCGTCATACGGTCGTGAGCCACATCCATGATCTCGTTGCACTGGCGATCAGCGAGTGTCCTGCCTTGGGCGAGAGCGGCGCGAGCGCCGTCGTGGCTGCGCGGCATAATGCAGCCCTCGACTACATCACCATACACTTTCAGGAGCCTGGGCTCAGCGTTCAAACGGTCGCCCGTTGCCAGGGCATCTCGCCGCGCTATCTACAGCGCCTGATGGCGTCATCGGGAACGTCGTTCACGGAGCGCCTGAATGAATTGCGTCTCCAGCGCGCGCTCGAATTGCTAACTGGGTCTCACGCCGGCCGTCAGAGGATTTCCGATATCGCGCTGGAGGTTGGCTTCTCGGATGTTTCGCATTTCAACCGCCTGTTCCGAATTCGCTTCGGCGATTCTCCGCGCGGCGTTCGGCTTGCCCGAAAGGCGGCCAGCTGAGCCACAGTGCCCAGACTGCCGCGTGTGCAATGCCCGCCTTCATCGCGGGCTCGGTGTCGGCCGCCAGGACTCGGGCAGGCCGCTCCTTCGAGAGGAACCAGACCTCGATGGAGCCCCGGCACGAAACCGACCGGGCCGTGTACTGGGATCACCGCGGCGGTGTCGGCGTCGTGCTGATCCTGACCTTGCAGAATCGCAACAATTTTCCGGTGACGTTCGAGGCCAATCACGTCCGCATCTATTGATGCGGCGCGCACATGGAGCGGGCTGCGCCGGTTGCGCGGCCGGCGCAGGCCATCAGCCTTGACTGGCGTTCGGGGTTCGTGAGCGCGGCGAGACAGTCTCGCACCCGGTCATTCCACTCCGGCTGCGTTGCTACTCGCCGGCAGTCGGCGGCAGCCGTTCCCGAAGCGCTGCGATCTCGAGCATGACGGTGATGGCGATGGTCTTGAGGCGCGCATTCTCGGTCATTGTCTCGGCAAGCTGCGGGTGGGGTGCCCCGGCATGGCCTGGAGTGGTCTGGGCGCGTTCTGGCGGTGTCGGGGTCACAGGCTAGCTCTTGCCGGCGGTCAAGGCGCGCAGCCCGGGCAGCTGCGGAGTTCAGGGCGGAAGCGGCGTTCAAACGCGGAATATGAAGATAACGTCCGCTTGCTTACAGGAAGCTGACGTGTCGCAATTTATTGCTGTTTGTGTCTGCCGATGTTGCTTGGGAGGAGAGGGCGGAACGAGAAGCAAAGCTCGGACGGTTCATGTCGCGAGGATGCGGATGCGTGACTTACAGGCCATGCCGCATATCCAGTGTCGTCCCTGCGAAAAGCAGGGACCCATAACCACCGAAGTTCTTTGTTGTGCGTTGCTGCTATGACGAGTCCCGTCAACAACACCCGCCGCGGAGTATGGGTCCATGCTTTCGCAGGGACGACAGGTGTGTATGCGGCGACGCGCAAAAGCGCACGCGCAATTCCCGCGAAGCTGAACGCCGGATTGGTTGGATGCAGCGAAGCCTTAGCTTAGCTGCTGCCCGTCGCGCCGCGCACCACGCGCTTGATCTTGTCGGTGGTGTAGGTCTGGCCGCCGATTGAGAGCAGCGGCGGGGAGGCGGTCAGGTCGACGGAGTCGACGACGCCCTGAATCTCGGTCGAGATGGCGAGGTCGTTGCCCTTGGAATCCTTGCCGGTCGCGGTCAGCGTGTAGGTGCCGGCCGGCCATTGCGTGCCGTCCGTGCCCTTGCCATCCCAGACGAAGCTGGCGTTGCCCTGCTTCAGGTTGAAATTGCCGGAATAGGCGGTCTGGCCGGTCGCGCTGGTGATCGTGATGGTGGCGCTGGTGGCTTGCGGCGACACCAGATTCCAGGTCGCGGATTTGTTGAACTGCGTCTTGCTGCCGTCGACGGCGACCGTGTTGCCGACATAGACCAGCGCCTGGGTCGATTGCGCGCTCTTCTCGATCGCGATCAGCTGCTTGAGCTGATCGTTGGATTTCAGCTGCTGCTCGACGCCGGCGAACTGCACGAGCTGCTGGGTGAACTGGTTGGTGTCGAGCGGGTCGAGCGGGTTCTGATGCTGCAACTGCGTGGTCAGCAGCGTCAGGAAGGTCTGGAAGTTGTCGGCGATGCCCTGCGAGGAGGTCGTCAGGCCGCTACCGGTGCTGCTGCTTCCGGAGCTCGTTCCGTTGCTGGTGCCCGGTGCTGAGACGACCGGCGTCGGCATGGTTGCATCGACTGCCATGGTGAACTCCTTACACTCTGATATCGACGCCGCCGAGGGCGCTGGTTGCACGGCCATAGGAGCGGCCCGCTGCTGCGGCGGGGACGCTGTCCTCCTCGGTGACGATCAAACGATGGGCGTTCGGATTGGACTGGCCGTTGTTGTTCTGGCCCGACTGCGACTGATCGCGCAGGCTGAACTGCAATCCACCATTGCCGGTCGACAGGCCGGCATTGTCGAGCGCGCGTTGCAGCTGGTTGGCGTCCTGGCGCAGCATCGACAGCGTTTCCGGGCGTTCGACGGTGAGATGCGAGGTCACCTGGCCGTTGCGATCGACATCGATGCGGACATCGATGCGGCCAAGCTCGGCAGGATCAAGCCGGATCTCGAAGCGGCTCTTGCCGCTCTTGGCGGAGGCGGCGATCTGCATCGCAAGCCCGCTGAGCGGCACGGCGGCGGTTTGCGCGGCGTTGGTCACGGTCAATTGCGCGGTCGCAGACGGCGTCGTCTGGCTGGCCGGCAGTTGCGCCTGGAGTGCGTTCGCCGCCTGCGCGCCGGGATCGGGCGTCGTCAGCTGGGCCTGCGCAGCCGCGTGGCCACCGGCCGTCGGCGTCGGCGCGGCGTTGCCGTCGCCGCTTGCATCGGCCTTGATGGCATCGGCTGCGCCGTCCGCGGTGGCCTTCGCCTTGCCGGATACAGCCGCCGGCTGCGTCGCTGCGGGAACGATGTTGGTCGGAGCGGCCTGCGCGGTGTTGGCGTTGCCCTGGGCCGCGCCGTCCTGGTCGGTTGGCGTTGTCACAGTCGCGTCCTTTGCGGCCACCTGTGCCTTGGCTTGCGTCGTCGTCTTCGTTGCCGGCGTTCCGGCGGCAACCGTGGCGGCGAGTGTCGCATCGCCGGTCGCCGTCGCTGCGCCGGAAACCGTTGCCGCATCTGTCGTGATGACCTGTCTCTCGGTCTTGACGCCCGCCGCCTTGGCGGCCTTGTCGGCATTCGCCGCGGTGGTCGCCGCTGTTGCGGTGTCGGCGCCGGCAGGCGCGCCGCTGCCGGCCGGCGCACCGGTGGCGGCGATGGCCGAGCTGGCCGCGATGGCCGCAGCCGCGATCGCAAGCGGTGCGGCCGGCTGGCCGGCTGGCGCGGTCGCCGCTGCCGGGTCAGTCGCCGCTACGGCGGCGACGGGGACGGCAACCACGGCGTTGGCCGCCGCCGCATTGGATGGGTCCGGCTGCGGCACGGCTTGCGTCGCGGCCTTGTCGCCGGTGGATTGCGCATCAGTGCTCGACTTCGAGTCGTCCGATTTCGATTTCGACTTGGTCTTGGGCGGCGCGTCGCTGCCGCTATCGACCTTGTTGTCATCGCGCGAGCTGCCGGAATCCCGCGACGTCCGGTCGGGGGCCGTGCTGTTGTCGCGGGAGCGTGCATCGGTCGTCGAGGTCGAATCGTCGGACCGGCGCGCGGGCGACGGTTGGGTGTCGTGCCTGGTGTTGTCGCTCGTGGACGCAGAATTGCTGTCGACCAGCGCGGCAAAGCCGTCGTTCCCCGCCTGCGAGGCGGGATCGGGCCGCGCCGACCGCGGCGCCGCGCCCTGAAAGGACCGGCTTGCAAATGCTTCCGACGTCACGCTGACCACTGCCAACCCTCGCAAATGAGACTTCCGGCGTATTGTCAGCAAGGAGCGGGCCAATCATCGGTCGTTATAAATACTGAGTTATTTCAATTGGTTAAGAGGTGCGTGCGCGGCCTGGAACAGGTTCCAGAGAGGCCTCCTTTTTGCCCGGCGGCAAGATTTGCCGTCCGCGCACGGCAAGACACGGATTCCGCCGGATTGCCTCGCCGGAATACGGCCTATATTAAAGGTGGCCTCCGACGCGTCCCGAACCGACCGAACCGGCCTTGGACGCGTTCTAAGGCTTTCTGGACAAAGGCTTTTTTCCAATTTCGTCGCGGAGCGCATAAGCTCGCCGCGACGGTGACCAATGACCACTTAGAGATGCTCAACAGTCTGGATCTTGAAGGCCGCCCTGAAGACACACGGATCGTCGTTGCCATGTCCGGCGGCGTCGACTCGTCGGTGACGGCTGCGCTGTTGAAGTCGCAGGGCTATGACGTGGTCGGGATCACGCTGCAGCTTTACGACCATGGTGCCGCGACCCATCGCAAGGGCGCCTGCTGCGCCGGCCGCGACATCCATGACGCGCGCAATGTCGCGGAGCGGATCGGCATCCCGCATTACGTGCTCGATTACGAAAGCCGCTTCAAGCAATCCGTGATCGACAATTTCGCCGACAGCTACGCGCTCGGCGAAACGCCGGTGCCGTGCATCGAGTGCAACCGTTCGGTCAAATTTCGCGATCTGCTCTCGACCGCGCGCGAGCTCGGCGCGCAGGCGCTCGCCACCGGACATTATGTCGCCTCGCGCCGGCTTGCCGACGGATCGCGCTCGCTGACTTGCGCGGCGGATGCCGATCGCGACCAGAGCTATTTCCTGTTCGCGACCACGCGCGAGCAGCTCGACTTTCTGCGCTTCCCGCTCGGCGACATGACCAAGCCGCAGACCCGCGAGCTGGCGCGGCGCTTCGATCTCGAGGTCGCCGACAAGCAGGACAGCCAGGACATCTGCTTCGTGCCGACCGGCCGCTACACCGACATCATCGGACGGCTGAAGCCGAATGCGATCGCGCCGGGCGACATCGTCGATCTCGCCGGCAATGTCATCGGCCAGCACCAGGGCATCGTTCATTTCACAGTCGGCCAGCGCAAGGGCCTCGGCATCGCATCAAGCCATCCGCTCTATGTGGTCAAGCTCGACGCGGCGACGCGCCGGGTCGTGGTCGGGCCGCGCGAGGCGCTGCGCATGGATCGCATCGCGCTGCGCGACGTCAACTGGATCGGCGACGGCGCGCTGGACCGCGTGATCGGCGAGGGTATCGAGATCTATGTCCGCGTGCGTTCGACGCGCGCGCCGCAGCCGGCATGGTTGCGCGCCACGGATGGCGGCTATGAGGTCGAGCTCGTCGCCGGCGAGGAGGGCGTGTCGCCCGGCCAGGCCTGCGTGTTCTACGACGCGGCCTCCGGGCAGGCGCGCGTGCTCGGCGGCGGCTTCATCAGAAGTGCGAGCGCGAGCCGCGCGGCGCGGGCCGCGACGCAGGATGCGATGGCGCCGCTGGCGGAAGCGGTTCGCGGCTAGACAGAAGAAGCATCGGGGCAGGGGAATGGCTGGGGACATCGACCGCGAGGGGGTCGAAAAGGCGTATGGCCGCTGGGCACCGATCTACGATCTCGTGTTCGGCAAGGTGTTCGATCAGGGCCGTCAGTCGACGATCGCGGAGGCCGACCGGATCGGCGGACGCGTGCTCGACGTCGGCGTCGGCACCGGGCTGTCGCTGTCGGAATATGCGCGCACCACGAAGCTGTGCGGCGTCGATATTTCCGAGCCGATGCTGCGGCGGGCGCTCAAGCGCGTGCGCGCGCTGGGCCTCAGCAATGTCGAGACGCTGGCGGTGATGGACGCCAAGCACCTCGCATTTCCGGATTCGTTTTTTGATGCGGTGGTCGCGCAATACGTCATCACCGCGGTGCCGGATCCCGAGGCGACGCTGGATGATTTCATTCGCGTGCTGAAGCCGGGCGGCGAGCTGATCCTGGTCAATCACATCGGCGCCGAGAGCGGCCCGCGCCGGATCTTCGAGCTCGCCTTCGCGCCGCTGGCGCGGCGGCTCGGCTGGCGTCCGGAATTTCCGTGGGAGCGGCTGACCAATTGGGCCGCCAAGCATGGCGGCGTCAGCCTTGCGGAACGCCGGCCGATGCCGCCGATGGGGCATTTCTCGCTGATCCGCTTCCGCAAATCGTGAGAATGCGGCGATTTTGACGGGAACATCGGCGCGTCGTCACGGTTTTCTCGTCATGAGGATCAATCGAACACTCGCTTTGTCCTGTGCCCTGATCATGGCGCCCGTCGTTGCCGCGGCGCAGGCGCCGCCCACGCCCGCCACGCCGCCGGCACCGACTGCGCCGCCGGCGCCGTCTCGCGCGGCCGCGAATTGCGCGCCGCAGCAGCCTTCGCATCCGGGTGTTGCGGCGCCAGAGGGAACCACCACCGGGCAAGCTTTGGGCGACAAGCTCGCCAAATCCGACGGCGTGCTGTGTCCGCCGGCCGGCGTCGACCCCGAAATGCGTGCGCCGACCCCGCAAGGCGGCAACACGCCGGTGATTCCTCCACCCGGCAGCCCCGGCGGCGACCCCTCGGTCAGGCCAAAATAGCCTCTATCTGCAATAGTTTGCGGTCTCGTCCGGGTTTGCTTGACAGGCGTGCGTGCCACTCTTTATATGCCGCGCGTTCGCACCCGCGGCTTGCATGCCGCCGATCGCGAGCCCATGGCGGGGTAGCTCAGCTGGTTAGAGCACGGGAATCATAATCCTGGGGTCGGGGGTTCGAGTCCCTCTCCCGCTACCAACGGTCCCCCACCCAGGGAACGTTGGAGGAACGGAGCGCCTACCAGCTCTTGCAACCGGCCCTTGATCTCGACATCGAACGAACCTTTCACGCCGGGCTCAGCGTGCACCACAACGCTGTGGATCAAGCGCCGTAGGGGCGCGATCAGCTCGGGCCGCTCGGATGCCTTCTCGTCGTCGAGCGCCGATCTCAGCGCCTCAACGTCTCCCAGATAATTCCGGATCGCAGCCGGGTGGAGGGCGACCGTTTTGCCCTGATCGGTGGCAGCGGCGAGCTGCTCTTCGACCGATAGCCTTTCGGCCTCTAGGGCGTTCAGGCGAGGGACGATGGCATCAGTTCGGGCACCTTGGGCGATGGCGTCGACTAACCGTTCGGTTTCGCGCTTGATTTCTCCGGCGCGGCGTTCCAGCTTCGCGCGATCTCTGGTCGCTCCGCTGACGAGCAGGCGGCGCTCTTCATTGTAGGCCGTCAAATAGTGCTTCCAGTATCCGGGGTCCTTGAGCACTTCGCGGAGCCCATCGAGCACGGCCGCTTCGATTTTGTTTCGGTTGACCATCCGACTATTCGAACATGAACCGCTCTCGCGATACGTCGAGCACTGTACGCGCGGTTCACCACGGTGCAGGCCTACAGAACCCATTCCCCCGCCGCAGACAGGGCAGCGGAGCAGACCACTCAGCAAACGCGGTATGCGATGCATTGTCGGCTTCACAACGGCCCGACGCTTTGCTCGAATCGCTGCCCACGTTTCATCGCTGATGATGCGAAGGTGGGGCGCATCAACTCGCTTGTGCTTTGACGCTGGATTAGGGCGCGACAGTCTTTTGCCTGTCGTCGGGTCCTTGATCATGCTGACCTTGTTCCAGACGATTTGCCCGACATAGATTTCGTTTTGCAGGATGCCGTTACCCCGCTGCGCGCTGCCCTGGATCGTTGAAGCATTCCAGCGATGTCCGCTCGGCGGCGCGACCTTGTCTTTGTTCAGACGCCCCGCGATGTCGCGCACGGTGCGCCCTTCGAGATGCTCTTTGAAGATGCGCCGGATGATCGCCGCCTGCTCTTCGACGACCTGAAGTTCGCCCGGCTTGCCCGGCACAGGCTGATAGCCGTAAGCCTTTCCGCCTGCACGCCTGCCGTCGCGGATAACGGCTTCCATCCCGCGCCGTGTGTGGATCACAAGGTTCTCGATGAACATCTCGCCCATCAGCGCACGCAGCGCGCCGTCGAGCTTCGTGACCTTGCCCATTGCCGTGTGGACGGCGATGCCTAGAAACTCGAAGCGTTTGCGAGCCGTGTGCCAGTCGCCCTGATCGCGCGAGATGCGGTCAATGTCTTCCGCCACAAGAACGTCGAAGCCCTTGCTCTCGGCGGCGCGCATCATCTTTTGGAAGCCGGGCCGATTGGCAGCCGATGAGCCGGAGATGGCGCGATCCTCGAAGACCGTGACCACCTTGAAGCCTTCGCGCTCGCACAGCTCACGGCATAAGGCGATCTGATCTTCGGTCGACTTCTCGTTTTGATTTTCAGAAGAGAAGCGGGCGTAGATCGCGGCGCGAAGCATCTAGTTCAACTCCCTGGGGCGAGGCCCCTTCAATTGGGTCTCGTGGTCCTTGCGAGCCGCGTAGCGGGCGAGCGCCTCCACGAACGCGACAACATCCGGATCGAGCTTACCGCGCCCGGTCGGGGCGGGTAAACCGGCCGTTGCCAGTCCACAGGTTTGTCGGCGCTCAGATACCATTTGCTCGGCGGGGTCAGGGGTCGAATGACCCCACTAAGCGCGGGCTTTTGGGAAAAGCGCAACTTAATGGACAGTGGGAGCCGTTGCCCTGGTCGTAGCAGGGAGGGGGTGCCAAATATGAAAATTCCTAATGTCCTAAAGTCCAAAACCGAATGTCCATTAAGTTGAAGAACTCAAATAGACGCTGATATACGGAAGTAAGCCTCGCAGAAACGGACATGTACTGCGGGCAGGATTAGGGGGCGGATGGCACGCCTACCAGCCGAAGTCCTACACGGGAAAGAGCCCGTGGTTCGCGTAAGCGAATTGCCGATAGCGTCCCTCGGGGCGTAGCCCGGACAGTGCGAGAGTGCCATTCGATTGTCAGCCGTCTCTGCGGGGACGGTGTCCTGAGCCCAAATTCTTCTCTAGCTCAGGTCACACCCATGACTCACCCCACGCGCGCGCGAGCGTTATTCGCGTCAACATTCCTTCCGACTTTCCTCACCCTCATCGCCTGGGCGGGCGCGATCTCTATCTGGCCGTGCTCGGCAACCCCGCGCCCTCCACGTTCGCGCGCTGGCTCGCGGAAGGCAAAATCCCGAAGCCCCAGAAACTCGGCTCCCTGAACCGCTGGCCCGAAACGGTCATGGCGGACACGCGCGACAGCGGCATCGCCTGAGCCTCGCGCCGAACGCCGCTTAGCAAGCAACACTTCAATCACGCCACCCAGGCCCAACGCGCGCCTTCACGCGACAGGCTGCGCGTGCCCTCAAACTTCACGAGACCTCATGTCCCATCTCACCATGACCGAATTCAACCGCGATCTAGTCGACCATCTCCCGATGCTGCGCCGCTCGATCCTTTCGCGGCTGCCTCGCGACCTCGCTAACCGAGCCACTACCGCTGACGAGATTCAAAGTGACGTTTGCTGGCTCGCGCTGGAATTGCAGGCATCCTATGAACGCGGCTGCTTTGAGTGCTGGTTGCACGCACTGCGACGGATTGCGCACATCAGATACTTCGATGACCACGCCAAACTCCGCAAGCGCGAAACGTTGAGGGCCGATTTGATCGACGGCAACGATGACGACCACGAGGAGCCCGATTTGCTTGCCGAGGGGGGCGACGGAGCTGACGGTGTTGCACTCACCGAAGCACGCGCTGCGCTCGATATTATTCGCGAACTGCCCGGCCACGAGGGCGAGGCGTTGCTTTTGGCCGGAGCGGGCTTCAAATCTGCCGAAATAGCCAAGTCACTCGACCTTAACGCAGAGCGTGTCCGGAAGATGCTTGAACGGAGCCGCGCGAAATTGCGCCAGATGCTCGACACGCCCGCCGCGCAGACTGCCTAAAGGAAAAGACGTGACTGTAAGCGACAACACTGGCGAACGTCAGAGCACGAATCGCAAGAACGCGCGTTTCTTCGCGCAGGCTGGCCTCTACGTCTTGCCTAGCGATGGGAAGGTCCCCTTGATCCCCCGCTACAATCGCGCTGACACGTCGCTCAGCAAGGAAGAGCGCGAGGCCGCAATCGAAGAGTACGTCGAGAAGCACGGCGTTGAACCCGTTCACGTGGGCGCTACCAGAGACGATGCCACACTCGTCAAGCTGTGGCGCAAGTTCCCCAACGCGGTGCCGTCCATTTCGTGCGGCCCGTCGAAGCTCGTTGTGCTTGATGCCGATCAGAAAGATTCCGGGCCGGAGAAGTTGCGCGCGCTCTTCGACGAGCATGGGGGACCGCCCATGGGCGTCGCGATCAACCCGACGAAAAGCGGAGGGATTCACGTAGTCTTCCGCGATCCGGAGAACCGGTTCAGCAACCGCGCGGGGGCCTTGAAGAAAAACTACGGCACCGATGTCCGGGGAACCGGCGGGCAGTTCGTCGGTCCGGGCTCTATCCGCGAGGATGGCGCGACCTACGGCACCCAGGCCGACAAGCAAGCATTCGTTCGTGCGTTCGTCGGCGGTCAATTGCCGACGCTGCCGGACTACGTCGTCGAGTTGATCGGCTCTCAGCCCGAAGGTGAGGCTTCGCCACTCAATGATAGCGATCCCGTAATTAAGGGCCTCATTGAGGAGCTTGGCGTGGGGGAGCGGGACGGGTTCTTGTCGCTCTTCGATTCAACAGTCGGCAAATTCCCGCTCGATTACATTCGGCAGTGTCGACCCGACTTCGATTTCTTTTATGATCACCCCAGCGATGACCGCTCTGCGAATAGGATGAAGGCTGCGACGTTCCTTGTTGGGGCGTATCCCGAGCTGACAGTTAATGACTATGCGGTGTTCTGTGAGGAATGGGCTGGCGCAGGTGAGCCGGATGACCGGCAACTGGCCCGCGAGTTCGCGCGAGCGAAACGCAATCCTGCGCACGTTTCCAAGCCGAGTGACGGAAGCGCCTTTGAACCGGTGGAAGAGGAGGGTGACGAGACTGGTCACAAGCGTTCCTCTCACACTCGCGCAGGCGAGCTTGTCGCCAACTATAAGCCCATTCGCTGGCTCGTTAAGCGCCTAATCCCGCTCAACAGCGTTGGCGCGTTGTACGGGCTGCCTAACGTTGGCAAAAGTTTCGTGGTGTTTGATCTCGCGAGCCACGCTCGACGCGGGCGGGAGTGGTTTGGCCGTAAGATGGCAGGGGGCGACGTTCTATACTGCTACGCCGAAGGTGCCGAAGGAATGAGTGGGCGCGCTAAGGCATGGGCCGACAACAACGACACGAGCGGCGGCGATGTGGCTCTGATGAACAATGTCCCCAATCTGTTCAAGGACCCGAAGGCCGCCGACAAGCTGATCGCTGAAGCCCGCAGATGTGAGGCAGATAGCGGGCAGCCGGTGCGGCTGGTCATTGTTGATACGCTCGCAGCGGCGACTACCGGAGCCGATGGAAGTAGCGACAAAGACATGGGCTTGGTATGCGAGCGGCTACGCAAAGTCGCCACGGCGCTCGATTGTGCCGTCCTGGTCGTTCACCATAGCGGCAAGGACGTGACGAAAGGTATGCGCGGTTCGTCTGCGATCTTGGGCGCAGTAGACTACACGCTGCTCGCCGAGGAGGGCAAATGCGCGTCGACTGTCAGCGTCGAGAAAATGCGTGACGCATCTAAGTCTCAGTCCATCCGATTCAAACTCGTGGAAGTCGTCATCGGCAAAGACGAGGACGGGGAGGACGTGACGAGCTGCATCATTCGTCCGGTCGCCGTCGGCGATAGCATCGACTTGGCAACTGACGACTCAGATGATGACGCAAGGCTAACGCCTCCGGACGAACCGTCCGACAAGCTCGCGGCAACCCTGAGAGTTTTCAGGGAGCGTGCTGAAAGCATCGCTGCCGAGACGGGCGATAGGGTCGAAGAGATCGGATTGGCCGCGAAGGACGTGCTAGCGGCGCTGAACGTGGATAGAAAGCGGAGCGGGCTGGCGGAGCTTAAAGAACGCACGGCCGTCCCGCGACTGTTGGCAAAGTTGGTGGAAGCCGGTGAGATCGTTAAGTCGGGAGACAATCGACAGACGGAATATCGGCTAGCAAGCTAAGGCTTTTGCATTGCCGTTAGCCGCCCCAGGAGGCCCTTGTACTGATAAGCGCCCTTCAGTAGTTCCTTAGCTAAATCTATCGAGAGCCGCACCTCTGGCTCTCCGATGGTCTGATACGTCTTAGCCTCGATATGAGCCGCGTCATTTCCAAGCAGCCGCAAGTGATCCGCTGCTTGGATAAGCTCCTGCGGGATGATGACGATATTTGCTAGGGCGGCAATTCGATCCTTGAGATTGTTTCCCTTAGCGCCACGATCTTCACACAACTCTTCGAGAACACGGCGTACCATCAGGGCTGCCGCCTTATAGCATTGTGAGCCGTGACATTTGACCGCCTCCTCTAGCGACGCGGCGATGCCGGGAGGGATATCGGTCGAATCGAAGTCGAGTACTTCGTTTGGCAACGAAACGGTCTTGCCCGTTCCATCCATTACGACCAGCACTATCCCGCGACATTCGTAGTTCGGACAGATGCGAATTCCAACGGTTGAGATGCCTTTGGAGACCGGCGAATTGTTCCTAAACTCCAGGTGATTGATCTGCAAGTCTTGCGGTCCCACCGCTGTAAATGCTCCCATATGCATGCAGTGGGGACAGCGAATGTTTGGCACTAGGGAAGAGGGCACTGCGTTTCCTGCGGCGGGAGGCAAAATGTTCACATCATTGCCTTGTGAAGATTTCAGCTTGTAGACCGTAGCCAAGGCAATGCCCTCCACAATTTTGACTGTGCAATCGACCGTGCAGCGCCCCACCGTGCACGGTTGCTGCACGGTCGTTTGCACGGTTGGCCTGCACGGTTCGCGCACGGTCAGGTGCACGGTTGTTCGCAAGTATTATCAGTCACTTAGTTCGACCGTGCAGCAACCGTGCACTGATTTTCCCATCAACCGTGCACGTCTCTCCCTCCCTACAGGGGAGGGAGACGGCACGAGGGCGCGAATTGGGAAGGTAAGCATTAGCCCGGAGTGCCGACCGCCCGTCCGAGACGCCCGGGAAAAAAGTTGTCGGGCCGCGTCACAAACTGCCTCCCAAAACTGATTACCCAATAGGGCCGCTCGAAACCGAGCGCGCATCTCACCGGCCGAAGCGGGGGCAACGGCCATCATAAAGAGCACCTCCGTAGGCGACCCCTCGAAAGGTCGCACGCTTCTCCAGCGTCCCGTAGACCCGGTTGGCCTGCGCGACTGATCTCGGAGAGCAGGCGGTCTCCCTGATCTCCGCACAGTGCGTGCTCGGATCAGATGAAATGGCCCAACAAGCCGCGAGGCTTGGCCTCCACCCCTGGAAATGGGGGTCGGGCAAATATGTATAGGTGAGTCTGAGCGGCGCAGGCGCGCGGCCCCAACAAGTTTTAGAGATAGTGCGAGCGGAGCGGGATGCCGTTTGCACTGCGCGCCGCGCGGTAGGCTCGTGACCGCCGCGTGGCGCAACCCCCTCGAAAGGAACGCCGATGAGCGACAACCCCGTTTTCGAAGGCCTCGCCGAAGGTCTCAAGCCCTCCGATGCAATTTTCTCGCGCGATCTCGCGCTGATTGGTATCGACGCCAAGCTTGCGCGCCTGACCGATGCAGCCGAACGTCAAGCCGACGCGCTCGAAACGTTCGTCACGCTCTTCGCAAGCTGCATCGGTACCACTCATGCGTTCTGCCCGGGTCGAGCGGAGGGCGAGACGCCTCATGTCAACTTCCTACGCGCGAGCGCTGACGGCGGGCCGTTCAGATGCGACTCGTCGCCCGATGAGGCTGACGATGACTGATCGGCAAGTGCGCACGACACCGAACGCCGACACGAACAGCGCGACCGCGCTTCTCGATAAGGCAGCGCAGGCGATGCCGACGCATTGGAGCCCGGGTCCGGGCTTCAATCTGTTCTATGCACGGCTGTTAGCTGCGCGACGTGTCGAGCCCGTTGTGTTCGTGTCGGGGCCGATGCTTTAGGCCGAAGCCAATACTTCAGCGTTGGTGTCCGACGCCGATACCGAGTTGCGAGGCTTTGACGCGTACCGCGCCAATAGTGCGTTTGAGTTCCTTAGAGACCTTCGCGACAGGCGTACGTGCCTTCGAGTGCTTCTTCAGGCTCTTCACATCTGCCGTGGTCCATTCGCGGCGAATCTGAGTCTTCTTCTTTGCGCGCTTCAATTCACTGACTCCACGTCCATTGACGCTGTGCAGTAACAACAGCCGCTTGTGATCGCAACTCACAAAGCCTTGCTGGGGATAAATACGATGAGTTTGTTACAAGTCAGTGTCGACGCCGCTCCAATGGAGCGTTGGGCGCAAGAACTAAGCACGCGTGGCATTCGAAACGCCATCCGCCGAGCTGTCGATCGATCAGCGACGGCAGCGCGCAAGGTCGCGTTAGAGGTGATTGCGAAGGACGCGGGCGTCTCCGTCGCGCGCATCCGCCCTGGCGTTACGAAGGTGCGACGTACTACTCAATCCGATCTGAGCGCGTCGTTTGTGGCGACCAAACTACGCATCGGCATTCTGAACACGCAAGGTGCAACCGTGAGCCGTCGCGGCGGTTTGCATGCTAGCACATTTAGGCTGACAGGTGGTGGCAGCTCTTCGCTCGACGTTGCGAAGGCCTTCGTCATCCGGGCTAACGGAGGCAGCTTCGTAGCAATCCGACGCGGGAGAGAGCGACTTCCGGTGAAAGGAATCTATGCTGAGCAGCCGTCCACCGCGATGGCGCAGGACAACGGCGCAGCGCGATTGGCCTGGCAGAAGGAAGCAAGTGCGCAAGTAGCTCAGCGGTTGCCGCAAGAGATACAGAAGCAGCTTCTCGCCGAAGGCCTGCCTTACAGCCCGCCCGCCGACGCGGGCGATTAGAGCCAACACCGTCGCTGGAGCGATATCGACACGCTCGCGACGATTAGCGCGCCGCGTCCGGCTGAAGCGGAAGTGAGACGACGCCCTGTCGGGCGTGGCGCGCGCCCCCTTGGCACGTAGGTCCCGAACGCGACCACAATGCACCATGGCAAGCCGCCGCAGGGGCGTTGGGGTCCCTCCCGGCGACCCTCCGGGCAGCCCAGCGGTGCACCGCCGCACCATTTTCACTGAAAACGCCGACATTTTCGATAGCAGAGAACCCTCATGGGAAGGCCGAGAGGCATTATCCGCAGGATCGCGGACGAAACGAGCCTGGATCAGGCGACCGTGCGTCGCTTGCTCGCGGCGGCCGACATCACCGAACAGAACTGCGAGGCGGACTTCGCCCGTGCTGTTGAGACAGTGAGAAGCTCGGCGGACAATGACCGAGTAATCGGCCATGCCGCGAGCGGAAGAGGCGAGGGCGGGACCAATAGCGAGTACGCCGCAGCGAAAGCGGAAGCGGAGCGCTACCGCGCCGAGAAGATGCGGCTGCAAAACGAGCGGCTGCGCGGCTCCCTGATCGACCGTGCCAGTGTCACCAAAACATACACCCGCATACTCGGCGATTTAAGAACGACGTTGTTGGCGATGGGCGGAAAGCTCGCGCCGCAGCTTCTCGGGCAAACTGACGTTCGCTTGATCGCGAAGATTCTCGACACCGAAATGAGAGACACGCTCACCGTATTCGCTGATGAGCAAAAATTTGCTGAAGCGCTAGACGACGAAGCGCTCGGCTAAAAGCGAGATACAATGATCGACAACGCATTAGCGTCGGCGATGCTCGGCGCTATGCGTCCTCCGCCGATTATATCGCCGCGTGAGTTTGCAGAAACCAACATACGGCTTCCCTCAAATGCGGCTGCCCGCCCGGGGCCGTTGCGGCTTGCACCCTACCAGATCGAGCCGCTCAATTACTTCGCAGAAGACGACGCAGACGTACTTGTGTTGGAGTGGGCGGCACAGACCGGGAAGAGCACCATTGTCAATGCCGTGCTCGGCCATATCATTGGCTGCAACCCGGGTCCCACGCTCCACGTCTCACCGACCGGGGACCGCTCGAAAGAGCTGGTTCGCGAGCGTCTAGACCCACTGATTGCAAGCTCTCCCGCCCTTCGCGCTTTGGTCGGTACCGGTAACGGTACCAAGAGGGGGAGTGCGGGCGGCACGGACAGCACGTCGCTCAAGACCTTCCCTGGGGGGTCGATTGCCTTTGCGTCGAGCTTCAAGGCCGATGAGCTTGCAGCGCGAGCGATCAGGTTTTTGCTGCTCGATGAGACGGACAGATTCGCGGGCGCGCTCCCTGGCGAAGGCGATCCCGTCGCACTCGCTTTTAAGCGTACCAAGACCTTCGAGGACAACGGCCGTCGTGTCCTCCTCGTCAGCACCCCGACGACGCGCATGGGGTCGCGTATCGATTCTTGGTTCAAGCGCGGAGATCAGCGCAAATGGTTCGTCGCCTGCCCCGATTGCGTTCACAGCGGACCGCTAGACTTTGCGGACATCAAATGGACACCGGGTAAGCCTGAGACCGCTCACCACGTCTGCCCGGACTGTGGCGTGGTTCACGGTGAGGCGCAGCGGCGCGCGATGGTGGGAGCGGGGAGATGGATTGCCACCGCAACCGGCGAGAGGGGCATTAGGTCTTACCATCTAACCGAGTTGGCCTCACTGTTCAGCACGATGGCTTCAGTTGTTCAGCAATTCGAGGCTGCGACCACGCCAGAGGCCAAGCAAGTCTTCTACAATACCGTGCTTGCCCAGGCCTACGACGCAACGACAGAAGTCGAGTTGTCTGCAAGCGAACTACAGCAACGCGCCGAGCAGATCGCGTCGCCGTACCGTGCGGATATGGTGTTCGTCAGCGCGGGCGTCGATGTGCAGTCCAATCGTCTTGAAGTGACATTCTTAGGTCACCACGCCGATCAGACGTTAAGTGTTCTCAATCACGTTAAGCTGGTGGGGGACACAAGCGGTGACGCGGTTTGGCATCAGCTTGACGCGGCAATGGAGTCCGCCTTTCGAACCGTAGACGGCCGCGTGTTGCCCGTTCTAATTCAGGCAATCGACTCAGGCTTCAACGCTGATCAAGTCGTGAAGTTCGTGCGATCTCAACGCCGAAAGTCGCGCTCGGCGTACGCCGTTAAAGGTAAGGGAGGCTTCGACCGAATGCCTCTCGTCAGTGGCGGACGACTTAAAGGTCAGATGCAGTTGCTGATTGTCGGGGTCGACGCGGTCAAGCTCGCCGTTCAAAAGGCACTTGCGATTGAGGAGCCGTCTCCGGGTTATATCCGACTGCCGGAGCACTTGGACGAAGAATACTTTGCCGGTTTGGCATCCGAGCAGTTGCGTGCCCGCGTCGTGAATGGTGCACCGCGCTTCGAATATCACCGCACCGTGAGACGAAACGAGCCACTCGATTGCCTGGTGTACGCCACGGCCATCGCAAGGCATCCCCAAGTTCGGGCGGCAATTGAAAAGCCGCCCGCACCTACACAACCCAAACCATCATTCGAAGAGTCGCTCAAGCGATTGGCGGCTCTCTCCGAACCCATGAGGTAACTACACCATGCGCGAATACAAGAAACCGGCCGCTGTTAGCGGCGAAGCGAACGCCGCAATCGCGAGTGAACGTATGCGAATCCGAGATATTCTGGAAAGCGTTGAAGCGCGGCGCAATCCTGCTATGGCGCAGAAACTTGCGCTTGTCGCGGCGCTCGACGCTGAGACAGCGAGGAGCATCCTGGGTGAAGCGCCTGTCGCTAATCCTTATCTTGCGGCCTTGGATCGCGAAGTTCCGAGCGGCCTGAACGCGGCCACGGTAGACATCACCGGCGATCCGAGGGCCGCGCGCATGAAAGAGATCGCGGAGGGTGTAAAAGCCATCAACGCCGCGAACCGTCGCGCGCAGGGCCTTGCCGCTAAGGAATAGGTCCTATGTCAAAGATCAAAGGACGCGGTGCTTTCCGCACCGCTCGCGCTGGCCGGGGATCAGGTACAAGCGGACGGACTCGTGCCCCTGGAGTGCCCAAACGGCTTGCGGCTGCCGCCAAGGACGCAATGATTAAGCCGCTCGCACCGATCGAATCTGTCGGAGCAGCACGAGCGGGTATTCTCGACGGGACGGACGGCAAGCCGTCGCTCGTTTGGGCGCGTTACGACGCCGGGCCGTTCACTGCCGGTAACCTTGGCGGATGGCAGCCGTATTGGGGCACTCCTGGCAGCGAGATTAGCCGCGAGCGCTCATTGGTCGCTTCGATCACGCTCGACCTCTTGATGTCTAATCCAGTCATTGCGGCGCTCGTGGAAGGCTTTGCGACCTACGCAGTAGGAAACGGGCTCACGCTCTCTTCGCGACCCAACTATGGCGCGCTTGGCATCTCCAAAGACGCTGCGCGGGAGTTATCGCATCAGATCGAAACGGCATGGCAGGAGTGGGCGAAAACTGGTGCCGAATGCGACGCTTCAGGCCGCCACTCGCTGCATCAGCTCGCGGTCGCAGCATACAAGAGTTTTCTGCTCACTGGCGAAACGCTCTTCATTGTCGGGCAGAGTGCAGACGGTTCGGTCACACGTACGAAGGTCAACATGCTTGATGTTCGCCAGCTCGACCAAAGCATCACCCGCGTCGCCGAAGGCAACAACGGGGGAACCATCATGCAGGGGGTGCAGTTCAGGAATGGCAGGGTAGAAGGCTATTGGATCAGACCCTTCCAACTCGGCAATTTCAACACCGCTCCGCAAGCAACGTTCGTGAGGGCTCGTACGTCGTGGGGGCGGACAGTGGTTGGGCATCTCTTCGACATGATCGCCCCGGGACAAATTCGCGGCATCTCACCGCTCGCGCCCGCTCTGACGCCTGCTCATTCGAAGTCGACGCTGCGGGAGTTTGGGCTAGCCGCCGCCCTGGTGCAGTCCATGATTGCAGCCACGGTAGAATCTGATCTACCCCGGGATGCCGCGCTTAGGTCGCTTGCGACTGCCGACGCTATGGACATGCCTGCACCGTCGGGTGTTTCACCTGAAGCATGGGCGGAGGCTCGCGCGGCATACTATGAGACCGTCAAGGTAAACCTTCAGCCGGGCGTGGTCACTCACATGATGAAGGGCGACCGGCTCGTTCTGCATCGGCCGCAGAGCCCCAATACTGTTCATGATGCCCTAGACAAGAGCTTGTCCCGGGAGGCCGCCAAGGCGGCGGGCTCATCAGCAGAGGACGTGTCGGGAGATTACTCGCAGACATCCTTCAGCGCTTCACGCCTCGCGCAGGAGCTACCGTGGCGGATCAACAAGCGCAGACGCTCTGCAATCGTTGAACCGTTCTATCAAGCGGCGTTCGTCGCGTGGCTCGAAGAGATGTGTGAGACCGGGCGTATCCGCCTCCCGGCTGGTGCACCGGCCTTCTGGCAGGCCCCCGAAGCCTATAGCAGCGCAATTTGGCGCGGCGAAGGTAAGCCAGTGGCCGACCCGTTGAAGGCAGCTCAGGCCGATATTCTCGAAATCGAAAACGGCTTGTCGACGCTCGAAGCGAAGCTCGGCGAACGTGGCTTGGACTTCGAGGAAGTATTGGCTCAGCGCAAGAGCGAGCGAGAGCAATTGGAAGCGGCTGGCCTGCCTTATCCCGTGCCAAAGAACCGGGACGATTGGAAGGCCGAAGACGACGCGTCTTCGTCGACCTAGCAGGACACTACAAACATGACAAACTGCAAACCCGGTGGAGGCGTCCCCACCGTCGACAACCCGTGCGCAATGCTTGGAGCGCTGCGCGCTGCGTTTCTTCAGCTACTTGCCGGACAGGCGAAGGCCGTGGTCCGAAACGGCGATCGGTGGCTCGAATTTCAGCGCGGCGACGCAAAGACATTGCAGCACGAGATTCGCCGCCTCGAAATCATCTGCGAATCCGGCATCAGCGTTGGGCGCGCGGTGCGCGTCGGGCCGTACATCCCCATGAACGCGCCGCACCGGCGCTTTAGGTACTGACCATGAAAGAGAAGATAGCCATTCCACTGGATGGCGTGCCCAGCATCGTCTTGCTGGACAATGGCAGCCGCATGACGAGTGTCAAAGCGGTGGCTGCGGGGTATCGAATTGTCGACGCGTCCGCGATCAAGAGCGCTGAAGCCGCAAACGTCGTAGTTGATGCGGTCTCACGCTGGCGGCTCGCAATCGAATGCTTGCCGGAGGCAACTGAACGAGCGGCGGCAACAGCCGAATTGCTGGCAAGCCGCAACCCCGAAACCCTGACGGTAGAGCAGGCCCGCGCGTTTCTTCGCGGCCTGCCCGTTGAGACCGAACACACCGAACAGACGGAAGACACCATGACAACCGACCCGAGGGCGGAACGCCTCGCCGAGATCGAACGCTCTATGAACGCGTTCAACAGGAACAACGGGCACGCGGGCAAAGACCTCCGCGCCAAGATCGCGGACTTCGACCCGGCGCGGTTGCGCCGCTTGGCTGAGATCAAGCTCAACGCGATGGAGGCAAACAAGCAAGGCATGACCTCCGACTTCAAGAAACTGAAGCTCGCTCTCGACACACATTCGAGGCTTGGCGGCGACTTTTCGCGCGTGCTCGCCCAGGCAGGCGTCGACGCTCAGAGCCTCGCGCCGAAAGCCGTCTAACCCCAATCTAAAATATTAGGATCGACACCAAATGACTACGCAAACATTCACTCTCAGTAAACCGCTCACAACCCATGACGGAAAGCTGACATCGTTGACGCTTCAAGAGCCCACCGCTGGCGCGTTCGTGGACTACGGCGAACCGTTCAAGGTACACACCCGCAAGGATGCCAGTGGTGAGCCGGACGGCGTCGACATCGAGTATAACAACAAGATCATGTCGAAGTGGTTGGTCGAGATGATTGCCGAGAAGGTCGACGAGATCATTCTCAAGAGCCTCAGCGCACGCGACTACTACCAGCTTCGCGGGCTCGCGACCGATATCGTGCTGTTGGGGGCGGGCGACCGCAACCCTACCGAACCGTCCGCCGCTTGATTGCGGTCCTTATCAAGGACCAGGGGGTGCAGCTGTCCGAGCTGCTCCCCATGCGGTTAGGACGGTTCATGTCAGTTGTCGATCTGTTCGCAGACCTTCAGAAGGTGCGAGCAAACGAGCAGAGGCTTAATACCCAATGAGCAATCCAAGCGTAACGGCGACAATCAGCGCAAACGATCAGGCGACGCCGCGATTGCGCGAACTACTTGAGCTGACGAAGCGTCTCGATCAGACAGCCAAGGGGCTGTTCAAGGATACCGGTGGCAGCGCGAACCTCGCTAACCAATTCAGGCAGGCCAATAGCGCGGCGCAACAGCACCTCAATACGCTCGAGAAAATCCACAAAGTGCAGGCCGCTATCGGCGCGACAGTTGCGGGCGTTGTGGGTGCCAAGGCCTTTCAGTTCGCGAAGTCGGCTGTCTCCGATTACATCCCCTATGAGCGGGACGTACGGTATCAACGGGCCATTCAGCACTACAGCAACTCCGATATGGCGCTGTTGGAGAGGCAGAGAATTGAAGCTGCCACTGTCTATGGCCTGAAGCCGGAAGACACGTTGCACGCTCAGCAAGCGTTCGTAACGCGAAACTTCTCTGCGCCGATCACCGAAGCAGCGACAAAGCAGGCAATCGTGCTCGCCAAGGCGTTAAACGTGAAGACGGAGGAGGCCGCGCGAATAGTCGAAGGCCTGACGTTCGGGCAGGGTATCCACCTTCACACCCGAGCCGACGCCACACGTGAGATTGCGCGGCAGACCGATTTGGCCGCTATCGCGGCTAAGGCTGGTGCCATGAGCCCGGAAGACATCCAGCAGTTCGGCAAGTTCGGTATCGGCATGTCGACGGCAGCCGGTATCCGGGCCGAACAAGCGTTTGCGACGGCGATGACCCTGAAGCGCGCGAACGTGGGAGGTGACGAGTCGGGCGTCTTCATGCGCGCCGTGGGCGCTCGCCTGCTCGCACCGACGAAGCAAGCTTTCGAAGCGTTCGCCCATATGGGCATCAATTATGCCGACTACGCTCCCCAAGGCGCGGTCAGCACGGACGCAATCGATGCCTCGTTGCGCCGACGCTATGGCAAGGGTCTGTCAGAGGCAGGCAAGACGAGCCTAAGCGCAGCACTCAGCGATGAGTCCCGGAATGTGCTGGGGAGCCGTGAAGACTTCTCGGCAGCCGTCCGTGAGGCCGTCGAGGCCAGCGGCGAGAAGCTGTCCAGGATGGATCAAAAGCACCTCGTGGATACGGCGCTCCGACAATACGACTTGTCGAAAGGCTCGCTCCGGGGTGGGGAGTTGTTTGACGCGATCCTTCAACGGGCGACCGCGCGGGACATGCAGGCCCTGGTAGGCGACAAACAGGGCGGCCGGGCCGTCATGCTGCTCAACTCGCTTGGGCAGTATCAGGAATATCTGGAAAAGCTCAACCACGGCGACGGGTTCGCGCAGAACATCGCGAACGAGCGCATGCAGGGCCTCGCGGCTGCCGCCGACCGGCTTACCGCCTCGTTCGATGCCGCCGAAAAACAGCTCGTCAAAGCGAACGAGGGGTGGCTTACCCCGCTCGCGGAGGCGGGGGCGAGGCTCGCGGGCTTCACCGCTGGGCTCTCAGACGCACAGAAGCAGGCTATCAGCGTCTCGGCTGGGCTCGCGTCTCTATCGGGTTTGACTGCGGCCGGAGCGACCATTGCATCGGTCCTGTCGAGCTTTACGGGGCTTGCAGCGAGCGCCAACGTGGCCTCAGCGGCGTTAACCCGGATGGCGGGTGGCGGCGCCGTAGGAGCGGCGGCGACAGCCGCTGGGAGCGTCGCGGCCGGTTCGCGGGTGGCAGCTGGCCTGGGGCTCGCGTCCAAGGTGTTCGGTGTGACGGCCATCGTGGCGGGAACTGTGCCGCTCGTGTACGGGTTGACGAACGATGAAGCACAAGGCGTTACACGGGACCATAGCAGGGCAGCGCGAGCGCGGGAGGCTATCCGTGCTGATGCGCAGGCACGTACGGACCGGGAGCTGGCGCGGGGTGGCGGGGTTGAGTTCGAAGACTTGCTCACCGGATCAAGTCCTTTTGACCGTTATCAGCCGTCTTCCTGGCCGAAGGCACGACGCGGCGCGACAAGCGATTATCTCCGCGTGCTCGGTGCATCAGACGAACGGCCGGGGGCCGGTTGGCAGGACTCGATTGCTAAGGGCAACGTCGAGCCGTCGCAGGGCTTCAAGGATGTTTCCGTCACCGGCACAGTCAACGGCGCGGCCGAACTGGCGATCAATGTCAACGGCGAGATCAGACCGACGCCTTATCTCGAAGGCATCATCCACCGGGCCGAAGCAACAGCCAACGTAGCGCTCAATGGCCATCTCGGCACAAGCATGCAAGGCCCAGGCGATAATGCGACCAAGCCTAGCTTCGCCTCCGGTGGACATCACTAAGGAAGACCAGAGCAATGACTATGCTGTTTCCGACCGATTGGCGGAAAGCCATGCAGACTGAAGTCAGTCCGGCAATTGATGACGCGTTCGGCGAGTGCGTGTGGGTTACGCCTGCGGAGCCCGGCAAGCCTAACTTCCCGGCAGTACCGTGCCCTGATCGCAAAGTCAGGGTACGCGCTACGTACATGGCCAAGGCAATGACCCTAGCATTTGGGGAGGGGCGACGCGTGGGAAACCACGACGCCTATCCCCTCGTTTCAACACGGAAGCCTGTCTTCAGCTTCGGCTATGGCGTGTTGCCTTGGCCGCTGACGCAAGGGTGTCGTATCGCGCGAGACAACGGAGAAGTGTTCGAAGTGACTGACATAAAGCCCGATAGCGTGTCGCGCATTGAAGTGAACGTCGTGCAGCTAGGTAGACAAAAGGACGACTATCATGGGAATGGGTGATCCCACTGCGCGCCTGTCTGGGTGGCCCCGCTCATCAGCTTCGGAGCGGGACATCCCGGATACGATTGCCTACGGGCTCGCATGCCTGCGCGACATGAACGGCGATTCCATGCGGCTCTTGATCTGGCTAGACAACGACTGGCCGGACCAACTCATCCCCGCGCTTACATGGTACGCCGCGCAACCCCGCAGCGGAGTATCGCAGACCTTCGTGAAGTACCTCATCAAATATGCAGGCCCGGAGATGCTGGAACGCGCGTTCGGGAAGCGTCGAGTGCGCGAGCTGTTGCAGCGATACCCTGGCTGGGGCGATCCCGCAGGACTGCGCGGGCGATTTGACGGGCTAACTTGCGGGACTGACGGTCTACCGAACTGAGCGGCGTAAATCAGTCGTGGCGTCGCTCAGACACGCCGATTGTAAGGTGTGTCACCTTACAGACCTTACAATCTAAGGTGATTTATACTGACGACACTCGCAGCCGTCAATTCTACTATAATCCTTCAAGCTAACGGCATTTGCTCATGTATTGAACGTTCGTCGTCAATTCACGTCGATTCGATTTCAAACGAAGAGAAACAGAGTAATGCAACGTAAGAACGATCATTTGCCGTCGATGCGAGATTATCCGCTTTTGAGCGGGAAGCTGCTGAAGAATGCAACGAAGCAAGACTTGGCCGAAGAAGCCGCGACCGATACAGAAATGGAAGCGATAATCGATGCCATCGCTGTGACCGGGATCGAAGAGTTCGCCCAGACCGAAACCGAAAAAGCACGTCGCCTTGCCGTCTACCTAGCGCGTCAAGTCGAATTGGCCCCGTCGCGAAAACTCGCACGGAAGTCGGACGAGTAAGAGCCAGCTTTGGGGGATGGGGCAATGAGGGAATTCACGATTGCGATACGCGACTATTTCGATCCATGGGAGCGTAAAGTGTGCCGCGATAGACTGATACGGTCATCGCGCAACAAGTTCTATTTGATCGAAGAGCCGTGCGAACCCGGGCGCCGTGAAGTCGTTCGGTCGCTCGGACTCGCAGACGTGTTCGATTGGTATCGGCTTGAACCTTGGCAGATCAAGCGCACAGTTTTGACGGCGGCACTCGCGCCTCTGGAAAGAGGGTAGTCTTTTGCCCGCCGATTTGGATCGCCTGATGGAGCTTGTGGTCACAAGGCATCTATGGGGACGCGGCTTGAGCGCGGAGCAGATTCAAGCGAAGCTTGCGTCTGCTCTCGACGAAGGGCGAAGGCATCTTGTTAGCGTGCGCCGGGATGAGAGCGGGCGCTTGGAGATCGGATTTGATGAGCAACTCGGAGACATCGGCCGCGCCTTCAGCGAAGCTGCGAAGACGACACCCAACAATCTCCCTAGCTGAATTCAGCAAAATGAATGACCCTGATCAGCTATCCGAGTTGGATCGACCTCTCTCGCTGAAACAAGCTTGTGAGCAGATTTTTGCCAACGCGATTTCAGTAGCGACGCTCAAAGCCGAACACGCGAGAGGCAATCTTGAGATATCCAAGATAGGCAGGCAGTACTTCACGACGCGCCGGGACATCGCGGCAATGAAGGAGAAGTGTCGCCTCCCGTCTAAAGCGGGGAGCCACGTCAACCCGACAGACAGCCGGGCTGAGGCCGCTCACCTTCACGCCTCGCTAATTGCTTTGCGTTTGCAGGTTGAGGGACGTAAGGCGCTATTTAAGAGGCGATCGTGACTGCTAGCATTCGCTCGCGCTGAGGCTGTGAGTGGGCATATCCTCCCGCACGAACTAGACGGCGACGGCTCCCAGTGGCATTGTTAGGGCTCGCTTTAGGAGGCCAGCCAATGACCACGGCAGAGGCTTTGAAACACATTCGCGAACTGGTCGAAAACGCGGACAAGTTGCCGGAGCACCAGCGCAGGATCGTCCTGGAAAGCGTAGCGGAATTGGTGCGCAAGGCTAGCATTCGGTTAGAGCAGAGCGGCCCGGTGGTGGCGCGTCCACGGATGGTGTAATGCGGGCATGGCGCAGAAGTTATTCATCCGCTAGTCCTTGGATCATCTCAAGCGCGTCGCGATAAAGAAACGGGACCCAGAACGTCGGATTGTCCCGTGATCCTCTTTTCTGAAAGAAACCGATAGAGACAAGCGCCTCTGCGCTCTTTGCGACTTCGTCTGGAGAGGTACCGAATAGGTTAGCCCGTCTTATTCGTCAGAGGCGCCTGAGAGGCTGGCGAGCGTGGTGTAAAGCGCTGATGCGGCGTAGGATTCGGTTGCAAAGCCAACCCCATCACCTTCAGCCGCGAACACCACGCCCGCCAT
>NZ_JBWJZD010000023.1:0-145026 GCF_056429065.1 Bradyrhizobium sp. USDA3010
CATGGCGAGTGTGGCGGCCCGGATGCGCGGAGGGTGGGTGTCAGCAACCGAATCCTACGCCACCTCAGCGGCTTACGCCACGCTCGCCAGCCTCTCAACAAGCCGCTGATGAATAAGACGGGCTAGCACGATCGGTCGCGAACGTTGCGCATTCGCGCGTGCTCTCAAACGTCAGCGTGGCGCAACCAAATCGGAACTTTCGCGCGATCCAGGCGTGCGAATGAGATCAAATGTTACCTTCCGCACCTCTGCTGCGTAATCTGGATAGTTCGTTCGAAAATCGGATATTGAAGGGATCAAGAAGGAGAGCGGGCCGAACCCAGCAAAGCTGTGCTAGTGTGGTGATGCGGCCTATGCGTGTGGCGGACGCCCTGAACGATCGATACCCGATCCCGATGGATCGGGGCATCTCGCGGACGGCAAACATCCGATGGTTAGGAATTTGATGGTCGAAGACATACTCGTTGCACCTCCGACGCGATCGGGATCATCGTTTGAAGAGCTGCTGGAAATGCTCCAGCCGCACGGGATCAATGCGCGCTCCTCGCCCCAGCCTGACGAATCGTTTCGCTGGCATGCGGATATTGCAATTGGGGCGGAAATCGACGTCGTGCGGGCGGAACTGTCTGCGGGTTGGGATTGGCACTATTCGTACGAGAGTACGTCGGGTGAGCTCGCGATAAGCCTGCTGAATGCCGGCAAGGCCGAGATGCGCATTGCAGGAAAGAGCGTGCAACGAACCCCCGCCGAGATTGCGATCGTTCCGCTTCCGACGATGCAGGCGCAGCGGGTCGAAGCGGTCGATGGACGATACGCGAGCGTCACGCTCACCTTGCATACGGGCATGGTGACAAAGGTGCTGTCCGCGACGTTCGGGAGCACAGCGCTGGAAGACCTCAATCTGACACCGATCGTCGATCTGTCGACCGGCGCCGGGCAGACCCTTCTTCAGCTTGTTCGTGCCAGCGCGACCGGCTTGTATGACGGCATCTTGGCACGCTCACCGAAAGCCAGCGCGCTG
The DNA here is from genome assembly GCF_056429065.1 of Bradyrhizobium sp. USDA3010. Taxonomy (NCBI): domain Bacteria; kingdom Pseudomonadati; phylum Pseudomonadota; class Alphaproteobacteria; order Hyphomicrobiales; family Nitrobacteraceae; genus Bradyrhizobium; species Bradyrhizobium sp. USDA3010. Next base: position 1,022 of record NZ_JBWJZD010000023.1, read on the forward strand.
CTCTCCGAAGCTGCGATCCAGCTCATCCTAGAGAACGTCCCGCATCGGCTGAGCGACCGGTTGAACCGCTATCCGCCGGATGCGCCGCCGCGTTACATTCGGCGGGCTGTCGAGTATATGCGGGCCAATCCTCATCTGCCGCTGACGATATCGGATCTTGCTGCAACGGTTGGTGTCAGCAGCCGGCTGCTGCAATTGGGCTTCCGCAAAATTCACGGCACGACGCCTGTCGCCTATCTGCGGAAGATTCGACTTGAAGCGATCCACGATGAGCTGTCGCGACCGGAGAACATGCTCCCGATCAGCGAAGTTGCACTGAAGTGGGGCTTTACGCATCTGGGCCGTTTCGCAGCGGTGTACCGCTCCACATTTGGCCTGTATCCGTCCGATACGGTGCGACGAGCCCGAGGGTTCTGCAGCTAAGAGAGCTTAGGTTGCACTCAACGCCGCGGCAAATCAGGAAATGGCCATCCCTGACACCTTGTCGAACAAATGCGTTCGCTCGAGATCGAGCGCGACGTCGATGACATGATCCGGCTCCGCGGCAACGCCGACCGGCATTTGCGCCGTAAACGCAAAGCCGGCGACGGTCCCGATCACCAGCGTGTGCGGCCCCAGCGGCTCCACGTCTTTCACGAGCAGCCGGACGGAAGATCCGTCCGGCGCGCCTTGCCGCAACACATGATCTGGCCGCACGCCGAGCACCACCGGCTTGCCGACGCTGCCCGCATAGGCCGCCTCACGCGACTTCGGCACGCGCAACGCCGTGCCCGATGGCGCGGTGAAGGTGAGCGCGCCGTCGCGGGCGATGATCTCGCCATCGATGAAGTTCATGCTGGGCGCGCCCATGAAGCCTGCGACGAACCGATTGCTGGGCTTCTCGTAGATCGTGATCGGATCGGCCGCCTGCTCGATCCGGCCTCTGTTCATCACCACGACACGATCGGCCATCGTCATGGCTTCGACCTGGTCGTGGGTGACATAGACGATGGTCTTGGCGAGACGGCGATGCAGCGCCTTGATCTCGGTCCGCATCTCGATGCGGAGCTTGGCGTCGAGATTGGACAGCGGCTCGTCGAACAGAAACACGTCCGGGCTGCGCACGATGGCACGGCCGATCGCCACGCGCTGGCGCTGCCCGCCGGACAGCTGCTTGGGCCGCCGCTGCAAATATTGCTCCAGATCGAGGACGCGCGCCACGTCATTGACGGCCTTCTCGATGCTGGCGCGCGATTCACCGCGCACCTTCATGCCGTAGCCGATGTTCTCGCCGACCGTCATGTGCGGATAGAGCGCGTAATTCTGGAACACCATCGCGCAGTTGCGCAAACCGGGGCGCAACTGCGTCACGTCGCGGTTGCCGATGCGGATGGCTCCGCTGGTGACGGCCTCCAGTCCCGCAATCATTCGCAATGTCGTGGTCTTGCCGCAGCCGGACGGGCCGACCAGCACGACAAACTCCTCGTCGGCCACGTTGAGGTCGAGCCCTTCGATGATCTTGTAGGGCCCGTATGCCTTGCTGACGTTCTCGATCTCGACGTGCGCCATGGAATCCTTTTCCGTCCTTTCGTCGACGGCTGGTCAAGCCCCGGATGACGCTCGCGCATCATCCGGGAGGTCTCACTGGAAGGCTAGTTCTTGGGCGGGAGGCCCATCGCGGCGCGATAGGCGGCAAGCTGCTTGGCCCGGCCGAATTCGTCGGTCAGGCGATTCCACTCCTTCGCCATCGCGTCGAGCGCCGCCTGCGGCGTGGTCTGGCCGGCCAGCGCCTTGCCGAGCTCGATCTCCACCACCTCGGTATAGGAGAAATAGCCGGGCAGACGCATGTCGAGCGCGACGTTCTTGGCGTTGATGGAGTCCGATTGCGCGCCGAGATATTCCTTGGCCTCTTCCGGCGAGAAGATCTTGCTCCACAGTTGCAGATTGGCGGTGTGCGATTTGCGATAGGGATTGACGCCGCTGCCGCCGGTGATCGCCGCCTGGCCCGACACTTCGGGGCTCGTCAGCGTCTTGACGAAATCCCACGCCGCCTGCTGGTTCTTGCCGGCCTTCGGCACCGCGATCTGCCAGCCGCCGAATGCCATGAACGGGCCCGGAAGCACGCTCGGGAACTTGTCCCACTTCTTGGTCTTGGCGTTCCAGATCTCGTCCGAACCGGGCAGCATCGCCGAGCCGACCTTGCCCGAGATCTTCGACTGCTTCGGATCGGCCGCGATGACACCGGTGTCGCCCCAGCCGATCGATTCCGCCACCTGGCCGCCGGCCACGGCAGCGTTCACCTCGCCGAACGAGAAGTTCAGCGCGTTGGGGGGCCCGAGCTTCGATGCGCGGATGTATTCCTCGAGCCCCTTCACCCAGCCCGGGTTGTTGATCTGCGCGTCCATCGTCTCGGGGTCGAAGAACATCGCACCCGGATAGTTCGGATTGTTGGCGTAGGCCGCCGCATGGCTGAAGAAGAACCAGAACTGCTGACCGCCGCGACGGAACGCTTCCGCGGTTCCCCACAGGCCCTTGTCCGGCCGCTGGAAGAACTCCGCAATGTCGAGATACTGCTTCCAGGTCTTCGGCGGCGCGAGGTCGTAGCCGTACTTGGCCTTGAAGGCGTCCTTCTCCTTGGGATCGCTGAACAGGTCGGTGCGGTAGGTGTAGGTGTGGACGTCGCCGTCCATCGATTGCGAGTAGATCTTGCCTTCCCATACCATCAGGCGTTCGCGATAGGCCGGCTCGATGTCGTCCCAGTCCTTGCCGGACTGCATCTCCTTCGGCATCTCGCTGAGATAGGGGACGAAATCCGGCAGCCAGGCCGGCGCGAAGCTGACCAGGTCGAACGTCGCGTCGGACGCCGTGAGCGATGTCGCGATCTTCGGATAGAGCTCGGACCAGGGAAACTCGACGACATTGACCTTGCCGCAGGTCTTCTTGGCCCATTCGTCTGCGCCGAGCTTGAGCGCGGATGCGATATAAGGTCCGGTCTGCGACGCCACCGTCAGGGTGACGCCGGTGTAATCCGGACTGCAGGCAGCATTCGCCTGGCTTGCGGCACAGGCCATCGCCAGCGAGGTGGTCAACATCAGGAACGTCCGTCGCAACATCGTCTAGTCCTCCCTACAAGGTTTTTTGCTATTTGATGGCCCCGAGCAGCAGGCCCGACCGCATCATCCGGCTGAGCAGGCCCGCCATGATCATCATGGGAACGATTGCGACGAGCGCCGCAGCTGATATCGCCCACCATTCGTCGCCGCGCTGGCTGTTCTGTCCTGCCACCAGGATGGGCAGCGTCTGCCATCTGGAATTGGTCAGGAACAGCGCGAACAGAAACTCATTCCAGACGAAGGCCAGCGTGATCATGAATGTCGCCAGCAGCCCGTTCATCGACATCGGCACGACGATGCCGAAGAAGATGCGCCAGCTCGGCACGTTGTCGACCATCGCGGCCTCTTCGACCTCGATCGGCACCGCCTCGAAGAAGTCGCGCATCAGCCAGACGACAATCGGCAGCGAGAAGGCGACGTAGCACAGCGTCAGGCCGACGAAGCTGTCGATGAGCTGGAAACCCAGCCGGCCGATCTCGCTGTAGAGCAGATACAGCGCAAAGGCCGTCACGATCGGCGGAAACATGCGCTGGCTGACGAACCAGAACAGGATGTCCTCATTGCCGAGGATCGGTCCGGGCAACGGCAGGCGGTTGGCGACGACGGCAGCGATCAGCGCGATCGGAAAGGCGAGTAGCAGCGCCTGCGGCCGGGTAAATCCGAACGTCGCGTTGAAGAGCAGATAGCCGCCGAGCGCGAGCAGGAAGAACACGAGGCCCGCACCAAGGCGTACCCTGAATTCGAACCGCACCAGCGCATAGGCCGCCATCGCGCCGATCGCGGTAGCGATGGCCGCGGCCGACAGGCCGACGATGGTCGAATTCAGGAAGGTGTGGAAGAACTCGCCGCGGATCCCCTGATAGAGATCGATGAAGGGCTGCAAGGTCGGTGTGAAATCGATGAACGGCAGATAGGTCGGCCCGCCGACCACGCCCGGCGGCGTCTTGAACGCGGTCACCACCACCCAGTAGAGCGGAAACACCGTGATCAGGCACCAGACGAGGACGCCAACCGCGACCAGGCGGCGGCTCCATGGCGACAATCCCGTCAAGCCCTGTCCGCTCATCGGCGCTTCTCCAGATGCGGCCGCAGCAGCGCCAGATAGGTGACGCCGATGATCGTGATCGCGATCAGGAACAGGAAGCTGAGCGCCGACGTATAGCCAAGATTGAACTTCTTGAAGCCTTCCTGATAGGCGAACAGCGTCAGCGTCTCGGTGTCGACGCCCGGCCCGCCGCCTGTCATCACGAACACCGTGTCCATGATCTTGTAGCTCTCGATGAGGCGGATGAAGACGATCGCGGCCGAGATCGGCAGCAGCATCGGAAAGGTGATGCCCCAGAACTGCTGCCAGGCGCTGGCATTCTCGAGCTCGGCGGCCTCATAGACATCTTCGGGAAGCGTTTGCAGGCCGGCCAGCATCATCAGAATGACGAACGGGGTCCACTGCCAGACCTCGACCGCGATGATGCAGGCGAGCGCCCAATGTCCATTGGTGAGGAACGGCAGGTTGACCAGGCCGAACTTCGACAGGAACTGGTTGAGCGGCCCCATCGTCGGGTTGAACATCATGCGCGCGACCAGCGCGACCGCGACCGGCGCGAGCAGCATGGGCAGCAGCAAGGCGACGCGAAACAGCCGCTCGCCCGGCACCCGCGCGTTCAGCGCCAGCGCAACGCCGAAACCGATCGCGTATTGCAGGGCGACGGCGATGAAGGCAATCAGCGTCGTCGTGAAGATCGCATTCCAGAACCGCGGCTCCTGCAACAGCGTGGCATAATTGCCGAGCCAGACCACCCGCGGCGGGATCGGCGGAATCAGGCGATAGCTCAGGAAGCTCGTGGTGAGCGAATAGATCAGCGGAAAGATCGAGATCGCCAGCACGACGAGCACCGCCGGCCAGATGAAGACATGCTTGATCGGATCATTCCGCAACATCGCGCGATCATCCCTTCAGCAGCGCGTCGATCTCCGCGCGCCGCGGCATCGCGGGCGCGGTGCCCGGTCGCGTCACCGCGATTCCGGCCGTGGCCGAACCGAAGCGCGCAGCCTCCAGCGGATCGGCGCCGTCGGCGAGCGCCGCCGCAAAGCCGCCGACGAAGGCGTCGCCTGCGCCGGTGGTTTCGACCACCTTGCCTGCGGCGAAGGGCGGCACGTGCACCGAGCGATCCCGCGCATGAAACAAGGCGCCGCGCTCGCCGAGCGTGATCAGCGCCGTTCCTGCGCCTTTCGCCAGCAAGGCATCGCCGGCGCGGCGGGCACCGGCGAGATCGCCGACCGCGATCCCGGTCAGCGCTTCGGCCTCGGTCTCGTTGGGGACGACATAATCGCAGAGCGCAAACAGGCCAGAGTCGAACTTGATCGCCGGCGCCGGATTGAACACGGTGATGCTGCCGGCGGCACGCGCGATCTCGAGCCCGCGCCGCGCCGCATCGACCGGCTGCTCGAGCTGCGTCACGAACACGCGGCTGTCGCGGATGGCGTCGGCCACCGCGTCGACATCGGCCGGACCGATCCCGCCTGCTGCGCCCGGCACCACGATGATCGCGTTATCGCCGCGCGTCTCGTGGACGTAGATGAACGCAGCTCCAGTCGGCGCGTCCGCCGTCCTGGCCACGCGCGGCCGGATTCCCTCGGCCTCCCAGGTCTTGATCGCGAGCTCGCCGAAGGCATCGCTGCCGATCCGGGAGATGAAGCTCACGCTGGCGCCGGCCCGCGCGGCCGCGACAGCCTGGTTGGACCCCTTGCCGCCGGGTCCCATGGCGAATCCCGATCCGGCAATCGTCTCGCCGATCGCCGGCATGTTGCCGGCGCGGAACGCGAGGTCGACGACGAACACGCCGAGGACGGCGACGCCCTGCTTGCTCATGTCGTCACTCCCCGTCCGGCGCAATGACGCCCTTGCTGAACAGGAAGCAGCCGTAGAAACGCCGCTCGCCGGTCGCGATCACGCAATAGGCCGTCTTGGCCTTCTCGTAGAACGCATGGCGCTCGACGCCGACCAGCGGCCAGGATCGTCCCTCGGCGCGATCGATCGCGGCCTGCACCTCGCGCTGCACGGGAGGCACTTCCTGGGCCTGGCCGACGATCTCCATGCGGATCGCGGCATCGTCGACGAAGGTATCGAGCGGCATCACCGAGAGAACGGCTTCGACCGCCTGGGCGGCACTCACATTGTCGATACGCAGCAGCCGGCCAAGCACGCTCTGGCGCGCGATCGAGTCGGCCGGAAAATTGGTGTCGCACACCACCAGGCGATCGCCGTGCCCCATCGCCCGCAGGGCATAGAGCACGTCGGCATTGAGCAGTGGATTGATGCCCTTGAGCATGTTGCGTTCCCTCCTTTGTCGTCCAAATCGCCGAACTCTCGTGGTTCGGGCCCCAATCGATATCACCGCAAAGTGACGTCCCTAGTCGCCATACGGAATCCAGATGTTCTTCACCTGCACGGCATGGCGGAGCAGGATCGGGCCCTCGCTCGCGGCCCTGTCGTACCAGTCGATCGCGAGGCCTTGATCGACCAGCGTGCGCTTGAGATTACCGATCGAGTACCGTTCGGCCGCCGTCGAGGCGTTCTGCGACCCGAACGCCCAGAGCGCGTCGACATCGTCATGCTCGGCAAGGACCTTGACCAGATCGTCGCGATCGCCGGTGACGATGTTGACCACGCCGCCCGGGACGTCCGAGGTCTCGAGCACCTGGTAGAAGTCGGTCGCGGCGAGCGGATGCCGCTCGCTCGGCACCGCGACGACCCGGTTGCCCATTGCGATCAATGGCGCCACGAGACTGATGAAGGCAAGCAGCGGCGCCTCGTCCGGACAGGCGACACCGACCACGCCGATCGGCTCGTGCATCGCGAGCGCCACGCCGCGCAGCGGCGGCGCGTGGATGGATCCCTCGAATTTATCCGCCCAGGCGCCGTAGCTGAACAGCCGCTCGATGCTGGCATCGACCTCGGTGCGCGCCTTTGCTGCCGACACGCCGGTCATGTCGGCGATGCGCCGGGCGAACTCGTCGCCGCGCGCGGACAGATTCTCGGCCAGGTAATAAAGGATCTGAGCGCGATTATGCGCCGACGCCCGCGCCCATCCCTCGGCGGAGCGCGCCGCGGCGACCGCATTGCGGATATCCTTGCGATTGCCCTCGCCTGCCTCGCCGAGGCGCCGGCCCTTCGGCGAGAGCACCGCGCGCGAATAATTGCCGTCCGGACGGACCTGCTTGCCGCCGACGAACAGCTTGGCCGTTCGATCGATCGGCGGCACGTCGAAGCCGGCGCTGGCGCCGGACGCCGTCGGCAGCGGCGATGGCTTGGCCCGCGCCTTGCGTCCGCTCCAGGCCTTCGGCTTGAGATACTCATACATGCCTTCACGGCCGCCCTCGCGGCCGAAGCCGGATTCGCGATAGCCGCCGAAGCCGACGCTGGCGTCGAACAGATTGGTCGCATTGACCCAGACCACGCCGGCCAGGAGTTTCGGCGCGATGTCGAGCGCCAGCCCGATCGTCTCGCTCCACACGCTGGCGGCAAGGCCGTAGCGCGTGTTGTTGGCGAGCATCACCGCCTCGTCGGGCGTACGGAACGTCATCGCCACCAGGACCGGACCGAAGATCTCTTCAGTCGCAACCGTCGAGGACGGATGCACGTTCCAGAGCAGGGTCGGCGGATAGAAGCAGCCTTCCGTCGGCGTCGCGCCGGACGCCTGATATTTCTCGGCGCCTTCCTTCACCCCGATCTCGACCAGCGACTTGATCCGCTCGAGTTGCACCGGCGCGACGACAGCGCCCATATCGATCGCCTTGTCGAGCGGCATGCCGACGCGAAGCGTCTCCATGCGGCGGATCAGGCGCCTGCGGAAGGTCTCCGCAATTCCCTCCTGCAAAAGCAGCCGTGAGCCGGCGCAGCAGACCTGGCCCTGGTTGAACCAGATGGCATCGACCACGCCTTCCACCGCGCCATCGAGATCGGCATCGTCGAACACGATGAACGGCGATTTGCCGCCGAGCTCCAGCGTCAGCGATTTTCCGGTCCCTGCAGTCGACTGGCGGATCAGCCGCCCGACCTCGGTCGAACCCGTGAAGGCGATCTTGTCGACACCGGGACTTTCGACGAGCAACGCGCCGGTGGCACCGTCACCGGTGACGACATTCAATACGCCCGGCGGCAGGCCGGCCTCGGCCGAAAGTTCGGCGAACAACAGCGCGGTGAGCGAGGTGAACTCCGCCGGCTTCAGCACCACCGTGTTGCCCGCGGCCAATGCCGGCGCGATCTTCCAGGCCAGCATCAGCAGCGGGAAATTCCATGGGATGATCTGCCCGATCACGCCAATCGGCACCTGATCGGCGAACTCCCGGTCCTGCAACTGCGCCCAGCCGGCGTGATAGAGGAAATGGCGCGCCGCAAGCGGCACGTCGAGATCGCGGGTTTCCCGGATCGGCTTGCCATTGTCGATCGCCTCCAGCACGGCGAACAGCCGGGCGTGACGCTGCAGCATGCGCGCCAACGCGTAGAGATGACGCGCGCGGCCATGGCCGCCGAGCTTTGCCCACGCGACTTGCGCGGTGCGCGCGGCGTTGACCGCCGCCTCGACATCGGCAGCGTCGCCCAGCGCGATGCGCGCCAGCGCCTTGCCGGTGGCAGGCTCGCTTGTCGTGAGGTGCTTGCCCCCATGCGGCGCTGTGAACTTCCCGGCGATGAAATGCCCGAACGTGGCGCCATGCCGCGCCAGCCAGGCGCGCGCCTCGCCGTCCGCCTCGGGCGCGGGGCCATACTCCATGCTCTCGAAATAGTTGGCGACGCTCATCGCTGGAGTCTCATCCCACGGGGTGGCGGTTGAAAGCCGAGTAGTGGCCGGTCACGTGATGCTCGAGCTGCCGCTCGATGTCGGCGAGCAGGCTGGAGGCGCCGATGCGGAACAGATCCGGCTCGAGCCAGTCGCGTCCGAGTTCCTCCTTCATCAGGAACTGGTAGTTGAGCACGTCTTTTGCCGTCGAGATGCCACCAGCCGGCTTGAAGCCGATCTTGTAGCCGGTGCGCTCCTGATAGAGGCGGATCATCCGCAGCATCGCCAGCGTCACCGGCAGCGTCGCGTTCACGCCTTCCTTGCCGGTGGAGGTCTTGATGAAATCGGCACCGGCCATCATGCAGACCATCGAGGCCTTCGCGACATTGCGCAGCGTCTTGAGGTCGCCGGTGGCCAGGATCGTCTTCAGATGCGCGTTGTCGCAGACCGCGCGGAAATCCCGGACCTCGGCGTAAAGCGCCCGCCAATCGCCGGTCAGCACGTGCTCACGCGTGATGACGATGTCGATTTCCTGCGCGCCATTCCGGACCGACGCCTCGATCTCCTTCAGCTTCAGCTCATGCGGCACGAGGCCTGCGGGAAAGCCGGTCGAGACCGCGGCGACAGGGATGCCGGATCCATCGAGCGCTTCGACGGCGGTGCCGACGAACCGATCGTAGACACAGACCGCTCCGGTATGCAGCGCGCGCCCGGCAAAGCCAAGCTGCTCGAGAAGGTCGCCGCGCACGGGCGCCTTGGCCTTGGCGCAGAGCCGCTTGACCCGTTCGGCCGTGTCGTCGCCGTTCAGCGTCGTCAGGTCGATGCAGGTGATCGCCTTGAGCAGCCACCCCGCCTGTGCGTCCTTCTTGACCGTGCGCCGGCCCGGCAGGCTCGCGACCCGCCGTTCGGCGGCCGACAGATTGATCCTGATGTCGTCGACCCAATCCATCTCGAGCGCGCGGCCGCTGTTGCGCGGCAGCGGATGCAAATGCTCGCCGCCCGGGGAAGGCGACTGCACGGCCAACGGGGACGGATTCTGGATGAAGACGCTCTGCGTCATGGAAACGCCTTGCGGTCCTAGCGAATCGACGAGGTGGCCAGATAGATTGAATGTGTCGATCGCAACATGTGATCCTCCCCTGACCTCGCCGCCGGGTTTGCCGCCTGCCGAGGACGATATCGTCTCGACACCGGATTAGCCCGCCGGACCGGATGTTATTATTGTAACAAATCTACGTTGATAAACTCACAACATTGTAAGATCATTGTCAATCGGATAAGCAAGCTCGGCGATCAAAATGGCTGAAACCTCCAACGCACGACCAAGCGAGACACGCGTCCAGCGCCTGCAGAGGCTGCGCCGCGCCGTCGAATCGAGTGGTGCGCTGCATCTGAAGGACGCCGCCGAGCTCCTCAAGGTTTCCGAAATGACGGTGCGGCGCGACCTCGCTGGTCCGGAGGCTGCCCTCGCTTTGCTCGGCGGCTACGTCGTCAATGCGGCGTCGCCGACCGGCATCAAGTACACGCTCGAGCAGGAAATCGACCAGCACACCCAGGACAAGCGCCTCGCCTGCCGGGCTGCTGCCGCCTCCATCAGGGAAGGCGACACGATCTTCATCGACTGCGGCACCACGATGCAGTCGCTGGCGGACTGCCTGCCCGAGGATCTGCCGCTCTCGGTGATCTGCTATTCGATGAACGTGGCGTCGATCGTGACCCGGCGGCCCGGCACGCAGGTGATGCTGATGGGCGGGCTCTATCATCCCTCGTCGCAGTCCTTTGCGTCGGACGACGGCCTGTCCTATCTGCGGCGGCTCGGGATCAACAAGGCCTTCATCTCCGCCGGCGGGGTGCACTGGACCCGCGGCGCGAGCTGCTCCAACTTTCACGAAGTCGCCGTCAAGCAGGCCGTCATCGAGACCGCGATGGAGAGCACCCTGGTGATCGACGCGAGCAAGCTCGGCAGTCTCAAGTCGGCATTCTTCTCCGATATCGCCGCGTTCACGCGGATCATCGTCGGCGGCACGGCGTCATCGGAGATGCGCAAGCACTTCCGCAGCCTTCCTGTCGAGTACGTGACCAGCGCAACCTGATCCGAGCGGGGGCTGGCACGCCCGGATCAGGCTGCTCACGATGCGCGGGCTCGCGGGACCGCGCATCGAACTCGTGCGGCTCAGTTGCAGGCGGGCTTCGCCTTGTTGCAGGCGTCGGTCAGTTCCGGCGGCGGCTCCTTCTTGAACACCGTCTTGTAGGATTCCAGCACGTTGGACTGCGTCACCGGCAGCGACTGCACGCCGACCCAGCCGGGCGTTTCCTTGCCGAGCAACGCGTTCATCATCGCCATCGCTTCCGCGACGCCCTGATCATACGGGCGCTGCGAGCCGGTCGCCTTCAACGGACCGCCCTTGGCGATCTCGATCGCCGATTGCAGACCGAGGTCGACGGTCGTGACCGGAATGTCGATGCCCTGCGCGCGCATCGAGCTCAGCGTATCGAGCGCCGGCTGATCCCAGACCGCGAACAAGCCCTTGATGTCAGGATTGCCGGTGAGGAAGTCACCGGCGATCTGCGACACCTTCGGCGGATCGGTGAAGTCGACCTGCTTCATCTTGATGTCGGGACGGTTCTTCTGCATCCACTCGCGGACACCCTTGGTGCGCTCGTTGGTGCTGAAATAGTCGACGCCGAAATTGACGAGGCCGATGGTGCCGCCCTGCGGCATACAGGAGGCCAGGATCTGGGCCGCGATCTGGCCATTGCCCTGGCTGTCCGCCGAGATCATCGAGGCATATTCCTCCGGATGCTTGAGGCCGGTCGGAATGCTGTCCATCAACACGAGCTTGATGCCGGCCTTCGCGATCTTCTTGTAGGTCGGCGCGGTCGCCGTGAAATCCACCGGGATCGAGATGATGCCGTCCGGATGCTGCTGGATGGTGTTCTCGATGTCGGCGATCTGCTTGTCGACCTGATATTCGGCGGATGCGACACCGGTCACCGTCACGCCGTACTTCTTGAGCGTGTCGGTGATGCCCTGGATCTGCAGTTGTGCCCAGTCGAGGTTGACGGTCTGCATGGAGATGCCGACCTTGAAGTGCTTCTCCTTGATCTTGGCGGCGTCGGCGTCCGACAGCGCGAGCACCTCCGGCGACGCGGCCTTCTCGCCGTGCGGCCCCTGACCGACGATCGATTTCGGTCCAAGCGTCCCGAGATCGACGCCTTTGACGCAGCTTGCCGGCACTTCGGCGCGGGCCGAGGGGGCGATCGAAATGGCCGTCGCCGCGATCAGCGCGGTCAGCGGCAGGGTTTGTCGCAAGATTGGCTTCATTGTTTCCTCCCTTTTTTGGTCGCCGATTGACCGGAGGCCGGCGACCTTGCCCCTACACTTTTCCGGATCGTGCTCTAGCGTTTCGTAAAGGCGACCGCGGCCACGATGATCGCCCCCTTGATGACGAGCTGCATCGGCGAGCTGACGCCGAGCAGCACGAGGCCGTTGTTGAGCGTGCCAATGATGAGGCTGCCGAACAGCGTTCCCAGGATGTAGCCGCGCCCGCCGAACAGGCTGCAGCCACCGAGGATCACGGCGGCAATGACGTCGAGCTCCATCCCCTGCACGACGTCGGGCCGCGCGGCATGTGAGCGCGCGGACAGCACCAGCGCCGCAAGCCCGGCCAGCGCGCCGGTCAGTACAAAGGCCGCCGTCGTCACCCATTTGGTGTTGATCCCGGAATAGAGCGCCGCGGTCGGATTGCCGCCGACCGCATAGATGCGACGGCCGAACACGTTGTAGTGCAGCAGCAGGATGCCGACGATCATCGCCACCAGCGTCCAGGCAATGGGAACGGGTATGCCCAGGAACGTGCCTTCGCCGAAGATCGCAAAATAGGTCTCGTTGGTGATGATGACCGGCTTGGTATTGGTCACCATCATCGCCAGCCCCCGCGCCATGCTCAGCGATCCCAGCGTCACCAGGAAGGACGGGATCGAGAGCTGCGTGGTCAGGATGCCGTTGAGCAGCGCGACCAGCGCGCCAGTCCCGAGGCCAGCAACGGCCCCGACGATCCAGCTGTTGCTGATCTGGCTCATGGCGAGCGCAGCCGCCATGCCCGACAGCGCCAATGTTGATGCGACCGACAGATCGATCTGACGTGCGATGATCACGAAGGTCATGCCGACCGCGATGATCGACACCAGGGTCGTCTGGCGTCCGATATTCAGGAAATTGTCGAGCGACAGGAACCAGGGCGAGGACAGGCTGAACACGACCAACAGCACAACGAAGGCGATGTACAGCATGTAGGGCCGCTCACCGCGCAGCAGGTTCTGCAGCAGCTTGCGGCGACGATCGGTTCGGGTCGACGAGGCGACGACATTGGGCGCGGTCAGTTCGGTCATGCGGGCAGCTCTTGCAATAGGCCTTGTCCGGAAGCCTGGTACATTTGCAGCAGATGATGGAGCTCTTCGGCATCATCGATCTCGCCGCGCGCCAGCGTTCGCGCCACGCGTCCGTCGACGATCACGGAGATGCGGTCGCAGAGCTCGATCAGCTCGACGAGATCCGAGGAGACGATCAGGACGCCGCTGCCGTCGCGGGCGGCATTGCGGATCACGCCATAGATTTCCTCGCGTGCGCCGACGTCGACGCCGACCGTCGGTTCGTCCAGCAGCAGCACGCGCGGCCGCGGATCATTCCATTTTCCGAACACGACCTTCTGCTGGTTGCCGCCGGACAGTGTCCTGACCAGGCTGGAAGCGCCCTGCGCCTTCACCGAAAGCCGCGCGACCGCAGCGTCCGCACGCCGGGCGGCGGCGCGTTGCTGCATAAAACCCCAGCGCGAGAAATGCGGAATCCGCGGCAGAGTGATGTTGCGTTCGATCGAATGGTCGAGCACCAGGCCTTGCACGTGCCGATCCTCCGGCACCAGGGCGACACCCTGATCGATTGCATCCGCCGCGCTCTTCGGCAGCCATGGCCGGCCCTCGATCTCGAGGGTGCCGCTTTCGGCCGGCCGAAGTCCGAAGATGGTCTCCAGAATCTCGGTGCGCCCGCTGCCGATCAATCCGGCAAGGCCGTGGATCTCCCCCTTCATCACCGTCAAGTCGACGGCCGACAGCCGGTCATTCGACACACCCGACAGCGACAGAACCGGCGATGAATCGAACGAACGCGTTGCCGCGGGCGCGGCGCGCGATGCTGCCGGCGCCAATCGATCGGTGCCGATGATGGCGTTCACCAGCCGCTTCATGTCGGTATCGGCGGTGACGAACGTGCCCGCATTGGCGCCATCGCGCAGCACGGTGACACGCTGCGAGATCTCGAACACCTCGTTGAGCCGATGGGTCACGTAGATCACGCCGACGCCGCGGCGCGTCGCCTTGCCGATCGCATCGAACAGGATGCGGACCTCATCCGACGTCAACGAGGATGTCGGCTCGTCGAGAATCAGGAGCCGCACCTCGCCCATCAGCGCCTTGGCGATCTCCGTCATCTGTCGGTAGGCGAACGGCAGCGAGCCGACCGTCGCGCGTGTATCAAGGGGAATGCCGAGCTCCCCCAGGAATGCTTCGGCTTTGGCCATCAGCTCGCGCTTCCGGACAAAGCCGAGCCGCGCGCGCGGCTCGCGGCCGAGCAACAGATTGTCGGCGACGCTCAGCGATTCGACGAGGCTGAGGTCCTGATAGACGACGGCGATCCCCGCTTCGCGCGATCTTGCCGGGCTGTCGAACATCACTGGCCTGCCGGCGATCTCGATCGTGCCGCTGTCGGCGGCATGAACGCCGCTGAGGATCTTGATCAGTGTGGATTTTCCGGCGCCGTTCTCGCCCAGCAGCGCATGTACCTCGCCAGAGACGACCTCGAGGTTGACGTCGCGCAGCGCGCGCACGCCGCCAAACCGCTTGTTGATGCCACCGACCGTCAAAAGCGACGCCGACGGCCGAGGCTCTGCCGCGATCGAACCGGACAATTCCATTTTCCTCCCATCGCCGCGCGGAACGCTGATGCGATGATGACATCTTGTTATTTTTGCAACTTATTGTGTTATAATTCTATCACATCAGGCGGCCTGTCAATGGGAGATCACGCCGTCCGGGGCTCGAATTGGGGGCGGCCGGTCGCGATCGGGTCGGGCACCGCCCGGCGCACGGGGCCGGCCTCCCCACGCACAATGGAAGCCGGCAGGTTGTGCTACGCTTCAGTCGCTCATCTCATCAAAGCCAACGCCGGTGAACCGCGATGAAACTGAGTGCTGCGATCGCCATCGTCCTGATCTGGTCGTGCCTTCCTGCGACTGCGCAGCAAGGCGGAGCCGCCCTCTACGCGCAACGCTGTGCGCAGTGTCACGACAGCAGCAACACCGATATTCGCGCGCCGAGCCGCACCGCGCTGCAATCAAGGTCGTTCGATGAAGTTCTGGGTGCGATCACCACCGGCCCGATGGCTTCGTTCGCACAGGGGCTGAGCAATGACGAGCGGGCGGCGATCGCCTCACTCGTCACCGGCAAGGCCGCCTCGCATGCGTCGGCCGACAGTGCAGGCCAATGCGCGCAGAGCGAGACCGGCTTCCCGCAACCGATCGATGGGCCACGGTGGAACGGCTGGGGCGCTGATCTCCACAACAGCCGGTTTCAGCCGGCGGCCATGGCCGGCCTCGCGCCAGACCAGGTCCCGCGGCTGCGCTTGAAGTGGGCCTACGGGTTTCCTGGCATGTCCACCGCTAACGCCCAGCCGACTGTCATCGGCGGCTTGCTGTTCGTCGGCGGCGGCGACCGCAATATCCACGCCCTCGACGCCAAGTCCGGATGCACCCGCTGGGTGTTTCCGACCGATGCGCCGGTCAGGGCGGCCATCAGTCTTGTCCCGATGGAAAATGGCCAGTCCGCCATCGTCTTTGGCGATGTGCTCGCCAACGTCTACGCCGTGAATGCGACGACCGGCGCGCTGATCTGGAAAAGCAGGGTTGAGGATCATCTGGCCGCGCGGATTACCGGCGCGCCAACCTTCCATTCCGGCGTTGTCTATGTCGGGGTGTCATCGATCGAGGAAGCCACGGGATCCCGGCCCACCTACCAATGCTGCACGTTTCGCGGCAGCGTCGTTGCGCTGAAGGCCGAAACCGGCGCGCAGATCTGGAAGAGCTACACCATCCCTGAAGCGCCGCATCCCACCCGGACCAACGCCATCGGGACTCAGCTGTTCGGGCCGGCCGGCGCATCGGTCTGGTCCGCACCGACGATCGATGTTCAGCGCCAGGCGCTCTATGTCGCGACATCGAACAGCTATGCCGACCCGGCAACCGACACCAGCGATGCCATCCTCGCGTTCGATCTCGCGACCGGGCGAATGCTTTGGCATCAGCAGGCGACGCCGAAGGACAGCTTCGTCGTCGCATGCTTCGGCACCGACCAGAGCAACTGTCCGCAGGACCGCGGCCCCGACCACGACTTCGGACAATCGCCCATCCTGGTGACCTTGCATAACGGACAACGTGAGCTGGTGATCGGCCAGAAATCCGGCGTGGTGCATGCGCTCGATCCCGACCATGAGGGCAAGATCCTCTGGCAGACGCGGATCGGCCAGGGTGGCCCGTTGGGAGGAACCGAATGGGGCTCCGCCGCGGACCTGGAGCGAATCTATGTCGCCAATTCCGACGTGCGGTTTCTGAGGGACGGCACGATGCGCCTCAACTCAAGCGAGGGCGGCGGCCTGTTCGGACTTGATCTTGCGACCGGGAAAATCGCGATGCAGGTGGCGCCGGTTGCCTGTGGCGATCGTCCCCAATGCAGTCCCGCCCTCTCCGCAGCGGTCACCCTCATTCCGGGCGTCGTCTTCTCGGGTGGCGTGAGCGGTTTCTTGCGCGCCTACGCCACCGATGACGCGCGGCTGCTTTGGGAGATCGACACCGCGCGCGACTACACCACGGTGAATGGTGTTCCGGCCCGTGGCGGCGCCATGGACGGCCCCGGCGCGGTCGTCGTCGACGGCATGCTGTATGTCAATTCCGGCTACGCGCAATGGGGCGGCCTGCCCGGCAACGTCCTGCTGGCCTTCGAGGTCGGCAACCCCTGACAAACGCGATGTCAGCATTTGCGACGGCACGTTGAGCACTACTCGCCACGGGCTATTCGTGCTTTGATGTCGGCCAGGATCGGCTGACAGGTCCGACGGGAGGCCTTCTGGTGCTTGGTGACGTGCTACGCAACATCACGTCAGGCGGCTTTTCCCTCGCGCCCAACAATCGTCGCGCGTCAGGTTCCGAGCGGCGTCGAATCGAATCGACCGACATGGCTGCCGCGCCCGAAATCGATGCGCATGTCGTTGCGCACAAAAAACACAGAAACTATAAGTGCTTGAAAGAATGGTCGGAGTGGCAGGATTCGAACCTGCGACCCCTGCGTCCCGAACGTAAGTAGCAATCGAAAATAACAACGAAAACAATGAAGTTCGGTTGCGATTAACCACCTTTATCGCCCCTTGTTCACGGTGTTTCGGTGGTCAATCGGTGGTTGGCCTGATTCCTGACCTGAGTAGCGGCGGCATTCTTTCGGTCTGCGCTGCGGGTGTAACGTTCAGCCTCGCTATCTGTCCTCCACCCGAACCACGCCTTGAGTTCTGTTGTGGTGGTGCCGCGATCTGCGAGTCGCGTTGCAGCGGCCTTACGGAGACCATGGATGGCATCGCAAACTTCCCGAAACCAATTCCCGAAACCTGCCGCGCTGAAAGGCTTGCCTTGGGCAGTCATCAAGAAATTGAGGTGATCATTTGCAAGCATTGCGTCAATTGCCTGCTGCTGCTCCGGCATCACCGGCACGTCGGACGGCACGCCGGTCTTTTGACGTTTGAGGGACAGCGTTCCGTTCCGAACATGCTGCTTGCCTATCCTTACGACGTCGCAACGTGACTGCCCAACCTGCAACAGGAGTTCATATGCTAACCGTTCGCGCGTGCCGATCGGATGGTGGCTCTCGAACTTGCCGCACTCCTCCTGCTCCCACGGATGATGCCCGTCGGATCTAATCGGGACCAATTTCACGCCTGCAAGCGGATCCACCGCAAGCATATCGAGCGAGAGGCAATGGTCGATCAAGCCGCGAAGGGCCTTCCGCCAGTTTGAGGCCGCCGCCGGGATTTCTTGCTCAAAATCGCCTGAAGTGCCTTTCTGGGCATAAATGCGATTCGCTTTTCCCATGCGCTTCACGGAAACGCTTCAAGATTGCTAGGCGCATCTGTTGTGAGCTTTTGGCGAGACCGTCGCGGAAGGCACTGGACTGGTAGTAGGCGACAATTGCAGCGTTTACGGTCCCGGGGCGCGTGCGGCTTGGCACAGGCGCTCTTCGCGCGCGCGGCCCTCCCACCGACGGTCGAGCGGCTGCCGGCCCGATAGGTTTCGGCTCCGGTAGTGGCCGTTGGAAGCCGACCAAGAAGTTCGCAGCGGCCAGGCGCCGCAATCCGATCCGAAAGAACAATCCGTGAGCAACAACTGGAAGTACGATCGCGCGAAAGAGGCCATCGACAAGCGCATCGAGGAGGTCGAGACCGTCGAGATCGCCGACTACAAGCGCGACATGTCCCTGGAGTCGATTCCGACCACTAAGGCCTTGGGATGAGGCAAAGGCGGTGCAGCGGCCATTGCCTGACGACGCTCTCAAGATCGTCGCCCGCGGCGCGACGAAGGAAGACGTCTCGGTATCGTTATGAGGGCAACCGGAAGATGTTCAGCCAAGCGCAGCTTTAAGATCGAGCGATCCTACGACAGCAAGTTGACCGCCCTTGGCTTCGGCGGTGCGAGCTTTGCGACGGCAACGGGCGAAAGGTCTGATCGGTACTGATCCGACGAGGGTGTAACGCCCGCATGAGCCCTGATACGGCGCCGTGCTAAACGATACAACCGATGCAACACCGCCGGAATTGCAGAATTGATCGTCGTATAAGACTTTATTAGGGCATCAGAAATACCGTTAGGTCGTCTGGACCCCTATTGCGCGGCCCTGACTTTGTTGTGACGTGACCCCGCCACGTTCTCAGCGCGGCGGGTCACGGAGCCGCAGAGCTGCCTTGCGGTCACGGCCAACGACGCCCAAAGCGAACGGCGCACCATTTTTCAAGTACCAACGCATTATCGAAACAACTGACGACCAACATGCCGCTCGCTGTTTGTCTTATCTGTCAGGTAGAACGGAAGTTGATCGGGCTTTCGCCTATTGCGGAACGCTATCAGCTTAGGTCGTTCGAGTGTCCGATCTGCAAGAACGTGCTTGACCTCGTTGAGCACGAAAATAAGCGCGTCCCGGTATACGGCGTTCCGCGAGCGCTGCAGCCAACCTCATGATCCGAACACTTCTCATTGCGGCAATTTTGGCCACGGGCTTGCACGTTGCAGATCAGCATTTCGCAGGAGCCAAATACACCGACGCGATCGGCCGGATGACGGCTCAGATGCGTCATTCTTTTAGGATTTAATCAGACACAGGCGCTAAATCGATGGATGACAAAGTCAAAATTCGTTGCCCAGCCTGCACGCGCGTCTTCAGAGAGAAGGCCAATCGAATTCGCGACGGCCTGCAAGTCAACTGTCACAATTGCAATAAGCTGATAACTTTGACGAAGGAGACTGAAGACCCGTTTCTACGTCGGGCACTGAAGACCGCTCGTGAAATCAGAGCGGCGCAGGACGCGGCCGCCTTCGCGAAGACCTACAGCACTGCGGCGACTGCTCCGAAGCGTGAACCGTCCTAGTCTTTGCTCTTCGAACGATGCGGTCGCGCCGGGGTGACTTCGAATAGTTCATAGTCAATGGCGGCGCCCGTTCCTTGGGCGGCGGCCGAAGCCGCCGCCGGTGAGGGTTACGCCGTTGCACACGCGACGCGGAGCACCGCATCGGCAAGCTCTCGGCTGAGGAGCAGACCCCGCCCCTGTTCGCCGCCGTCATAGTTGCCCCGGTGTGCCTCTTCGAAGAGCGTCACCGCGCGCGCAAGGATCAGAACGCCGGTCATCGTTTGCGGTGGATGCTTCCGAATTTTTGATAACAGCGAGTGGATTTCGCGCGCCCGCTCTTGCGCTGCATCCTTTGCGGCGGCGATGCCTGATGCATCGATCGCGTTCACGCAGTCGACCTCGTATCCCTGCGCCGGGGCGATGCGCCCGGTCAGGTCCGCTTCCAGCCGTTGCCGAGCCTTCTTCCCCCCCAATCCTCGGGGTCTTTACGGACCGCGGCAAGGAGCGGTCGGAGGCAATCGGACCTGAGCACGTTGAACGTGGGTTGCCCAAAGCCGTCCGCCTGCTCGAAGCAGCCATAGGGCGCGCCGATCGGCCGCGGACGTGATCACGATCGACGCCGGTGGCTTGGGCCAGAGTTCGGCAGCGACCGCCCTAGCCTCCTCCGGACGCGCCAGAGCGGCCCGGTAGGCAGCCTGCTTCGCGTCCAGTTCGACGCCCAGGGTCAGCAACTCCGGGCGCTCGGCGGCGGCCGCGGACGCTGTGGTGGCCGATGGCAGTGCGGTCGCGCCTGCCGCGGCCACCGGCTCGACCAACGCCGCCCCCGCGGCCGGTGCGAGGCCCGCCAGCATTGTCGGAGCGGCCCGAAGAGCGCTGGCCGCCGTGACTGCCGTTGCCGCCCTACTCCCGACATGACAGGTTGTCCTCATTGGTGATTGGGGGGCAGATGAAGCGGCTTCAGAAATTCGTTGAGCGCGGCGCCTACGGCGAAGGACCCGGCCGAACTGCCTATGCGCTAGATCCTGCAAAGCTGCCCGACCCGACCGCCGGCTTTAAATGGCGGGTCGTTGACGACTTCAAGCCGGGTGAAGCGATCCTAGCCAATCAAGGCTTGAAATCCGTCTTCCAGCGAGCGCTTGAATATGGCGTTGCACTGGTCTCAAGCGACTGAATGCCCGTCGTTCTGCCCCGGGCGTTGATTTCGATCGCGTCGCCTGACGGGGCGACGCAACGGACGTCCTCGCATTAATCTCAGAAATCGCTGTCTCGCAATCAAGCGCTTCAGGCAAACGCTTACACCGCTCGCCAGTGATCAGGCTTCTTCTTGTCGTTCAAGTGCCGCACCCTCGCGACATGAGGCGAATGGCCATCTTTCTTTGCCCAGTCGATCGCCTCACGCTGCGTGCGGAAGGCTGCCAACACGTGATCGGCGTGGTCTTCGTCGACATAATATTCAATAGCACTTCCTTCTGGCCCTGCCCTTGGGACGAGCCTCAATGAATACAACAGCCATTTTTTCTCCTAACGCCGGGGTTGTTTATGCCGGCGAGCGCTACCCAGCGGCCTCTGGATCATTCGATCATTCCAACGCAACGCCGGGTCATAGTTAGCGACCTCTTCGATTGACTTCGGAGGACTATTGCATCGGACCGCCTGGAGATCAGGACCCAAATCACTGTTAACAGCAAGGCCGGGATACCGAAGAAGAAGAAGAAGAAGAAGTACCAGGGCGCAGTGTACAGTGTACATAATGAGTGGTCCGGATCAGCGCGACGAATAAGATGGCCATTTGATTTCGCAGGCTTATTCGGATCGGTTACGCAGGGGTTTTTGGTATGCGCACAAAGGGATCAAAGTGGACGCCCCGCTCTGCGCTAATGAACGGACGTCGCACCAGTGCGCCATGCCATTTCCCAGAAATCGGCTTCGAGCCGGGTGGCCTCCTTGAAGATCACGATCAGCTCTGCCTCGCGGGCCGGCGTGGCGTAGAGATGGGCAAGGCCTTCGAGGTGCGCCCGCGCTTTTGCCGCGACCTCCTGGTATGGTGCACCGGCATACTCGGCGATCCAAACGCGATAGGGGTTCGTTGCAGCGTGCGCATCGGGTCGCGAGGCGAGCCGCGTCGCGATCTCTGCGTAGCCGATCACGCAGGGGGCAAGCGCGACCTTGAGTGCCAGCAGATCACCGCGCATTCCCGCGTCGAGCACGTAGCGGGTATAGGCCAGCGTCTCGATCGCCGGAGGGGTTTGTTCAAGATCGCTGGGTGACAGGCCCCAGCCAGCGCAGAGCTTCACATGCAGGTTCATCTCGATGTCGAGAATAGCCGAGAGGCCGGCAGCCGCCTCGCGCATGTCAACCAGCTTTGGCGACTTATAGACGGAGAGCGCGTAGGCGCGAGCAAACTCGATGAGGAACAGATAGTCCTGAACGAGGTAGTTGCGAAACCCCGCTTCGGCGAGCGAACCGTCTGCCAACCCTTCCGTGAAGGGATGCTCGGTGTAGGCCCGCCACTCGGCTGATGCTGCTTCCTTGAGTCGCTCGAAGAAGGTCATGATCTTTCGCAGGGTTTGCTTCTCAATAAGGGTCTTTGGCTCGCTACCCCGTCATAAGCAGACCTCTCAGGTCAAGACAATGTCCGCTCTTCACCTCAACATGGGACATTCTTCTAGGCAGCGGTTACGTCAGGTTTGTGCCGAACCGGACCTCATACGTCCTTCTATGAAGAGAGCGATGCGACACGAGCCTCAGGCTCGCCTACGGCCGGCGCCTCCTATGCCTGCTCAAAGCACATTCAGGGAGTTGGGCCCGACGCTCCTGAGCATGACCTTGTCCCGGATGGCGTGGCGCGGTTTCGTGCCCGCTCACGGATCGCGAGATGCGAGGTACGCGACAATCGCGAGAAGGTCCTGCTCGTCGAGATTGGCCACAACCTGAGCCATCAACGGGCTCCATTCTCCCGTTCGAGCGCCATGCTGGAAGTCATAGAGCTGCCTGAACATGTAGCTCGGTGAACGACCAGCAATGCTTGGCAACGGTCCAAGCCCTTTTAGGTCCGCGCCATGGCACAACACGCATTGGATCGTTTTGCCCGCCCCACCTTTCATGACTAGCGCCTCGCCTTTGGCGAGGCTTCCGATTGGTGCATACGCTGTGAAGGTCGATCGAGGGTCGCGGCTTTCGAAGCGGAGCAGATCGTCGGGAACCTCCACGATCCGCGCTCCGATCGGCTCGCGTTCGCCGGTTTCCACCGCAGCCCAAAGCAGACCCGCCACATAGGTCTTTGGCGCGGTGTCGCTCTCGACCACCTTGATGCGTTTGCGCGGCTGTAAGGCCGAAAAGTAGGCTGCCGCGGCTTCGATTTCGGCGTCAGTGATCGGCTTAGAAAGCTCGATCATTAGCTTTGGCGGAATTCGCCCGGGGAGGGTTGTACCACGCGCCCCGCTCTTGTAGTCGGCCATCTGCTGGATGATGTAGCTCTTCGGCAGCCCTGCAAGGTCCGCGTTTTCCGGACCACCAGGCCCGGTGGCACGGTGACAATATCCGCATGCGAACACACCGGGTTTGCGGCCATTCGCGACGATGTCTGGCAGCGCGCCATGGTCGTCGGGGTGCCAAACCGGCGCAATGAAACGATCACGCAACTGGCTCCAGGTATAGCCGGCCGTGCTGTCTGGCACGCGAACTGGCTTTCCGTCATCGACGGGAGGCTTGTAGTCGGGATTGTTCGGCGTATAGGCCCAACCGGGAGGAACGTCTGCGGCGGTTGCCATCCGTATCGCGAGCAAGCCATAAACGATCACAGACGAGAGCAGCGCGGGAACAATCCTCATTTTCAGTTCCCCGAGTGTCCGAGCCGGCAGCTATGGGGAGCTTGCCTCACCCATGAACTCCGGGCAAGTGCCCACGACTGTCAACGAACTCAAAATAGCTGAAGCCGCCCAAGCAAACCCTGGCCGCCGCGTGTGCCCCGCCGAAGCCATTCAGCCGCGACGTTTGATCTCGGCGTTGCTGTGACGGCCCCCGGTTCGACGCGACCAGGGTCATTCATGTCGCGAAAGTGGGTACCGTCTACTACCCCCTATTTGTCGCGCGCCGCGCGGGCTGACCGGAGCGCATGGATCCACGGACCCGTGCGTCTGCGGCTTGAGCGCGCGCGACAATCGCTTCGGTGGCCTGGAGCGCATCAGCACGCAGGTCCTGTTGGATATCCTGGAGGTACCGTAGCGGGAGTGTACCGCCGGCGCATACCGGCACCTTGCCAAAGTGATGGCTGAACTCGGCTGGACCGCAGTGCGCGTTCGCGACTTCAGCGGGGCGGCTACAAGAGCAGGTTCGGGGCTATGTCCGGGACGGTCGCGCCGTTTCATAAGTTGGCCAAGCACGGCGACCAAGGTGTACCCTACTGGGGTCACCCTCCACGCGCTTCTTACCTCGGACTGTCGCCACGCAGCCCGGTCAATATTGTGATCAGTCTTAGTCGATTAATGCTAGTCTTCACCGGCTGATCTTCGCGGCAAACGATGGGAGCGCCTCATGTATAGGAAGGTTCTTCTCGCTTATGACGGTTCAATCGAAGGACGGCGGGCGTTGCGAGAGGGAGCCAAGCTCGCGCAGCTCTGCCGAGCCGAGGTTTTTCTGCTTGCTGTTGTAGAGCTACCTTCCATCGTGACTCCTGACGCTGGGCTTACCATTCCGATAGACGAACAAACGGCAAATTACAGAGCCATCCTTGCGGAGGGCGTGGAGCGTCTCAAAGCGTTGGGTTTTTCACCTACCGCAAGATTGGAAACGGGAGATCCCGGGCATACAATTGCAGATGTCGCTGAGGAAATGGGAGCGCAACTCGTCGTCGTTGGACATCGCCCGCAAGGGCCACTGGCCCGATGGTGGTTCGGGTCTGTGGGCAGTTACCTGGTCAAGCGTCTCCGCTGCAGTGTCCTGGTCGGTCAAACGGACATCAGCGACGATGAATTTGAGCGGCTGAAGCACCCGGGTGAAAAGCGCACCTCAGATACCGCGTCGATACTACCAAGCGAGTAAGGTGTTCCACACTGCGCCGAAACCAAAGCCGTCAAGCGCGATCGCGGCACGAATTGTAGCAAGGTGGAACGGTTTCGTCGCGCGACAACTTCCTGTTCATTCGGTCCGCCTTTCAGAAGGAGGCCCACTGTTTTCTCTAACCTCTGGCAGAACGACGGGGATAGCTCTTCATCATAGAGAAAGTCCACTTGGATGTGCTGGACGCCAAGCGCGGATGAGTTTCCGATAGCATGCTCGCCTTACAAGGCCCGGTACAGCCGATCGCCTGCGCTTAGCGACGCGTCAGGCCCGCGGCCCGCGAAACCGTTTTCACCACCTGGCGAAACCGCCCGGAAACACTCGTTGATAACACCCCCAAAATGATAAGGGGAAGTTTCATGATGGAAATCGCGATCATCAGTCTGCTGTTTGTAAGCACCGTCATCTTTGGCGCTCACGCTTACGACGCGATCCACACCCATTGAAGGCTCGTGAGAGCCCCGGCGACGACGTTGCCGGACGACATCACCAAGGCTCATCACGCGGATCGCCCTAGATGGCTCGCTCAGCTTGCGGGCGGTTTCGGCCAAACTTAGCCGCCTCGATCCACAGCCGCGATGCGTAGTAGGGCCGCCCCGTTCCGCACCTCAACCAATTGACAATTTGCTGCGCAGTTTAGAGTCCTGCTTTCTGATCGCATGGGCTCGAAATCTCGGGAGTACACGTTCAGCGTCACCGTCCGGCATCTGGCCGAGCGGGCCAAGGAAGCGCGTCTGGATGCCGACGCCGTAACCTGCCAGGCGTGGAACGCCCGCATGCTTGCGTTCCAAGGGCCAGCCCATCCCTCACCTGCACTCGGGCACGCCTTAAACGCCGGCTATCGCTGCCCCGAGGTGAAGTGCCTCGGCTGCGAGACCCATCAGACGGTCGCACTGGATATCGTGCGGCGTCCAAAGTGGACGCCGATCCACGAGCCCGAGCGCTACATGCGATGCCAGGAATGCTCGTGCCGGCAAGGCCATCCGTTCAAGTGCAGTCCCCACCTGGTGGCATTGCGAACCAACAGGATTTCGGCCATCCACCTGCCGTCGACTTGGTCGCCGGGAGAGCGATGACGGCTCTAACGCTCGTCCCGCATATATGGACTTCGCTGGGAGACGAATCTCAAGTCTCGATCCGCCGCCATCGTCTGGAGCCCGTGCATATGCGGCACGTTCACCGGATTGCCCCAAAAGGTCCAAGCGATAGCGCCGGTCACGAGTATTCCGCCGCAGATAGCCAAAAGGTCCCGCCTCATTGCGCTTCCTCCATGTCGGCTATCTCGAAGCATAAATCAGGCCAAGACCGGCGAGCACGGTAGTGCCCGACCTCCGGCCTGAACGCTCAGTGCCGGATGGAAGAGGTGCCGAATGCGCGCGAAACCCGCGACGATTATCAACAGGTCGAATGCGAAGGCTGCGGCCTAAGCCACTTTGTCAACTGCAAGACCGGTAAAGTGCTGGGTCAGAAGCAAGGCCCGCCTCAGTTGTCCTCTGTGATCCTGCCCTTGCCATCACAGGTCTTGCATTCGAGCTGGATAGATTTTGTGGCCCGGCTTTGCCTGCTGCGTAACCGGTTGGGAGCCCGTTCCATTGCAGTCCGGGCAGATACGCTGCTGGCAGCCTCTTTCAAAAGAATAGTGCTGCTACAATTAATTTAGTTGCGGAGCCTCTATCGGCTGCATTACTGTTTTCGTGAAAATCCCCGATGTACACATACTCCGAATTTGACGGTCGCCGCGAGGTGACAGTCATCGTGGTGTCGATTCTTACATGTAAGTGATCACGGTACCGGCGCGAAAGCGCCTCCAAGACACAGGGGGCGTATATGGAAGACCGAAAGATTGCAATGTTGCGCGTGCACGAGCAAAACATTGAGCGTTACCAAGGCTTGCTGCGCACCAAACTTAGCGACGTCGAGACACACTTCATCGAACGGCGCTTATCAGAAGAGCGTTTCGCGATCGGGATGTTGAAATTTATGAGTCGTGGGGAAGAACCCGTGACAGATCATCTGTTCGCATAAGCTGCCTCCGCATACTCCGACGGTAGTAATCCGTTTGAGACATGAACGATGGCACGCTTCGTGCTGACTCCTACATGTCGGGATTTTGTCCCGGGGCGAGACCAGCGCCGCCAGCGAGTATTTTAAGCTTGGCGGCGTTGTTGTGCGTTAGCTTTGGGCCATGCGCATCACGCGAAAGCCGATCGATATTCCACCAGGAGTCGCGCGCCAGTTTGCCGCGGACCTGCGCGCGTGTCACGCCGAGCAGGATGGCAGCCGGCGCGACTGGATCGCCGTCGGCACCAGGCATAGGCTGCCTCGAGCATATGCCGGCGGGCATCAAGTTACGGTTAAGCGAGGTCAAAGAACTCTTCGAGCTGATGCGATGAACACTGTTTGGATCCACACAGACACCGCTAAGAAGGTCGGCGACGAGGACCACATCAAGGTCTTCGCGACAATCGAGGCCGCTGAAAAATGGTTCGAAGAAAACGACCCCGAGGGCGTGGCATTCGAGTACGACGTCCTGGAGTGAAAGATGGCAAAGGACTTGTTGCTGTCATTGCAATTGCCGCATTGGCTGCTGATCGCCGGGGCACTGCTAGTGATCGTCGGCTGCACAGGACTTTTGATCCGACGCAAAGCATCTGCGGAAGTTTCGACAATCCGGACAAAAAGCCGCGACCTCACTTCATCCCAACAGAAGAGCGCCCAGGCCGACGGCGAAGGCAATTATCGCTGAACTTATGGGGCTGTACTCGACGCTGTCCATCTTACTTGAAAATGCGGCTGTAAGTGACATAGCAAGCCCTAGCTCAGGGGGAGCTGGGGCTCCCGGGGCTTTGGAGGCTGTACCGGCGGCAAGCCTCCATCCTCAACGTTACGACCTTTCCGAAGTTCGTCTACTGAGATACTCAATTGCTGCCGGCACGCTACTACCTTTGCCCATGCGGCGCCGCTTGCGGCTCCCATACTATTTCGATTCTGTAGAAAGTAATTGCAGGGAACACGAAGCATGGTGCGCTCAATGCTTGGTATCAGTGTGAGTTTAGTTGCCTTCACTGTCGCGGCTACCGCTCGTGCTCAGGGGATATGCGGCGAGTACGATCGATGGAGCCGCCACTCGACAGCATGCATTCGGCGTTGAGTCTCGGGGCTTTATTTTGTCGAAGGAACAGTTCGCCCGAGACGCCGCAGAAATATTCCGACTGCTGGGAGCATATCGCTCGATCAAAGAAAGAGAGGCGCGTCGACGAGTCGTCGAGGCCGTGCAAGCATTGGCCGAAGGCCGCACAGCCGACAAAGTACTCGACGACAAAGCGGAAAGCCGCATGTTTGAGCGAAGATGTGCAATCTATACAGGGTCACGACGAACCAAGCCGCGATCCTGAACCTGTTTCGGGTCGTCAACCGGTACGTCGGCAATCTGGCGCCCATGCCGGGCGCCTTTCCCTGATTACTCTGCGCTCGTTGTTCGCAATGCCGGTGACGAGTGGAGGATCGAGCGCGTCCGACTTAGATCAATCGTGTCATGGCAACTCGTGGAGCACCCTTGAGATGTTACATATGGCCGTTCTGATCGGAGCACTTTTGGAGGCGTTGTCGACGCAGGTTCGAACGGCGTACCTACAACGCTACTCTGCTGGCGCAGGCCTATGACTGGCTTCGATTGGCGGTCGGTCGCCGGGCTTTAGCGCGGCTGACAACGTGGTGAATGATCCCAAGACTGCTTTTCAAATCGCGATCAAGCGAGGATTCGCGATCGCGTCACGTGATTGAGCACCCGTACGCTTCACGACGCCGTCCGTCGATTTGATCGGCCCTTGCCGCGGCGGCGCCGCGTTTGTTGACGACGTTTTCGACAAGGATCAGGCAATCTCGTCGCAGCCGACGAAACAGAAACGTAAATGAGCCTACCCCAGCTTCGCGCTGCAACGCAGCCATTCGTTTGCGTCTGACCCATTTGAGTCAGGGTCGCATCTGTTCGTCCGCGGCCGAGAAGGTAATGGTCTCCAGAATTCCGGGAGCCAGCGTCTCAGCCCTCTTTACCCGGCCAATATTTCGCCTTGGTGGCGATCCAACGCTCCGCATCGGCTTCCGTATCGAAGTCTCCGATGCGAGAATCCGGTCCATTGCCAGTACCGCCACAAACCAGCGACCATTCCTTGTCTTTTCGGGCTGAAAGTGAGGCGTCTTGATCGTCATGCCGCTGAATATGCGATGTTGACACTCAACATTCCAGAGCGCGGCGACAGCACGAAAGCATAGCCCATTCGGAGCATGCTCTTGTGGCACATGTGACGAACTATCGGGATCGCAAGGCTGTCGTTATTCGACTTGCAATAGGCTGCGCAAGCCCTGCGATATCGAGGCACTCAGAGACTTCATCATATTGCGCCTCCGAGAGAGACGAAAACATCCGGTGTGCCTCTGGCGTCAAGCACGATCGACGCCTCGTACGGACGTTGATCGGACGTTCTCGACAGGCCGGTGTCCGCCCCTTCTCGGCTCCGGACGACGTCCCTGAAGTCATGTGGGTCGTATCGTCGCCGATATCTTGATGCTAGGCTCGACAACGGCAGGGTGCACCTGCTCCCTGCTTCACACTGAACGGGAGGACGACATGCCTGAGAGCGTCTACAAGGTCATAGAGCTGATCGGTACCAGCAACGACTCCTGGGAAAAGGCCGCCACGAATGCGGTCGAGCAAGCTGCAAAATCTCTGCGAGATCTCCGCGTTGCCGAGGTCGTCAAACTCGATATGCAACTGGATGAAAAGGGAAAAGTAGAAGCCTATCGCGCCAAGCTCAACGTATCGTTCAAGTTCGAGGGCACCTGAGCCTCACCACCTCGCCCCGCTTGCGGGGCGAGGTTTGGCTCATTGGAGAAAGATGTCAGGCGCGGTCGCCGGATTTTCATACCTTTATTCAGACCAGATGGCTTGGAGACGCGCACTACCACGGCAGGGAGACAGAATGCCCAGCCGCCTCGCGCGCTAGGCCTTTCCCTGGAGAGCGGCGGCGTAAGTGCTCCACGCGTTCGTCTCCTTCGTGCGACGCAAACCCGGATCCGCGCAGACAATGGCGCGCCGCCCAGGAGAGCATATTGCGATCGATGGATCCTGATTGCCTCGTTGTCTTAGATTTCCCGGTGTTAGTCTTTCGAAAAACGCCAAGGGAGGGAGCCATGGCAGATCGATCGACACAACCACCGACTTGGAACCCCCTCGTCATCGCAGGCCAATTGCACGCGATAGCGAAGCAGAGCCAATCGCTCATGCAGCGCTTTGCCGTGAGCCAGACCGACGCCGCCAGGATCGGCAGGGGAGACACCTCGACGCTCGGATTCGACTTCATCGACCTCATGACGAGCATGATGTCCGACCCTACCCCGGCCGCGAAGGCCCAGATCGACCGCTTCAACGAGAGCGTCGCGCTTTGGCAGAAAACCGCGGAGCGCATATGGACAACTCGTCCTTCCGAACCCGAAAAGCCGTCGGACAAGCGATTCAAACACCCGGATTGGACCGAGAACGCGGTCTTCAACTACGTCAAGGAGAGCTATCTCGTTGCCGCCAAGTCGATCCTTTCGACTGTCAGGGACATCAAGGGCATGGATGAAGGCACGGCTCGCAAGGTCGATTTCTACACGCGTCAGTTCGTCGATGCCATCTCTCCCTCGAACTTCGTCGCAACGGCGCTTTGATCTAACCACCATACTTCAGGCATTGGGGAACTATATGGTCGAAGTGTATTTGAACGTCAGGCGTGATCTGCTCGTTGTGAAAAGGGGATTTCCGATGCCGGTCATTGGTGCCCAAGGCAAATGGCGCAAGAGCAAGAAGAGGGTCATCAGGGTCAGCGATGAGATCAGGCAGGCGGTTCAGAGCCAACGCTATTACATTCGCAAACTGAGCGATCCCAAGAGGGATGGCAGACTTGCTGGCCTCTAAGACCGGCGCGCTTTCTCCTCTGCCGCTTGTGCAAGTTTTCTCCACTCCTCGGCTGCCTGCAACCAGGCTTCTTTCGCGCTCGGAGTCGTGGCCTTGGCCGCCTCGCTGTCACATTCAGCGGCTTTCTGACAGTAATGTTCAGCGTCCTGCTTAGGCACGCGCTTTGGAGACCACCTTGGCGGAAGGAGGTGACGAGGTTAGCGCCACAGCATGCCGTCGCGCAGCCGTATGACTACGGTGCTGTCGCTCCGTTCATCATCGTTGCCGAAACCCGGTAGGCGTGCGGGCCAGATACGCCACACCTTGTGCGATCCCTTCGTCTGCGCAATGAAGGGGTCGGACTGGAGTGCACAGTTTGAGGTGCTGCCAGAAATATTGGAGGTATGATGGCTCTAGACTACGGAAGCGTTCCGCAGTGGGTGACCGCGTTCATTGCGGCGGCCGCCGGACTATTAGCGTTTCACTCAATTCAATCCCAGCGAAGCATCGCACGTCGTCGCGCGGCGTTCGATCTGTTTCTCAAAACGGAAACAGACGAAAAGATGCTGACAGCGTATGACTACTTCCACAATGGCATCGCGGCGCTGAAGGCGGCGTCTAATGCAGAAACCTTCTGCACCAGCTCAGACGAGCAGACGCGCAAGCACTATCTCTCAATACGAAAGTATCTGAACGTTCACGAACTGGTCGCCGTCGGCATTCGTGAAGAAGTCTTGGACCCGGAGGTCTGCTATTCATATTGGGGTGATACGCTCACCAATAATTACAGTGACGCAAAGCCGGTGCTCGAATTCCTCGCAAAGCGGACAGGAACAAGTATACGTATTCCGACTTGCATGAGCTGAACGCAAAATGGGTGAAGAGCAAACGGGAGGCGTCTGACTAGGGCGTGTATCGCCAATTCCGCTTCATTGCGCCGTTAGGATTCCGAGTGGGGCATAATCGGCGCCTTCCTCGTCGCATACAGTCT
The DNA here is from genome assembly GCF_056429065.1 of Bradyrhizobium sp. USDA3010. Lineage (NCBI taxonomy): Bacteria > Pseudomonadati > Pseudomonadota > Alphaproteobacteria > Hyphomicrobiales > Nitrobacteraceae > Bradyrhizobium > Bradyrhizobium sp. USDA3010. The sequence continues at coordinate 32,586 of NZ_JBWJZD010000023.1, forward strand.
TTACGCGTGGTTTCGCCCCACGATCGCCCCTGTGAAGGGCGCCGCTGCAGCCGACGCCGGCGCTGGTTTTCTCAACGGCGTGCTGGGCGGCATAACAGGATTGGCGGGAATCCTAGTCACCATCTGGTGCGGCCTGCGTGGTTGGTCGAAGGACGCGCAACGCACGGTCTTCCAGCCGGTCGCGGTGACGGTTTTCCTGATGACCACTCTGTGGATCGGCGCGAAAGGGGCTGTCGCGCGGGACACTTTCAAACTGTTTTTGATCGGGCTGCCTGCGCTGTTTGCAGGAACGTGGCTCGGCCCCAAGCTCTACGGTCGGATCAACGAGGCCACGTTCCGCAAAATCGTGCTGGCGTTACTGCTGGTTTCGGGTGCTGTCCTGATCTTTTAGCCGCTCTGGGGAAGATTTCGACTTCTACCGTGACGTGGCTGAGACCGCGCAGGCCGCCCTCAGTGGATGGGCCGCGCGCCGGTTTCTTCCGCGGCCAACCAATGAGGATGATGGACACTCATCGGCTATCGCGCCAAGCGTCTAAATACCAGGACGACCTTCGTGCTTCTTCAGCGTCCGTCCTTGATACGCCAATGTCTTTGAGCAGCCGATCGTCTAATTCGAGAAGCTCGCTGTATTGGTGGCGTCGCTCTAACCACAGTGCTATTCGGGCCAACTGCGCGAGCGGAAATTGCCAGAACCATCTAATATCCGGAAAAGCGGGTAAAGCTGCGTGGGACGTATCGGATGAAGCTCGCGCTATGTTGCTGCAAGACATGTTTCACCTCCGTAGTGGAGCGAAACAACGCTTGGCTCGAGAGCTTGTCGGGCGGTTGTCGAAGGCCCGAGCTGCGAGGGTTATCATATTCCCCTTCTGCTCACAAGCTGAGGCTGAGGATCGCTTGTGGCCCTCTTGAGACGTGCCGACCGGCGCGGAAGATGTCGGCTCACCAGGGTTGACCGGAAGTCATCGCGGCGGGGCTGAACCGACGCGGGATGACCCCATTCCGGACCTGCGGCAGTCGTCGTAGTCTCGGACTGTCGGGTTACCGTGAAGCGGTTCTGTTCTCGTTGACCCCAAGCGAAGCGAGAACGGGTCTAGGCCGGATCCATGCCCTTGGACTTGAGCACCGCAGCGCTGGTCGGACTGGTGAGGCGCTCGATCAGCGATTTGGCCGCTGCCGGATCCTTGCTCTCGGCTCCGATGCCGACCGCGAAGACTATCGCACTGTTCAAATCACCGGGCAGAGGGCCGACCACCTGAGCCCCCGGCACCGCGGCAATTTCCGAGGCCTGTGCGATCCCCATTTCGACCTCGCCCTTCGCGACGAGTTCGCCCGCTTGAGCACCCGGCACCAGGACGGTCTTCGATTTCACCTGATCGGCGATGCCGAGACGATCGATGACCTTGGCGAAATAGACGCCACTAGCACCGCCCTTCGCTGGATCAGCGTAGGAGATCGATTGGGCGGCAAGAAGCGCACTCTTCAGTTTCTCCGCCGTGCTGATATCCGGCTTGGGCGCACCCGTACGTACCCCGATGGCGACATAAGAGCTCCCCACGTTGACGATGCTACCCGGGGCAACCTTGCCCTGACTCTGCAGACCCTCGAGGACAGGGCGCGACAGGATCATCACATCTGCGGTTTCGCCCGCCTCGATCCGCTTCTTCAGATCCGCAATCGTGCTGTAGACGACCATTAGCTTGTTGCTGCTGCTGCTCCCGTACCTCGGCGTGAGCTCGTCGAGTGTAGGGGTGAGCGCGACCGTGCTCATAACCTTGACTTCGGCGGCATGGGCGGGGGGTGCTGCAGCTCCAAGAACTAACAGGAACGAACACTCTATTACCGCCGCAAGCGTGGCCCGTCGCGAGAGAAACCGTCGCATCATGGCTTTCTTACCTCCCGGTTGGCTTGATCCCGAGCATAACCGAAACGCGGTCGGCCTAGTAGGGGTCGGTAGAAAGTGGCGTGCGGACGACTGATCTTGGCCCATCGCGTCGGTTGGCGCAGTGGAGCGGTATGTCTGAAGTTGGGGACAGATCGGACGTGGCTTGCCATTGGAAAGAATGTCGAGATTGCCCCAACTGAGACATCGCGGGCCAATTCTTCTCAACTTCCCCAGCCAGCTTCCCTCGCTGGCAGGATTGGAAGCACGGCCGAACCACCCTGTGAGTGGCTTCAAGTCAATGATACTATTTCTATCCAGATCATCGGCAAGTCTATGGGAGGATCCTCGTGACAAACCGTTATGTGATAGCAGTATCAATGCTCGCGGGCGCTGTATTTAGTGCCGCTCCACTTGGTGGAATAAATGCGCAAGAAGTCGATAGTGCGATCCAACAAAGCCACGCGGCTTTAGGAGCAATTTTGAAGGGCGACCCCAGCTTGTACAAAGCTCTGTTCTCTAATCAGGATGACGTAACTCTGGGCAATCCTTTTGGACCGTTCGTTCGCGGCCGAAGCAAGGTTGAGGAAACAGTAACAGCCGCCGCTTCGAATTACCGTGATGGAGAGGTCACAGGTCTTGAACTCGTAGCGAAGTACGTGTCTGGTGATCTTGCGTGCGTGGTCGAAGTGGAGCGGGGGCGCGCCAAAGTCGGCGGCGCGAGTGAAACCGTCCCTCTTGCACTCCGTGTGACCAGTCTGTTTCGCTTGGAGAGCGGCGCCTGGAAGCTTGTCCATCGGCACGCTGATCCGATTACATCAGCGCGTCCCGCAGCGTCAGTGATCAACAAACAATGAGGTGTTAAAATCTAGTCCGGATATATATCCGCAGACCACAAAATAAAGACCCTGTTGCCAGGGCGAGCAGAGCCAGCGCGGTCCAGGCGCTTAAGATCCTTAGGCCGAGGCCCCCTCAGTCGGTGGGCCTCTTTCATTTCTCTCACCCGCCGATGTCGCTTATTGGCCCAAACAGACATTTACTCAGGCATATTTGATGTCTGCGTTTGAGGGCAATGCGGACCTCCCAGAGCTTGCCTAGGCAAATCGACAAACCCCGATCAGCGGCGCCCGTTTTCAGAAACACGTTGCTTGCCTATGAACACAGGCGTCACAGGCTTGGCCGCAGCCGGCCCCTCATAGCGAGCAACAAGCGCCAGCAGCCGCTGCTTGATGAAGGGATCATCCGCGCGATCAGCGAGGTCGCGGACCAAAATTGCCCGCTGTTTATTAAATTCATCGTCCAGCATAAGACCACCTAAATAAGGCTGACTATACGGACCTTAATTTGCTTTAGCTATTTTCGAGTTGCGTATGGTTAAGCGTGCGAACTCCCCAGAAATGCCGGGCTTCATCAAGCCACAGCTCGCCGCGCTCCGGAGCAAAGCTCCCAAAGCCGGCTATCAAGTACGATCATGTTCGGAGCTGAACTTTCCTCGCAAGCTGTCCATAGCCTGGCTTCGAGAACGAGCATCCAGAAGGCGTCTTCTTGCGTCCTGTCCGTTCTCCTCTGCTTTGAGACCTACAGCTCGGTCGAGACGGAGGCTTCGGCGGAAGCAGGAAGGGGGCGACCGTTGGCTTCGTTGCTCACCGTGGCGAAGGAGCGCGCAGCCGACCCCCGCGGTTCTGAGTTCAGAGAGTGCCAAGTTACTTGTCCCCTTATGGTGGCAGTCCCCACGGGCCAATTCACGATGGGCTCGTCGGAGACTGACGTAGATCGGACTGCTGGCGAAGGTACTCAGCACGAAGTCTCGATCGCCGAGCGGTTTGCAGTTTCCAAGTATGAGATAACCTTTGATCAATGGGATGCTTGCGTGCAGCTGCAGCGTGCTCACGAGCCCAGGACGCGTGGGGCCGAGGAAGCATGCCCGTGATCAACGTGAGTTGGAACGATGCCAAGCTGTACGTGGCTTGGCTCTCGAGTGTCACAAGAAAGAGTATCGCCTTTTAACAGAAGCCGAATGGGAGTACGCGGCGCGCGCCGGTTCAAATACGCGCTGCGCATGGGGAGATCAGCCCGGAACTGGGAACGCCAACTGCAACGGATGCGGCGGCGGTTGGTCACTGCAAGCCGCCGTAGTTGGATCATTTCGACCGAACGCCTTTGGCATCCACGACATGGAAGGCAATGTCTGGGAATGGGTGGAAGATATTTGGCACGACAGTTACGGCGGCGCGCCGGCGGATGGCTCAGCATGGCTCGAAGGCGGTGACGCGACCTACCGCGTCATTCGAGGAGGGTCTTGGCACAACGAGATCGAACTCATCCGCGCACCTATCCGGTTCAAACGTCGCAGGAAGGTTCAGTTCGATACACTTGGGTTCAGAGTGGCGAGGACAATGCGGCCATAGCAACAACAGGCGCGGTCCTGTTCCGATCGATTTCCTCCGTAAGCGATCCGATCGGCAACTATGAGTTGGCAAGTGCCTTCGACGAGGTCCCGTCTGGGCAGCGATCAGTTTTGAGAGAGGAATTAGGGTACGATCGTCCGCTAATTTCCTTCACCGGAATGAAGGCGCTGGGAATATATTCGAGAGATAGACGATTTGCTTTCGAAGAGATTTGGACGCGCGGTTCGGAAGAATAGCAGACATTCCAGTGCGTCTCGGAGGTACCTCGAAAGGCGCCGTCTGGGCAGCACATCAGGTAAGTCGTGCATTGGATGTGCAAGCGGATGAATCGAAACTGCCGCGTTACGCTCGTGCAACGTTCGCCCGACATGCGCGGGAGCGGCCAAGGTCGGCAATTGGAAGGAGGAGGCTCAACCATGATCGAATGGTTTGACGATCTCGCTGTCGGGATGCAATTCAAGACTGGCGAGGCCCAGATCACCGCGCCAGACATCAAGCGCTTTGCAGCAGAATTCGATCCACAACCGATGCATCTGGATGAAGAAGCCGCCGCCAAGACCTTCTTCAAGGGCCTTGCGGCATCCGGATGGCACACCGCCGCAATTGCGATGCGGTTGTTGGTCGAAAGTCGCCCGTTCGGCGATCATCCAATCATCGGGATCGGAGGTGGGGTACGTTGGCTGGCCCCGGTGCGTCCCGGCGATGTCCTGCATCTGGAAGGTGAGGTCGAAAGCCTCGCGCCGTCGAAGAGCAAGCCGCAGGGCACAGTGAATATGAAATGGACGATGTACAACCAGGATGGCCATGCGGTTTACGCGTTCACGCCGACAACGATCGTTCAACGTCGCCCAGGCGCGTGCTGACACTGGTCGGTCCAGCCGGCGGTTGGCATCCGCATACTCCGCAGCACTTTCGCAACGATCGATCTTAGTGGGTACGCCTATCAACTTGATAACCACGGCTCTGCAGGCGCTCCGTGTACGCCCCGACTCATCTGCCGCCTTGGGATCTGCTGCCCAATATCGAGCTTCTCGTGAGACTGATAAGGTATGTGCAATTCTCTTATCAGTCTCCGAACCGATTTCGTTTTCTTCCTTCCCTTGTCAGGAACGAACGGGCTCAATTCGACCTGACAACGAATGTTTGCAGCCCAACAGCAGAGTTCAGGTTCGTCTCCAGAAAATGTCTGAGCTGGATCAGAAGTCGCCATTGATCGAAACCGTCGTGATGATCCAGCGGCCGGCCAACTTGCGTTTCTCGCTCAGCAGATTTAGCTCAAGAGAAAATTCAAATGTAAGTACCATGCTTGGCGAAGTGAAACGAATAGAAGCAGGAACTGTTTACCAGTTCCTCAGATCGTCGCCAAATCGGTGAATGATATCACAACTGAACGACCACAGCGGGTCTAGCATGCTGGGGCAAGGATCAAGAACTTGTAAAAAGTCTCATCCATTCCGAAAGCCAGTATTGGCTTGAGGGAGATATGCAAGACTAACAACTCAATCAATACTTCTATTGTTTCCGTTGCTTGTTGATGATGGCGCCAAGCTGCGCATCGCAATTGTCGACCCTAAGAACTTCTTGAACGTTCTCGTGGTGCTTACTGCAATTTCGACCGGACTGTCGCGTCTTCGCAGCGCTGAGAGACCAAGCGTAAACCACATCTCATAAGTACTGCCCTTCTGGGAAGCACCAGGCACATTCCATACGGCGAGGCGGTTTAGACACCTCTCTCTGGTAGCCGTCGCTCGCCGCAACCAAGCGGAGCATATTATGGTAACGCCAGTTGGACCACTTTTCGCAGTCGGCAATCAGGTCGTGACGAAATCTGGGTGGCGTATCAGCTATTGGGTTGATGCGCACAACCAGCAGCTGCAGGCAGCCGGACAAGCGCCTGTGTATTACTGGCTACCCGAGCAGGTCAATCTCGCGCGAAAGCCCAACGGAGACTACAAGTTCAGCATGATCCACTTCGCCGGCGTGCGATCGAGCGGCACAACTGTGGGCGAAACCAGCTCCGACAACGAGGTGGCAGGCGGGCTGATCAATTTTGCGACGACCGCTGCACCGCCGGACAACGTGTTGGCCGATGCCCATGCGGCGCTGATCGATCAGGTTCGCGGTCACGACAATCCGTTGTGGCGATACACCTCGAATCAAAAGCCTTGGTTCACTTTCATTCCCATCGTCAGCAATCAGTGCGTGCTCTCCAATACCTTGCCGGGCGACAGCCGCGGCATTCCGGCCGTGATGTCGAGCAAGAGCCCAATCGCAGGAGCGCCACCGACGATCGGGCTCAGCCGCTCCTATCTACCAGCGGGAGCTATGCCCCGCACGGTGCCGCAGAGCTATCGTGGCACCAACATTGACCCGATGTTCGTGAAGCTGTCAGGGCAAGGCCCCGGCACCATCGATCCGGGCGCAGAGAAGGCTTACAGCGCCCTGCTCGGCAGTATTCCGGCGGCAGTCGCTTATAGCGGCTTTCATAATCTCGGCACCGGCGTGATGAACGTGACGCAGAACATGATGGTCCGGGTGGTCAGTCCGTTGATGACGATCGATATCACCGGTCATTGGTCAAGAATTCAGGATCACTTCTCGGGCGCCGCGCACGCCGGCGGTCTGTTCTGGAGTGCTGACATTCAAGCCCAATACGACAGCCTCCGCGAATCCGGCGACATCGAGGTCCATACATTCGTCGACCAGTCACTGCCTGGAGCGGATAAGCTGCAGGAATACATGGACAAGCGAAGCGACCTTATCTTCCAGAAGTTTATGGATCTGGCGAAGCAGGTGATCTTTGACCCGGCGCCGTTCAACGAACAGCCGGCACAAGCCAGCGGCGGCTTTCTCGGCTTCGGCGGCGGCGCCGCGTTCAAATTGCGCGAGCAGCGCACCAACCTCGACTTAGAGTATCACGAGACCAAGGAGATCGCCTACCTGCAGAATTATCAAGTCGGCGGCACGCTCGACGGCGTGGCGGACGAAATCCGGGCCAATCCCGCCAAGGACAAAGTATATTTCCTTACGGTCGATATCGGCGACTGGGACCGCAAGGTCGCGCGCGTCTTCAAGCCGGTGGTGAACTGGCCGGACCCGACGCAGAAATGGGTGGGCGAGCCCATCGCATTCCTGTCCTGTCAAGTTGGTTACCCCAACGCTGACGGCGCCCTGCAATGGGATGGACACGTCTTCAGTCCGTCCGACGGGCCGGACGCTCATTTCGATACCGCGACATTCATGAAGCAGAAGAGCGACGTTGCCCATCCGCCGGCGGGCTGGGAGCCGGACAAGATGTTCCTGAAGCGGCAGATTCACTTTACCGAGCCGCCGAGCGAATTCGAGAATCCCTACGCACGCGTGCAGGTCGAGAAAGACATCGTCGACCTCGATCCAAACCCCCTCGGAACGCCCGACAACACAATCGCCGTCGAAATCCGCGTCGAAGAGGCTGGCACACTCTCGGTCGGGCCGATCCTGCTTGGCGCCAATCTGACCGACGACACCCAATACGTCGAAGTGACGATGCAGGCGCTCGGCAAGCGCGACGACGGCAATGACCGCGACCCGGTCAAGTTCACCTTCAAGTTCGCGGATCAGAATGTGCCGCGCTATTGGCTGGTTTACACCGGGCAGAAGAACTTCGTGCCGAAGTTCCAGTATTCGGTTCGGGTCGTGGTCAAGGGTACGCTGTTCACCCACGGACAGGAATGGTCGACGACCACTCCCATCTCCACCGGCGGCAGCGGCGGCCTGATGGTGACAGTACCGACACCTGACGATCCCAACGTCACAAAGAAGGATGTCCCATTGTCTGCGATCGCCTCAACGACAAATGGGCAGGGTGCGCCCGCAACGCCGCCGCCCTCGACCGATCATGTCGTACCTCCGCCCAGTACGTTGAAACCGACGGCACCGCCGGCCGGCAAGGGAGCGCCCGCTTCCGGCGGCTATGGCGAAGTGGGCGGCTGGGCAGGGGCACCCGGAGATGGCGGCGCATCGAAGGGCACGCCGGCTCCAAAGGACGAGGTTGTGTTTTCGAGCTTCGAACCGGCGTAGGCGGGCACCATGTCTGCCCTTGGATCACGCGTCGCGCCGAGCACGACATCCGGCTGGAGCAGGCTTGATCTGCCTGGTCCAGCATCGGTCCTGGTCCGGCGCACGAGAGATGGTTACGACCATCTCTCGGGCAATCCGCGAGTCGCGCGCGACACCGCCGGCCGCCCGCGGGTCGCGTTGACGCTGGTGCTGTCGCGGATGCCGACGGTCGACGACGCTTCCATCGCACCGCTGGTGACATGCGGTTCACTGTCGCTGGTAATTGCGTTCGATACCCCCGAACAGGATATCGCCGCCCTCGCCTCGCGGCTCGACGCACCCTGCCGGAAGCTGTTCGTGCGTGCCGGCCGGTGCTCCCTGCGCGACAGTCGCGCACGCTATGCCGGAACCGATCTGTTCGGGACGCGGGTCGAGGGCATCATCGCCACGTCCCTGCCGCCGGAGGCTGCGCTGGACGTGCTCTATGCGTTCGACCGACGGCCGTCGCGGCTTCGACTTGCGACCGAGATCGTCGACGGCCCGCCGATTGACGACTTGTCGCTCGACCTGGTGCTTGGCGGGATTCTCGATGGCCTGGATCGCAGCCTTTATTTGTCCCTGGTGGTCGTGAATGCCGACGGCACCGCGGACCGGGTGCCGGAGTTGCGCAAGAACCTGCCGGGCGGCGAAACGGCATTGCGGGCGGCGCCGGCGGCGGTGCCACTTGTTGCAATGAACAACCGGCTTACCTCCCTGCCGTTCGCGATGACCCCAAGCCACGTCGCGCAGCCCTCGGCAGCCGCACTGATCGCGGGCGGCGCCACGAGCCAAGGCATCGTTCTCAATGCGCACGCGCATACGTTCATCGGCAACGATATGCACGTGCTGCCGCTACATCTCGATGATACCCAGACGCCCACCCAGAACTACCCGCTGGTGTCCGATGTCGCCGCGTATTGGTGGCCCGATGCGCTCGACCCGAAGGCCGGCTGGTATGCGCCGACCTTTACGTTGGTGAAGCCCGCGGCCAGCGACAATGCCGCGAGCGCGGCGTTTTCCTTTGTGCTGGCTAAAACCGGCTCGGTGCTTGGCTCGGACGGCACCGCAAGAACCGGACTGACAGCCACCGTGCGGCTCACCGTCAAGGCTGCGATGACGCCAGAGACGGTCGCCGCCGCCGCGGCCAATCCGGATCGCAGGCTGCAACCGGTTCCGTTGCAGAATCTGTCATGTGCACTGCAGATCCCGTATCGCCGGGCGGGTAGCAACGAGAGTCAATCCCAGCGATTTCCCGGGACGGTGTCCCAGGCCGGCGACCAGATCACGATCACCGTCGCGTTGCTCGACGATTGGGTGCGGCTGACCTATGCGTCGCTGGCATTTCCGGGGACCGGCGAGCCGCCGCGCGTCGTCGTCTCCTACGCTTTCACCTCCTACCAGTACATCTTTGACAGCTTCCAGGCATTGCACGTGATCGGAGGCGGCCTCGTCCACCAGATTGCCAGGGTGGCCACCGTCAACGATCTTCCGGCGCAGGTGCGCGGGCCAACGCTGGTCAGGCAGGACCTGAAGATCGTGAGTCCGTCGGGTTCAGTGCAGTTCGACCGCGAGAGCCCTTCGATTGGTGGACGAGCGCCAGCGACGCCGGCCGTTCCACACCTTGGCGTCACGCTAATACCGCCTGCGGACATTCAGCCGCATCTCATCCCGGCAACAACCAGCCCGCACCGAACGCTGGTGACCCGTTCGGTGGTCCGCGAGGAGACCACCGACGCTTCGCTGCCGTGCAGCAGCTACGGGAACTTCTATCTCCAGCGCAATGACGCCGGGGTTGTCACGGCGATCGGCTGCCAGGATTCCCTGAAGCTTGGCGAAACCGCGCTGAAAGCGTTCGACGAAGTCACCACGTTGCGTGATCCGGCGTTTCGCGTGTTTCGCTCGCTGCAACAGCCAGGGCGGTTCATGGTCGCGCCGACAGCGTACCGGGTCGGGCGTTTCGGCGACGGAAGCGGCAGCAAAGCCTTCCGGCCGATGATCATGCTGTATGGCCTGCTCGATGTCGATCCGGCGAACAATCGGTACGCCTTGACCACGACACTGATTCCCGACGTCACTCCCGGGGCGTTGGTGCGGCTCGGCGCGAAACTTGTCGCCTTGACGCCGTCCGGCAGCACTCCAACGATCGTCTATCCAACGGACCCGTTCGTTGCGGCCACGGCCGGCTATTCGTGGGCGTTGCCAGCCGAATTGGGCACGCCGCAAGCACTCACCGTACTCGACGCCATCACCATTACCCTCAGCCTGCCGTTGGCGAATGCCGCGCTTCTTACCGCCGTGCTCGATCGCAGCGGCATTCAGGGCGGCGTTACCTTCACGCTGCCGGACGGCAGCAGCGTCAACGCTGCGTTGATCGTCGACAGCAATGTGGTCGGCCCTCCCGAATCCGGTCCGGTGACGGTGACGCTGCAAGGTGACACCGCGACACTCACGAATCGCACACAGCAGGCCATGAACGTCACCGACCTGGTGATGTCGACACCAAGCGGAACAAACAGTGTGGTCGCCGTCAACACCACGCTCGCGCCAGGGACAACCGTTACCGCGAAGGTCGATCCGGCGACCACACGGGCGTTTGCCGACGCCACCGCGGTCGCCGCGACCTCGATCGAGGAGCTTGACGTGTTCGTCGAAGACGTCACCAGCACCGTGACGTTCATCAATCAGCTCAACTTTTCCAACCATCAATTGACTGCGCTTGCCGTCCGGGCACGCCTCGAGGGAAGCAGCCACATCGAGACTGTCAGTCTGGCCGAAGCCAGCACTGCCGACGCTTCATTCACGCTGCCGATCAACGAGTATCTGGCGCATCAGACGCTGCAGTTTGCGCTGGTCGAGACCCGCGCAAGCGGCACGGTCACGACCGGCTGGCGCAGTTGGGACCTCAACAAGGGCAGCGTTATCGGGATTACCGCTGATCTTCTGTAGGAAGGAGAATGTTATGAGTCAGGGCTTTTCTCTACATATTGGTTTGAACGGCGTCGATGCATCGAAGTACAACGGCTGGGCTGGTACACTGGCTGGCTGCATCAACGATGCCAATGCGATGGAGACGATTTGCCAGTCGCAGGGTTTCACGACGCAAAAGCTTCTTGATGGTGAGGCCACCGCCGACGCCATTCTCGGAGCCATCGGACAGGCTGCGTACAATTTGCAGTCCGGAGATACCTGCGTCATTTCCTATTCCGGTCACGGCGGCCAGGTCCCGGACACGACCGGAGACTCGCCCAACGGTCTTGACGACACCTGGGTGGCTTACGACCGCATGGTACTCGGACACGAACTCTACAATCTGTGGGGCCAGTTTGCGGCTAACGTGCGCATCGAGGTCTATTCGGATAGTTGCCACAGCGGCACTGTCATTCGTGAGCTGTTCATCCCGACCGGCATCCGATGGCCGCAGTCGAAACGTAAGGCAATTCCAATTTTCCCACAGGGCCGGGGATTACAGAATCTCAAGTCCGTCTACGGGCGCGCGGCCAACACGCGTGCGCGCGGCCCCGCACCCGACGTTGCAGCGATACGAAAGCGGTCAATTCCTCCGGCCATCGCGCTCGATGTCTTCGAGCGCGACATGCCGATGTACGAAGCTGCGCAATGGACCCGCAAGCGTGGCGAGATCAGCGCTTCGGTGATCTTGATCTCCGGCTGTCAAGACAATCAGGAATCGCAAGACGGCCAGAGCAACGGGCTCTTTACCGAGAAGCTTCTGTCAATCTGGGACGGCGGCAATTTCACGGGGTCGCTGCCGCAGTTCCATCAAGCGATCCTGGCGTTGATGCCGCCAGAACAGACACCGAATTATTTTACGGTCGGAGCCGACGATGACGTCTTCACCAACTCGAAGCCACTGACGATCGTGGTCGATGAACGAACCTCGGCGACGGGCCAACCGGCGAAGCCGCCGACCGCCCAGCAAGGACCCGCGGTAACCGGCCCCAACACCTATGATCGTTCGAGAAACAACGGTCCCGCGTTCAACGTGAAGCCCGGCACCAACGCGTATTATGCATTCGAGATTACGAGCGATCCGAACTGTTTTGGCTATCCGGCACAACGAACCGCCAGCAATTTCTACGCCTCCTGGAACGATTCGAAAGTCAAGTCGCGCTTCACCGGCGCTACGTATAACCTGCCATCCTATGCTTGGGAGGCATTGCGCAATAACAGCGCACTCTATTTCCGAATTCTCACTGCGAGCACGTTTGATCTGACCCGATGGGACAATTACGCAACCTCCACGGCTGATTCAGATGCGACATCCGCGCCCGTGATCTCCGTGAGTGGCGCAATGGCGTCACCGCCACTTGTACCAGTGTAGCAGCGGGCGCGGCTGTTCGCGGTTGAACGGACTGCCGCCGATGTTTCTGGCAGCACAGATCGATTGATAAGGTATTGTTAGAAACCTTATCAGTCGTTCAACTGACTCCATTTGCGACCAAACCTTATCAGTCAATCGACTTGCCCCATTTCAGCAATTCGGTCATCGGGGTTGGCCGCCACTGAGAAACCAGTAGCGTGCTGCTTTGACTGCTGCATTGCACGAGGCAGCTATTGCACCTACGAGCCACGCGCTCATAACGGTCTGGTTGCAGGTTCGCGTCCTGCCGGGCCCACCAAGAAGATCAACATCTTACTGGATCCTGCTTGCCCCCAGCGCAACGACCGCACCAGATATGTGCTCTTTTCGTTCGTGCGCAAGTTCGCGCACCTCAACCCGCTCGATGGCGCTAGGCCGTCTTGGGTGACGGTGAATATTATCGTCGCCCACTCATCGGATGCACCGACAAAGCCGCTGATTAAGAATCAGCTCCTTTGTGGGTTATTGCAGATACTTAGCTGTAAAAACCCCTCTCGGCGCGGCCAAATAGATCAATGGGTTACAGCCCGATTGTAAAATCGCAGGTCCGCCTAGTCCGATTGGGTGATGAACCTCTCGGCCGTCTGTGCTGACTCCTAGTTTGCCAGGGATTTTGCATTTCCTCCTTGGGGCTAGAGCCAGCGCCGACCACATGAATTATAAGCGGGCGGCGTTGCGCTGTTGGGACGCGTTGGGTCCCACAAAGTATCCTAAGTTAGCCTTGTAGCGTTTGCGCTATGATGCCGTAGAAAAGCGCTACTGTCCCCAGGCCGCGAATGCCTCGGTGAAGGCCCGTTCGCCGGTGTCGCCTTTTTCGATCGCGATGATGGCGCGGCGCTGGTTGGTGTAGACCAGCGGCACGTCAAACCAGGAGCGCTCCTTCAGGAGTTGCAGGTTACGCGAACGGTCGTCGTCGACGTTGGAGAGGCCGACCAGGAAGAAGCCTTCGGTTACCTTAACCGCAAGTCCAGCCAACGGTGTGCCGCGGGCCTGCTCTTGGGACTTCATAAGGATGCCTGGTACGTTGCTGATACCGCCACCGGCGAAGTCCTGCGGTAGGATGAAAGTCAATTCCGCGGTATGACTCGCTGGCAGCGATGAATCGGTGTTGCGGCGGAACGCCATCGTCATCTTGAACTTGCGATCAGGGATATCGATGTCGGCGCGCACGGCGATGTCGGGCTTCTGGTTGCCCGAGGCCTTCACCGGTTCGGTACGCCATATCACCGAGCCGACATATCGCTTGCCGGCTGGATCCGACGGGTCTTCGTCATAGAGCACCACGCGCTGGGCGACGGGCGAGATTTGGTCTGACGGTTGACCGAGGCGATCTGGAATTTTTGGCCGCCCCCCGGGTGAAGTGGCGGGCACCGTCTGCTCGCTCGACGATGGCTTGCTTTCGTCAACTTTAGGCCGTTCTGCTTCCTGGGCTGTCGCTTTCGCTGTTCTTTCCAGCTTCGCCTTTAATTCGGCTTCGTGCAGTAAGCCCTGCGTATACTGCATCAAAACGTAGCTGAGCCCGCCAATCAATAGCAGCACTAATACGATTGCCACACCGATTGCTGGCAGACGCCAACGCGGGCCAGGCTGGAATGCCAGCCCTCTAGTTTTTGCTCGTTTCTCCGATTCACCTGCGAGTGGTTTGGCTTTTGCTCGCCATGCCTCGCCTTCCACCCGCCGCTGCTTATCGTCCGCGGGCCGCTTTGTTTCCGCCGTCTGGCGTCTTTGCTCTTCTTGAGAGCGTTCCCAGGCTATGGCCTGCGCTAGCTCGTCGGTAACTCGCTTGGCTTTCTCTTTGCGCTTGCGCTCTTCCTCGGTGCGCTCCCGATCTTTGACTTCTTCGAGTTGGCGTTGACGCTCCGCCTCCTGCTGCCTTGCCTCCTCATCAGCTTGCTGCCGAGCTTTGGCTTCTTCGAGTTGGCGTTGGCGTTCCGCCTCCGCCTCCGCCTCTTGCCGCCTTGCCTCTTCCTCAGCCTGCCGCCGAGCTTCGGCTTCTTCGAGTTGGCGTTGGTGCTCCGCCTCCGCCTCCTGCCGCCTTGCCTCCTCCTCAGCCTGCCGCCGAGCTTCAGCCTCTTCCATTCGTCGGCGCTCTTCAGGCGACACCCAAGGCTCATTCAGCGCTTCGACGATTTTTTGACAGAGGTGCTCGATCTGCTCTCGAACAAAAGTCGTGTGAGGATCGAGATGGCGCAATGATCGCCAATCTACATACTGACGATTGCCGATGGTTGAGAGGACAACGTCGTTCCGCCACTTGGTTTCGTTCTCGAGCGCGGGAACTGAAATGTAAAGAATTGGAAAAACCAGGTCGTTCCGACCGATAGCCTTCTCGCGCGCGAGAAACGATTGGAATTCAAATTGACAGTGTTTGCTGTTGACCGACCTGGGGGAAATAATGGGAATGAAGAAGAACGAGCCATCGATGGCGGCCTTGAGTTCTGCTTCCCAGTGCTTGCCTGGGGCAATCGCCGCAACATCCTGCCACAGCCGGAGCGTCGTCTTGCTGCGGCCCAGTTGGGCGCTCAGTTCGCGCTGTATCCCCTCTCGCAGGCCAGACAGTCCACCTCTAAACGCTTCGTCATCTTCGCGCGAATAGCTGAAGAAACCGACTAGTTCCGGCAGTTCCGCTAACGAGGGCATAACGCTATCCAGCTTTCGCCGATCCCCAGAAGAGCTCAAATTCAAAACAACATGTCGCCATTGCGTTCCGCGCCGACCAGGACGCAAGTTGCACGTCAGTGTAGCACTCAACCCGTAAAAGTTGGACCTGAGATCAATCACTTGCCAACAAGAGGCGCAGCAGGGGCTAACTTCCATTTCAAGACGTCAATACACCAGCATACGACCTGCTATATCCTCGCGCGTTGAACGTTCGGTAAGATCTACGTCGCACTTTATGATAAACCTTTGATTGCAAAACAAAATCCCTAGGTACAATGCTACGTTGGTGCGCAATGCGCGCCACTTGCTCATGGTCAATCAAGAAGGCCCGCTTGTAGCCAATGGATAACCACTAGAATCATTTTTTTGGTCAGCACCGCTTGGATCAATGGCAGCGTGCGGACCATCGTGAGCGAGGTTTCCGGCCGCGATCGGCACGCCGTTCGGCGCATATGGTACGACGCCGCCAACGCCCCAGGTCGCGCCCACCGCCGGGGCACTAAGCACAATCTGATCCTGCGCGGATCCGGCACCGCCCGTCAGCACCGTCTCGGTGCCGGCAACGTCCGTGAAGATCACCTCGATAAAAGCGGCATTCACGCCGACGAAGGAGAAATTGAACTTGGTCGTGACACCGTCGCCGAGCGCAATTGTGCTATTCACCGGTGTATTGGAAGTCACGTGAATGACGCTGTTCCGGAGAAAGCTGCTCGCTGCCAGTTCGCTGGTTACGCTATTTGTCTTTATCGGTTGCGGCTTTGCGCAGAACTTGGCTGATACGTCGTGGTTTGACCTTTCCATGCGGTAGTGGCCCACCAAATCGCTTTTGATTGAAAGGCACGGCGCCAGAACCCGCAACGATCTCGACGTCTTCAAGCTGCAACGGCTCGCCGCGCGCTGACAGCAAGGCGGGATATTCGATCTTCTGCCCGCTCGTGCGATCCCTGAAAACCACCTGCGGTCCGGCCGGCTCCGCCAGCCAGTCGTCGCCCCATTTCTTGAGCGCGAGATAAGTCGGGAAAAAATCGCGGCCCTTCTCGGTCAACACATATTCGTATCGTCCGCCATGCTCCGGCAGCGGCCCGCGCGTCATCATGCCGAGATCGACGAATTTTTTCAGCCGCGCGCTAAGAATGTTCGGCGCGACGCCGAGATAATGTTGAAACTCGTCGAACCGCTTGGTGCCATAATAGGCTTCCCGCAGCAATAGGATCGACCAGCGGTCGCCGACCACCTCCATGGCGCGGGCGATCGAGCATTCCTTGTTGGTGGAACGAGAGCGCTTCACGATGTATCTCGCAGTCTTGCTCCAGTGATTCCCGATCACTTATAGCAGGAGGGAAGTGCGGTCCGCCTCCCCTTCTTCGATCGTCAGGCCGCCTGCCCAGCCGGCTGCGTGGGTTTGGCCGCAACTTCCGGCTCGAGGGCGCGACGGTGCGTCACGAGTACCCCGGTCTCAGAGAGCCTTTGCAGTTCCGCCTCGCTCACGCCGAGTTCGCGGAATACCTCCTTGTTGTGTTCGCCCTGGAAAGCCGGCGTGCCGATCGGCGTCAGTTCGTCCCCAGAGAAGCGCCAGGGCCGGCCGGGCAATCTGTATTCGCCGCCGCTGCGATCCGGAACGAGCTGGACTGCTCCCCAGTAGTCGCTCCAGTCCGATTTCGTCAGCTCCTTGATCGAGCGGATTTCACCCATCGCGATCTTCGCCTCGTCGAACTGTGCGTCGAGCGTCGCCATATCCGGGAATGTCAGCATCCAGGACTGGATGATCTGATGCAACGCGCCGAAATTCAGCCGCCGGGCCGCGGCGCTCGAAAACCGTGGGTCGTCCATCAGATCGGCGCGCCGCATCGCACGCAGCCAGGACGGAAACGTACGGCTGCCGATAATGCTGGTGGCGACGGTGAAATGCTCACCCCGCGGCCCCGTGAAGAAGGAGCAATCAGTGGCACCGAGCACCGCAGGCTCTGCACCGATGTCCTCATCCGACAGGTCGACATGCGCACGTTCATTGACCGCAAGCAAGGTCGCAGCCATCGCCACGTCAATATACTGGCCCTGCCCGGTTGTCTGCCGACTGTGGAGTGCCGCGAGGATGGCGATCACCGCCTCCAATCCAGCATAGACGTCAGCATGCGACAGACTGTCCGTGCGCGGCTCTGTCAAGGCCTCGCCATAGTGCCGAACGCTATTCTCGGTAAAGCCGGCCTCGGCCTGCACGGTCGGAGCATAAGCCATCCGGCTGCGCCAGGGGCCACCCTGGCCGTAACCAGTGATCGACGCGTAGATCAACCGCGGATTTCGCTTCGACAGGGTCGCGTAGTCAAGGCCGAAGAAGCCGAGCGTTCCCGCACGAAAATTCTCCACCACGATATCGGCGCTATCGCAGAGCTTCAGCGCCAGATCATAGGCGCCGGGTACGTTCAGATTGATGCTGACGTTGCGCTTGCCGGCGTTCTGCTGCGCATAATAGCCCGACATGCCGTCGGTGGATGGAAACGCAAAGCGCGACACGTCCGGGCTTGGTGGCTCCACCTTGACGACCTCGGCGCCGAGGTCCTGCAAGGTCCGCGCGCACAGCGGACCTGCGAGCACGCGGGAAAAGTCGACGACGCGAATTCCGCTGAGAGGACCACCCATGATCAGCGCCCCGCGAATTTGGCGAGGCCGGGACCGTTCTTACGGAACGAGGCAAGGCCGGCTTTCAGATCTTCCGACGCCCAGATCGGCGCCTGCACTCTTGCCATAGCTTCGTCGGCCGCGGCCACCCCGTCATTGACAGCGATGTAGGCCAGCTCCTTGGTCGCCGCGTGGGCCAGCGTCGGCCCTTGCGCGAATTCCTCGGCCACCGCCATGGTCGCCTTCTCCAGCGATTCTTCCGGAACGGTAAGATTGATCAGACCCCACTTTTCCAGGGTCGGCGCATCATAGCGACGCGCCAGCATCGACATCTCCTTGGCGCGCAGTGCACCGATCCGCTGCACCTGGCGCTGGATGCCGCCCAGCAATGGATGCAGTCCAAGCGTAGCCTCCACCGAACCGATCTTCGCCGACGACGCCGCGATGATGTAGTCGCAAGACAGCGCCAGCTCGAGGCCACCGCCGAGACAGACGCCATGGATGCTCGCGATCAACGGGATCGGCAGCAATTCCATGAAGCGGAGAAACTCGACGCCGTTCAGGCGGCGATTCTCGCTGCTTGATTCGCCACTGCCCTGCTCCACGCGCTTGTCGAAAATATCGAGATCGGCGCCGGCGGAAAAATGTCGAAGCCCGCTCCGAAGGACGATCGCCCGGCTACCGGCTTTTTGCGCCTCCTCGACCTGCTCGACGACGGCATTGATGAGCTTCGGTCCAAGCAAATTGTAGGGCCGATAGACCATGGTCAATACGGCAATATTGCCGCGCTGCTCGCGCGCAATCAGTGCATCCTCGGACACCACACACCTCCCTGGTTGAACGCTGCGATGCGCGTTGCTCTTTCGTTGCAGCGAGCTTACATCATGACTTGCAATTTGCAAGTCATGATGGCGAATTAAATGATACCAATCATTTCACCACGACTGTGCCGCGCGGTTTGCAGACCAGAGGCAGGCGCGCCGGCTCTTATTTCCGGAAATGGGTAAGGCGCCACCGCACCAGTTCATCGGCGCCAGGGCCTGCTTGCGGCTGCACGTCCTGAAGCCTGACGCCTTGCCCGGTCTCGCTGTCGACCCTCGCGAGCTTCACCGGGTGCCCGGTTTTTCGATCGATGAATTTGAGTGGCGGCCCCGCGTCTCCGGAAACCGCCCATTTGTCTCCCACCTGCAAGAGCGCCTGCAGCACAAGGATGGTGTCCCGGCCCTTCGCGGTCAAACGGTACTCGTATCGCTCGGGATTCGTCTGGTATTGGCGCCGCTCGACCAATTCGTGTCCCTCAAGGTGCTTTAGCCGATCGGACAAGGTCGCGTTGGTTACGCCGGTCGAGCGGCGCAGGTCCTCGTACCGCCTGAGCCCGAGCGACAGGTCGCGCAGGATCAAGACGGCCCAGCGATCCCCGATCGCGTCCATGACGCCGGCGATCGAGCACGCCATCCCATCAAAGCTCTTTGACTTCATAAAGCGCTTGCCTCTTAGTCACTCTTATCATTAGAGTGAATACTTGTCGACGGCTATCTTCGCTTCCGCAGGCCCCCCGTCTATGGGGGCCACCAATTTCGACGGAATGGGACCATGATCATGCGCGAGCTTCGCGACCTTGTCATCGATGCCCACGGCGGCATCGAACGCTGGAATAATGTGAAAGCCATCGAAGGCGACATGTCCATCAGCGGCGGCCTTTGGACACGAAAGGGGTGGCCGGCGGCGCTGAAGAACGTCCGTGTCACGGCCGCCGCCGGCAAACAATGGATCAGCTACCACCCCTTCCTCGGCGAAGGCATGCGCAGTTCATGCACCCCCGACCATACCGTCATCGAAACGCTCGACGGCAAATCAGTCAAGGATCGCAAAAATCCCCGCGCCGCGTTTGACGGCCATACCGTCGAGACCCGGTGGGACGAATTGCATCTTGCTTATTTCAGCGGCTACGCGATGTGGAATTACCTCAATACGCCCTTCATCTTCGCGCTGCCCGGATTTCGCGCTGAAGAAATCGAGCCCTGGGATGAGAGCGGCGAAACACGCAGGCGGCTCAAGGTCACCTTTCCGGATCATATCGCGACGCATTGCGCCGAGCAGGTTTTCCACGTTAATGGTGAAGGGTTGATCTGCCGGATGGACTACAGCGCGGCCGTCGCCGGTGGCGTACCCACGGCGCATTACCTCGACGACCATCGTGATTTTTCCGGAATCAAGGTGGCGACGAAGCGGCGAGCGGTCCGCCGGAATGCAGACGGCACCGCGATTCCCGATCCGGTGTTCGTGGCGATCGATATCGCCGACGTCAGATTCTCATGATTGGACCGTCGGAGAAAACAATGACTGACCTCGGCGAAAAGCTTCACGTTGTGACAGTCGACGTGAATGGCATACGCCGGACCGCTTCGGTTGAAGCCCGCAAGCTTCTGGTTTACTTGCTCCGCGACGATCTCGGCCTCACGGGAACCCATGTCGGTTGCGACACGTCGCAATGCGGTGCATGCACGGTCGTTATCGACGGACAGGCCGTCAAATCCTGCACGGTTCTGGCTGTGATGGCCAACGGCTCGTCGATCACGACAATCGAAGGGCTCGCGCCCGGCGGCGGGGCGTTGCATCCGGTGCAGGCAGCTTTCCATGAGCACCACGCCCTGCAATGCGGTTTTTGCACGCCGGGGATGATCATGAGCGTCCGCCAGATGCTTAGGCAAAATCCGAATCCGACGGAAAGCGAAATCCGTCATGGCCTCGCCGGCAACATCTGCCGCTGTACCGGCTACAACAACATCGTTCGCGCGGTTCAGTCCCTTGCCTCGGAGGCGCCTCGCCATGACTGACACAACCGCGATCAGATATGTCGGCCAGCCCTTGCGACGGCGCGAAGACTTCAAGTTTGTTACCGGCAAGGGACGTTACAGCGACGACATCAAGGCGCCGGGCATGCTGCATATTGCCGTGCTGCGATCGCCGCATGCGCATGCAATCATCAAGCAGGTCGATCTAGTGGCGGCAAAAGCGGCGCCGGGCGTCCGCCTCGCTTTGTCGGGCGCCGACCTCGCCGGCAAGATCGGCTCGATCGTTCCCAACTGGATCATACCGGGCACGAAGGTGCCGGACCGGCCCGTCGTCGCCATCGACCGGGTTCGTTTCGTCGGCGAATGCGTCGCACTCGTCGTCGCCGAAACCCAGGCGATGGCGCACGATGCCATCGGGCTGATCGATGTCGACTACGAAACGCTTCCCTGCGTCGTCGACGAGGAAGCGGCGATCCGCGACGGCGCGCCGCAACTCCACGACAACGTGCCCAACAACGTCACCACGATCTACAAGATCGGCGGTGGCGACTATGGCAAGGCTGCGCGGGAGGCCGACCAGGTCATCACGCTTCGCGTCGCCAACAACCGCCTGATCCCGACCTGCATGGAGACGCGCTCCATTCTGGCCGAGCCAAATGTTGACGGCAGCCTGACGGTCTACCTCCAGAGCCAGGTGCCGCACATGCATCGCCGCTGGATCGCCGACACCGTTGGCATTTCCGAACATCAATTGCGGATCGTGTCACCCGACATCGGTGGCGGTTTCGGCGCAAAAATGCACCTCTATCCGGAGGAACTGCTCTGCCCGTACCTGGCGCGGCTCCTCGGCATGCCCGTCAAATGGTGGGAATCGCGCTCCGAAAGCCATCAATCCACCAACCATGGCCGGGCGCATACCGAGGCGCTGGAGATCGCCTTCCGCAACGACGGCAAGATCCTCGGTCTGAAGGTCGAGACACTGGGCAATGTCGGCGCCTATCTGTCGAACATGGCATCAGGCGGCCCCACCGTGAACACAATCAATTTCGGGACCGGCGCCTACAAGATCGAGCACTACGCGGCGCGCTCCAGGGTGGTTGTGACAAACACCGTACCGGTCGATGCCTATCGCGGATATGGCCGGCCCGAGGGGGCCTACATCGCCGAACGCGCGATCGATGCGGTCGCACGCCATCTCAATCTCGATCAGGCGGAGGTGCGCCGGCTTAATTTCATTCAGCCTGCCGACTTTCCGTATCGGCCCTATAACGGACCCGCCACGATCTACGACAGCGGCAATTATGAAGGCTGCCTCGCCAAGGCGATGGAAGCCTTCAACTACGAGGCCCGCAGCACTGAACGCGATCAACTGCGCGCCAAGGGCCGTTATCGCGGCATTGGCGTTGCGGCCTACACCCACATGTGCGGTATGGCGCCGTCACGCCGGCTCTCGCTGATGGGCTTCAACCGTGGCGGCTGGGAAAGCGCCCGGGTCAGCGTGGATTCAAGCGGCCGGGTGACGATCTTCTCGGGATCCATGAGTCAGGGCCACGGCCATGTCACGTCACTGGCGCAGATTGCCGCCGACGTCCTGCAGATTCCGATTGAAGACATCGACGTGGTGCAGGGCGACACGCGGCAAGTCCAGGCCGGTCATGGCACTTTCAACTCGCGGTCGATGGCGGTGGGCGGATCCGGCGTTCACGTCTCCTCTATCCGCGTCGTCGCCAAGGCGAAGAAGATTGCCGCGGGCATGCTCGAAGTCGATGAAGCGGATGTTTCCTATCAGGCCGGCAAGTTCAGTGTCCCCGGCACCGACATCGCGCCTTTGAAGTTCGGCACAGTGGCGAGGATGGCGTATGTCGGCCACAAGCTTCCGGATGGAATGGAGCCGGGTCTCGACGAGACCGTGTTTTACGATCCGAAGGGCATGGGCGCGCCTTCGGGCGTCCACATGGCCTATGTCGACGTCGATCCAGAGACCGGAATCGTCGACATTCTCGATTATGTCGCCGTTGATGATGCCGGCACCATCATCAATCCGTTGCTTGCCGCCGGACAGATTCATGGCGGCGTCGTGCAAGGCATCGCGCAGGCGCTCTATGAAGAAGTCAGCTACGATCCTGATACCGGGCAATTGATGACGGGATCGCTGTTGGACTATGCAGTCCCTCGCGCGGAGCATGTTCCCAGCATACGATCGCTGTTTCAGGAGACGCCATCGCCGACCAACCCGATCGGCGTCAAGGGCATCGGCGAGAGCGGATCGATCGCCGCACCCCCATGCATGGTTCACGCCGTGCTCGATGCGCTTTCACCGTTCGGGATTAAACATCTGGACATGCCGATGACGCCGCCGCGCGTCTGGTCGACGATCCAGAAGGCACGCGCCGGAGCAGACCGATGATCCCGGCCTCATTCGACTATGTTCGCGCAACGTCTCTCACCCACGCCATCGGCCTGCTGCAAGACGACCCCGACGGAAACAAGCTCGTGGCCGGCGGCCATACGCTGATCCCGACGATGAAATTGCGGTTGGCATCGCCCGCACTGTTGATCGATATCAGCGGCATCGATGAGTTAAAGGGAATCGAAGTTGCCGACCGCATTAGGATCGGCGCCCTGACCACGCATGCCGAACTGCTAGCTTCAAAACCTCTGCGAGAGGTGCTGCCGATCGTCCATCAAGCCGCCGACATGATCGCCGACCCGCAAGTGCGCAATCGCGGCACCATTGGCGGTTCACTGGCAAACGCCGACCCTGCGGCCGACTGGCCGGCGGTCGTCATCGCGCTGAAGGGCGAACTGGAGCTCGCCGGCCTGACCGGACGCAGGCGTATCGCGGCAAGGGACTTCTTCGTCGACATCATGACCACGGCACTCGAGCCAGGAGAAGTGCTTGTTGCGATCCATATGCCGCGTCCGAACCCCGGCGCGAAATTCCGGTATCGCAAGATACGCCATCCGGCGAGCGGCTATGCCGTGGTCGGTGTCGCCGCCACGCTGTGCTTGCGCGACGACATCGTTTCAGAAGCCATGATCGCCATCACCGGCGCGACCGGCCGGGCCTTTGCGGCCGATTCCGCGAGCACGCACCTGATCGGCAAGTCGCTATCGACTGAAAACATCGAAATGGCCGCATCGCTTACCAGCGAACAGGCTGAGTGCCTGTCGGACCATTACGCCTCGGCGGGTTATCGCAAGCATCTGGTTAAGACCGAGGTCAGCAGGGCGTTGGCATCGCTGAATGGTGCCTGAGCGGGCCGGCCAGCTGCGCCGTTGAAGTTGACGCAAGCGCAACTTGTCGGCTGAACGACGGTGTTACGTGCGTGCTCTTCGTGCTGCGTGAGACGCAGTGAGACTAAACACCGTCCGGGGATTCGCCTATCCTTCACGACACAAGATCACGTCATTGAATGATCCCGTGACACCGCAGACCCTCAATATGTCGGCGCGCGCCACCTCAGGTGAGGTCTCGATTTCACTTCACAATTTGTCAAAATGCTATCGCCCACTTTTCGTTGTAACCTGCTCGATAGGATATATTGGTGGCTCTGTAGCGGCTCGGCTCATCGCAGAAGGCTCAGATGTGCGAGGCCTTCGCTCCGGTTACAAATATCGTCATCGCCCGCCCTCTTTGACCGCTAAGGTGGTTCCGTTGGCTTGTCGTGCCCTTAGGGCGCGACATCCGTCGAGAGAGACAAGTCGCGCCAGCGCCACTTCGTCGGCTACAAACCGCAATTTGTCAGTTACGACCTTTAACGCGTCGGCACCGGCGATGAAGCGTAGTGGGGGCTCGGCCTCTCCAGCGATCCTGACAAGCGCCTGGCCGAGCTTATCTGGATCGCCAACCTGGTTGTGGTTGCGGGCGGCAAAGACTGCCTGGGCTTTCGCCCGATATGATAGCGCCGGAGATGGCCGCCGAGGCGATGCGCGCTTACGCCGAGGAAACGAACCGGCTCAACCGCGAACGCCGCGCCAGCGGCGAAGGCCACCGCTCAGAGTTGGCTAAGATCCACCCGCACCTTGAAGCAAATGCTGAGTGCGATTGAAGAAGGCGGACACACCCGCGGCGTGACCGAAAGCATGCGCGAATTGGAGGCGCGCGAGGACATGCTCAAGGCGCTTCTAGCCGAAGAACCAGCGGATATTCCGGACATCCGTCCGAACGTGTCCGGCATCTATCGGAAGATGGTCGAGCGGCTGACGGAAGCGCACAACGCCCCCGAGGATCGGAATGAGGCGGCGGAAGCGATCCGGGCACTGGTTGAGAAGATTACGCTGCGCCCCGGCCGAACCGCGGCGAGATCGACGCCACCTTACACGGCAAATTGGGCACGATCCTCGGATGGATCGCAGCGCAAGCCGTTGAAAAGAATCGGAAATGCGAAACTGCCGCAGCTTTCGCTACGGGAGTGTCGGTATCGGTGGTTGCGGGGGTAGGATTTCAACCAATGACCTTCACGTTATGAGCCAGACGATTGCCGAATGCTAACGCTGGCCGGCGCGCCAGCCCATCTCCCAGAAGTCTGCCTCGAGTCGGATGGCTTCCTTGAAGATCGCAATCAGCTCTGCCTCGCGGGCCGGCGTGGCGTACAGAACTGCGAGATGCTCCAGTTGCGCCTGCGCTTTCGCCGCGACCTCCTGGTATGGCAAGCTGGCATACTCGTCGATCCAAACGCGATAGGGATTAGTCGCAGCGACCGCGTCGGGTCGCGAGGCGAGCCGCGTTGCGATCTCCGCGTACCCAATCACACAGGGGGCAAGTGCCACCTTGAGCGCCAGCAGATCGCCACGCATTCCGGCGTCCAGCACGGCCGGTCGAGGCTGGACATTCGCTGCAACGAATTAGGACATGCTAGCTGACCTTCATATTTTAATGCAAAGGTCCGAGCGGAATACATAATGGCATCATGTCTGGATCGGATCACACGGACAGAGTGGAGTACGGCTTCCTCGGCGTTGCCGCGGCGTCGTTCCTTGCACTTGTCGTCAGCGTCGGCTGGTTGCTGATTGGGTGACCGATCCACCGTCATGGATGATCGTACCTGGGCCTCAGCGTCCCTAGCTGGGGCCATTCTTTTGGGATAGTGAAGCCCGCATAAGACTGGTGGAAGGTATCATCGCAGTCGTAAGACTGATCAACGCGGCTGCTGCGGTTGGGACCGGATAATTGGTACGTCACCTCCACGATCTGATTGCGAACGCCAGTAAGTTCCACCGGGAACACCGAAAGAGCCTATTCCTTCGCGCTAGTCGTCATGACCCGCCTCCTCCGCCACCTTCCGGCGGTCCAAACACAAAAGCCTACTGCCGTCCGTCCGGAATTTTCATGCCCAGCCAATTTTCGAGACTGAGACCGGCAACGCGCCGCGCGTGAAGCGGCGCCTTTCGATTCCATCTGTTCCAAAAGATAAGTCCCAGCGCTCTGGGGAGGAGCGCCGGGACTTTTGGGGCACTAGATGAATGCGCCAACTTGGGGGCCGGAAAATGCATCCACGATTACATAATTTTCCCGGTCTGCGTTCGTTCCTTAATCAGTGGCCTGTTTCGAAATGGCGAGGGGCCTATTTCGACCAGTGCGGCTCCTCGCCAGTAGCGATACCAATGATTCGTTTAGCGAGCTGGTTGGGGGCTTTTGGGGGTTATTCTATTGGCCTCACGGGACCAGCCACCAAACGGTAGCTTGGCACGCATTCCGAGTTCCAAGTTTCCATGACGGCACCACAGATCGGGCAATTGAAGCTGCCGCTTTCGCGGTCGGCCACCCCAGCCTCAATGCGCCGATAAACCGCTCCGCACTTACAGGCTCTGTGAAAAGATTCCATGCCTGGAATATGCGCCGTTGACCGTCAACATTCCAGTGCAGAACCCTGCCACAATTAAACTGACCGACTGCCCACAGCCGGCGCCCCATTGACCAAGTCGTTGTAGGCGGGTGCAGGCCGCCCGATAGTTCTAGGGGCTTTCCCACCCTTGCGGATCGGCGCGATGATTGGGAATGGGATCCAAGTCTCGAGAGCACATCATGTTCGGGTCGACGGTCAGGCATCTGGCCGAGCGTGCTGCCGATGCTCGACGGATGCCGACATATTGGCCTGCCAGGCAGTACGCGATCGGCCAGGTCTGGCTTGAGCACCATGAGAGCGGGACGTTCGAGCGGATGCTGCAGGCTGGCGCGGACCTGTTCGCCTGAAGGAAGATCGGTCGACCAGGCGGCACAAAGACCGGCCCCAGCGCCCCGGGGAGAGCGCTGAGGCCGATGGGCATCCCACTCCTCATCAGTGCGACACCATATAAGCGCGCTGGTCGCCCCTCGTTCCCGAAAAAGAAACGGCCCAGCGAGGGGACTATGCTGGGGCCTACCTAGCCTAGTCACCGGAGCCGCTGGTAGCGTCGAGGTCAGCGGATCCACGGCGCTCATCCTGCTTCTCATGCAGCGCGAGCTGCAATTTGCCCGCGTCTGCGACCTAGGTGAAGCCGGCGCCGGGCCAAAGTCCAGGACGAAGCCGCCAGCGAGCCAAGATAGTCCGCAACTAAACCGGACGTGAGGTGTTTCCAAATCGGGCGATTTTCTAAAAGCTGGGAGAGTCCGATGCTTAGGAAAACCCTGATCACATTAATCGCAGTGATGGCCGTGGGCGCGTTGGCACCGACTGCTGCTTCTGCGCGCGGAGGCTTCGGCGGCGGCTTTCATGGCGGCGGTTTCCACGGCGGCTTTGGTGGCGGCGGCGGCTGGCGGGGAAGCGGGTTTGGAGCGGCCGCTCTTGGACTTGGGATAGGTCTCGGCTTGGCCGGTACCTACGGTTACCCTTACGGCTACCCCTACGACTTCGGCTATAGCTATGGCTATGGTGACTCCTATGGCTACGGCTACCCGTACCGAGCCAGTTATGGCTATTGCGTCGCAACAGCTAGCCAGCATGAATATACTTGCTATTAGCGGTGAGGCGGCAGCTTGGGGGCGCACTACCGCCAACAAGCCTGCGACATGCGATGGCGCTTAATTCCACGCCTTGAGCCGATCTCTTGCTGAGCCCGCCGTCAGCCACCGCGATCACTAGCGGCTTCTCTCTCTCGATCGGCGCGATCATGGGCGCATGCCATGGCGCCGCAAGCCCCGCTCAACTTTCTTCTTCCGCTGCTGGTCCAGCCAATAGGATCAAAAGCCAGCTCTATGCGTTGACTATTATTGAGCCCGTGGAGGAGGTTCAGCAATGGTCGACTTTCGAGAGCGGAGGACCGCACCGGCAGGCGCCGAAAGAGAAGCCCGTAAGGTATTCAGGCAGGCGAAAGTGAAAGAAGCTCTGAGCGAATACGCAAAAGCGCAAAAGGCATTCCACGAGAATCGTGAAAGGTTAAAGGCCGAGCGCTTGGCTCGAGAGGCCAAGAGCCGCGAGCCAACCGGAAAGGCGCATTAGGAAACCCAGCAGCGCGCGACTAGTAACCCGATGTACAAAGACGCGATCATGGACGAGCTGAGACAGATCGAGCTCGATATGGTCGAAGGCGAAAGGCGGCTCGCAGAGATTGAGGCCCGTTTAGTTGAATTGAAGAGGTTGAACGAAGACACCACCAAGGTTCGAGCCGAGCTCGATGTGATGCGTAAAAATCAGCTCGACCGGGATCAAAACCGCCAACGCCTGCTTTCGCTTCTCCATCCCTAACGGAAGGCAATTGCCGATGAGTCCTAGAGAACGCCATGACATGCCTTGGATAATCGGAGCTGCCGCTTTGGCCTTCGTCCTAGCGATCGTGGCGGGAGGATTGACCTACTTCCATTAACCCGCAGGTCCCCATTCTTGGCGGCGCGTCTACCGAACGCATGATCGAGCTCTTGCAACAGACTGTGCAGCAGATCGGCGGCTCGCATTTCGTCTGGGCCATCGTGACGTGTCCACCTGGACATTGTGGGAGTACTGATAGTCCTTGCAGAAAACAACGATACGCGCCGCGCCGGTTTCACGCATCTGACCGAACGTGATCTTGGTGAGATAGTCCTTCGTGAACGCGATTACAGCGTCACTGGAGGGAGCCGCAACCCACGAGCACTAGGGTAGCGCCGCTGCCTAGGCCCAAGACGTCGGTCAAGAGAGCGTCTCGGCCCCGTGAATAAAGAGCCGCCCAGTCTCAGATCATGGCGCCGTACCAAATCACGAGAGCGAAGATCACCAGAAGCGCGATGGTGATGATCGTGTTCACCGATAGGTATCGCTTGTTTGTCCATGACCCGCGTTGAATCGAAACGCCCCCGGATGGGCCTGAGGAACACGAGGCTGGGCGCGCCTTTCCGGTCCGGAGGAGCTGCCACGCACGGTACCGGGAAACAGTAGCAATCAGTACTGCGCTAGCGGGTCCAGGGAGACCCCTTAACCACCGCTTTGACCGCATCTTCCCTGTTGAACAGGGACAGCGGGAAATAGCTGAGCGGCTGGAAGTCCGCGTTGAGCACCAGCGCGGGGCAGTTCTGGAACATGGTCACCTCCTCGCGTTGATGGTGGGCACTGCCGGACTTTCACCGACAACCTCTCCGTTATGAGCGAATGGCTCTGGATTGAGCTTCACGCGCTCGTGGGCCAACTAGAGGGCCAGCGGGATTTCTACTCCGACGCATGTGGGTTCCAGTCCTGCCGAGCGCGCCAGGTATCAATCATCGGTCTTCTCGATGAACTGCTTCTTCAACTGGAATTGGCCGATGCCCTGTCTACCGGTACCAACCACCATCGACCTCGGCCTCGAAGGTGTAGCTCGCCTCGGCTGACACTTCGCTGGCTGGGTAGTCAATGTATCCGTGTCGGCGAGGACGTGGCAGTCGAAGTCGACACCGCAGGGGCATCGCATCCGCGAGCACGGAATTTGAGAAGGCAGCTTTTCGCCCCGCCCACATTGCATATTTCCGCTCGATCCGGTCGCGCTGATCGCGCCATTCCTGCAGATTGTCCTCGATGAGGACTGCAGCCAGATCGCGCCAGGCGGACTCGAAGCGAGCACGGTTTGGAATGCTGGCGGCTATCCTAGTTCATCCAGCTACCTGAAGGGAGGCAACTGGTCGGCGTAATCTTACCGCCGCCCCTGAAGAAGATGCCGGCACTAACCGGCTCTCCGCCGCGTCGCCTCCTCGCACCCGCTCCGGATTGGCACTGCCAGCGGGACTCGAACCGCTCGAGCCCTTTGGACGCGGAAACTCCCGAGCGCCAATTGCCAAGGGAACACTGCCGCACTACTCTTCCAGTCCCGTGTCATCCTGTAGAGCGCGTGACGAGGCAAGCTGTTGGCGCTTGGCAACAATGAAGCTGTTAACCGAGTATATTGAGCACGCCTTGCAATTTGAACGCCTTGCCGCCGAGGAGCGATCCCGCGCTCAAGGCGCAGTTCGCTCAGCAAGCGAAGGAGTATCGGAAGTTGGCCGCCGCTCGCGCCGAGCGTTACGGGCTACCCCCACCAAGCCCTTCGTCTGAGGCTGAGTAAGCGTTGTCGCGTCGCTTCGGAGCGTTACAGAACCGTCTCGATCAGACCCAACGTCTTCGCCTCCTGGGCCTCCAAATACCAGTTTGACGGCGCCTTCTGCATGACCTCGTCGATCGTCACGTTCGATCCCAGGATGAGATTTGCAAAGCCCTCGTTCTGCATAACGATCGAGCATTCGATTTCGTTGAGCGTAGCCCTTACGACCGCGATGCATGCCGTTAAAGGACCATCAATCACTAAGCTCTTCGAAAGCTTGCGTTCATGGATCATCAGTCGCGTGCCGCGCGCGAGGTATCGGTTCGGCCGCGCGAAGAAGCTCATGAACGTAACGCCGGCCGAATAAATTACAGCCTTACCAAGGAATACGAAGCGCCGTTGCGGCTCCGTCTCGCTCGCGAACCGCACGTCCTCCCCCATCATTCGGGCGACCTCCGGATCGCCACCTAAGGTCGACAATTCGATGACGACTAGGTCTTTATCGGCCGCGTTGTCGAACTGCGTTCGAAAAGCGGTGTACATATTGTAATCGACGACGCCTGAAAGGCTGATCGCCGGCGACTTGAAGGCAGTGGCAGGCAGCGTAGCAAGTTCCATTGGATCAATCCTACTTTGGAAAACATGTCCCTGACGGCATGCAGATGCCGTGCCGAGTTTCCGGCCCGAATGGCGTCCCCTTACGGCCTCTGGTCGCTCCGGAAGATGACCCGCGCGATGAATGCGAATAGCGAGGGCTAAGCGCAGGGCAGAATAAGCAGCGCGACGCGGAGCCAGATGAAACCGCCGATTTCCCGAAAGACAAACTCGATCCCATGGAGGAGGGATAGCATCACCAACGGCCTCGATCCCACGTTGAAGGGCGCGCTGGGCGCCGGTTGGCAATTCCGCCTTTTCGTAGAACGCGGCGAAGATTAACACACCCTCGAGTATCACGGGGACCGCTCGAAACGAGTGGACTTTTACGTGATAGCCAAAGCCAGGGCGGCGGCGATCGTCCTCGTTGCGCTGCAGTACCACCGGTCGATGCCCCTCAGATGAGCACGATCGGCTCAGTGGGTACGAAACTTGCCGAGAGATCGACGGTTCCAAGCACCCGTGAAGTCAGCGGAGGAAGCGTAGGAACTTGAAAGCCGCCGGAACGTCGGTTTATCGCTCGTCGGCGAAGCTCCGAAAAACGTCCCGTTGCCGGCGAGAACACCTTAGCGCCGCTCGGTCGGGCGGCTTGGCTTCGGTCGGAGCTGTGCAGGAAGCACCAGCCATGACCACGACGGATACAAGAATAGCGATCCTCACGGAGTGGGACCGTTGGATTGGGACGCAGCCAGGTCTAACAAGCCCAACGGGGCGTGACGCCTTCAGATTTTTCCTAGAGCTTCGATCATCGAATTCGGCCTTGCTCGATTTCGGCTCTGACGACGACAAATGGCAAGTTGTTCACGGTTGGCTGCTGAGCGCTGGCCGCGTGACAGACTGAAGCGCCTCCGGATAGGAACGCTTAGCGATCGCGATGATTGCTTTGCGAAACAGTTGTTTGTGGAGGATTTATCATGGCATTGGAAGCGAACGAGGCCGGCAACCTGATCGGAAGCGATAAGGTCGAAGGCACTGCGGTATACGGAGCGGACAGCCAGAAGATCGGCAGCATCGAACGGCTGATGATCGACAAGATGAGCGGGAAAGTGTCGTATGCGGTTCTCAGCTTCGGCGGGTTTCTCGGCATCGGCGACGACCACTATCCACTCCCATGGCAATCACTGAAGTATGACACCAATCTTGGAGGCTATGTCACTGGCATCACCGAGAGCCAGCTTCAGGGCGCGCCGAAGTATCGTGAGGAGACAGGCTGGAACTGGAGTGATCCGGCAGCTGGCCGGTCGGTGAACGAATACTACGGCGTCCCATTCTGACAGCATCAGCTCCACAGGGCGCGCTCGTTTCCGGGCGCGCTTAACTGTATTTGCCCATGTCCGGTCAACGCGAACTCTACCATAGCTCTAACGGGGATCGCTGGACGCTCTGCAGCGAGGATGACGGACGCGTATTTGTGCTGCACGAGGCCCATCTACCCTCGGGCGGTGCCTTTAAGAGGATAGAGATTTCGGACTTTCTTTCTCACGGAAACGGTGGACCCGAGCAGCAAGCTCTCCTTAAATTAATCGCTGCACTCGTTCATATGAATTGAGCGGCGGCTCGCCGCCCATGATGGCGGATACACACTCACCCTTGCGAACCCACCGGTCTCTGGAACCTAAGCGATCCGCTCAGCGTTCCTAGCGTTTGGAGGCTCGACAATGTCAATCAAAGAGACAGATGTAGGCGTTCGAGAAACGCTGAGTGAGTTTTCTCAGCGGCTTCCCAGCGAGCGAGCGAGCCCGATATGGATCGATCGTCTCAGCGCAGCAACCCGTGAAGCTCCGCTTGAGATGCTTGCCGCGGCCTTTCTCATCGGAGCACTTCTGGGCCGTCGTCGACGCTAGCAAAACGCCGGCCAAAGCAGAAGCGCCGCGCGATGATCAGCATCCACAGTTATCTCTCACCTACAAAAGGTTCGGCGGCCGAAGCCGCCGCCTGTCGATACTACGCCGTTGCCGCCGCGACGCGAAGCATCGCCTCGGCAAGGTCGTAGCCGAGAAGCACTCCCCCGACCCTGCTCTCCGTAGCAATGACCGCCTCACTGTGCCTCTTCGAAAATGGTCATAGCGCGCGCGAAGATCAGCACGCCGGCGACCGTTCGCGGACGATGCTTCCGAATTTTGGACAACAGCAAGTGGATTTCGGGCGCCCGCTCGCGCGCAGCGTTCTTTGTGGCGGCGAAGCCCGACGCCTCGATTGCATTCGCGCAGTCGGCCTCGTACCCCTTCACTGCGACGATGCGGCTGATCAGGTCCGCTTCCAGCCGTTGCAGAGCCCTCTTCCCACCCCAATCGTTGGGCTCTTTACGGCCGTGTGGAGGAGCGACCGGAGGCGATCGGACCCGAGCACGTTAAACGTGGGCTGCCTAAAGCCGCCGGCCTGCTCAAAGCAGTCTTGGAAGGCGCGCCGGTCGGCCGCAGATGCGATCACGATCGACGCCGGCAGTTCGGGCCATAGTTCGGCAGCGAGCGCCTTGGTTTGCTCCACGCGCGCAAGAGCAAGCCGGCAGGCAGCCTGCTTCGCGTCCAGTTCGTCGCCCAGGGTCAGCAATTCGCAGATCCGCCACCAGATACCTAGGCGCGCTACGGAGGGACTGGTAAGAATTTGCACTTCCGAGGAAAGGCAATGGTGATAGTTCATTTTTCGTGCCGCGGCTGCGGCGCTGTTTATTCTGCGGTTCAAAAGCGGAGCCCCGCTCACGTAATCAGTTCCGGACTTTTTAGCTGCGAACGTTGCGGGGCCATCGTGCATCATTGGTCGGGACTCTATGGTTACGCCGACTGGAAGCGCATCGGGCACGGTGGCGATGGAAAAGAGGCGCCTCCGTAGAACGGCCCCAGCTCCAGGATAAGCACTGAGGCCGATCCATGATGACGTCACGCACACGCTCTTTCGGTGGGCGGCTCAGACCTTGAGGCGGCTCACTTCTAGCTCGATGCTCGCAATCCCTGCGGCGTTAGCCATTCGCTAATATGGGCCGCCTCTTCGTGCTGCTGTGCCCTCCTAAGCAGCGATTCCCGCTCCTGACCTGGCGAAAGCCCCTTCGCCCGGCGGCGCAAGCTCTTGGACTTCTTGTGCAAAGGCGCTCTTCAAAGGAATGAGTCTGCTTAGCCCGGCGTCGCTTCTACATGGTCACTCGCTCCGCTGAAAAATTCCCAGCGAAATGGAATCAAATAAGCGCAGCACTCCCAAAAGTTCCTTGAATCGGAACCTACGGGCTGGAGCGAACGTCGCTTATGGCCCGCTCGACTTCACCTGCCAGGGTCCGGTATGCGTGGCCAGCTTCGCGAACAGCTCTTTCTTGGTCGCGTTGGTCGCGAGCTTACTGATTAGCTCGCACTCCTCAGCTTCAATCCGAAGCTTCTCCAAGTGCGCTCGCATGTCCTGCATGGGAAAATCCCCCTCGGGATAGACATCATCCCATGCGGAACCTGTCGCAAATAGTGGCCTTTGGGGGAACGGATGGCGTTCGCTTAATCGGAATTAGGACATTCCCAAAATCCACTTAGGACACTGGCACAGACAGCTGCCGTTGGGCCGGTACTGGCCGGAATACCCGTAGGAACGCTGCGGTTTGGTTTGGTTTGGTTGGGATATCGGAGATCTGAAATGAGCGCCCGATGCCTCGATACTACTTCGACCTGAAAGACAGGAACGGAACTGCCGTTGATGAGGAAGGCCTTGACCTACGGGATTTGGTAGCGGCGCAGAGCGAAGCCGCGCTATCCTTAGGAGGCATGGCTCGGGATGCAGTCGTCAGCGCCAATCAGAACGGGATCGAGCATATGGAGATCGCGGTCCGGGATGAGGATGGACCGGTGATGGTCGTTCGCTTTTTCTTTGAGATCTGCTCGAAAAAGAAGAGCTAGCCAAGGCAGGCCACGGTCGATCGAAACAGCCCAGCGCCAGGCGGCCTGTTAAGAGGTGCCTCGATGAATTCTGACTGGTCGCCCTGGTTTCCAAAAGGATGGCTCCAGGGAGGAGCTGGAGCCCAAAAATGTCGCCGGACTCCGCCGGGTGTCGAGGTCAGCGGACCCGTACTCGATGCCGACACCGGCGAAGAAGTCGCGTCCGACGACATCATCAAGGGCTACAAGGTCGACACCGATCAATATCCTGAAGTGACCAAGGACGAGCTCGAGAACATCGCGCTGGAGTCGGCGCGCACCATCGAGATCGACGAGTTCGTGCCGAGAAGCGAGATCGACGATCTTTATCTCGTGCGACCCTACTACATCGTTCCCGATGGCAAGATAGAACACGACGCTTATGCGGTCATTCACGAAACCATCCGCTCGCTCGATAAGGTCGCCCTCGCCCGTGTAGTCTTGACCAATCGCGAGCACGTCATCGCCCTCGAGGCGCGCGACAGGAGCCTGATGGGCATGCTGCTTCGCTATCCCTATGAAGTTCGCAACGCCGCGGAATACTTCGACGACATCCAGGATGTGAAGATCACAAAGGATATGCCGGAGCTCGCCAAGCATATCGTCGGGCGGCGACAAGGCTAAGCCAGTGACGAAACCCACGAAGGCGAAGAAGGCATCGGCCAAGTCGTCTCACCGAGATAAACCGTTCTGTCCATGGACGCCGGCGCCGCGGCCTTTCTTCGGCTTCTAGGTCGGCTTCTTCTGGCCTTGCACTTGGCCTCGGCCGCGGCGCCGCCGACGCTCTACCGCAGTCCATCAGATCGACGACGAACGGGTTCGACACCGTGTATAAGGAACGCTTCTGGGCAGATTCAATTACTGCCTTGGGGACTTTGCTGGTCCGCATGAGTTGCACCGGCGTTCAGCTCGCTTCGGAGGTCAAATCAAGTATGAATCTGATGGAAGCCGAATCCGTTGCTCGATTGCCGCGCGGGGCAGAGTGGCAATATGAGCCGAAGTGGGACGGATTCCGTTGTCTTTTGATCCGCGAGGGCAGCCGAATTCGCATGCAATCCAAAGGTGGCCGCGACCTTGTTCGCTACTTTCCGGAGATTGCTGCGGCCGCGGCGACCTTACCGCAGAAAACGCTCACGCTGGATGGCGAATTGATCATCGAGCTTGAGGCCGGGTATTCGTTCGACGCGTTGCTCCAGCGCATCCACCCGGCCGTGAGCCGGGTTAAGCGCCTTGCCGAGGAGACGCCCGCGACCTTCATGGTTTTTGACCTGCTGCAATCGGGCACGAGAGACCTTGCGGTGCTTTCGCTTACGAAGCGTCGTGCCGCTCTTGAAAAACTTTCGCGACACACTTTCGAGGTAGGCGGCATCTTTCGTCTGTCACCGGCAAGCCGCAACTATGCGGATGCCGAGGCCTGGCTCAACACCGTGAATGAAGATCATGATGGCGTCGTCGCCAAACGCCTTGATCTTCCCTATCGAGCCGGCGCCAGGGATGGTATGCAGAAGATCAAGCTCCTTCGGTCGGCCGATTGCGTTATCGGAGGGTTTCGTTACGCCGAGAAGAAGCTGGCCAATCGTAAAGTGGTCGGCTCCTTATTGCTCGGACTTTACAGCAAGGACGGCCTTCTGCACCATGTCGGCTTCACCTCCGGCATCCGATCGTCGGATCGACCGGCTCTCACCGACCGACTGGAGAAAATTGTAACGCCGCAGAGCTTTACCGGCAACACGCCCGGCGGCCCAAGCCGGTGGACGACAAAGCGATCCGGCGAATGGAGAGCCGTTCGACCGACGTACGTCGTCGAAGTGTCCTACGATCACGTATCGGGCGACCGTTTTCGGCACGGCACGAAGATAATCCGATGGCGTCCCGATAAGAAGCCGTCGCAGTGCCGCCTGGATCAGCTTCGGCAAGCGGCAACCAAGCGGCCTTTGAAAACTGTTAGCGGGGCTTGAGAAAGGCTGATGTGGACGGCAATGGTCGCGGGCGCTTTTCATAGATGTCGTGGCCGGGACATTGTGGCGACGTCACGGCCTTGCCTCGTTCACAATTGGAAGTTTTCAAGATTGTCCGCCCCTACGCCCGGCTTCGCTGGCTTTTCGCGGTCATGGCGAAGTTGCCCGGATTGCCCGACGAACTTCCGCCCTGCTGGCCGGGCTTGCTTTGCGCGTTGCGCCTGCTGCCCCGACTGCCCGTGGCTGTGCTCGCCGCCCCCTTTCTTGCCCTTTCCGATGCGCGCGGCGGATCATTCGCGAAATCTCCAGCACCACCGAAGACGCCACGGCGAAAGTGAAAAGAAGTGTCGGAAGCGTGCGGTAGATTTTCGAAGAGAGTCAGCCCCGGGCCAAGCGCTCGGCTTTCTCCGCAAGGCTCCGGTTGCCTCATTGCTCTCGCTTTCATGCTTGGCTGCCTTGTCGCCCGCCGCTAGTCGGAAATATCACGGTCGATTGCAAAGTCATCGAGCAGGGGCGACGATCCTCCCGAGAGAAGCGAGCCGATCAGCTCCGCGGCTAGGAAGCTGAAGGTAATTCCGTTACCGCCATAGCCGAAGGCCGCAATGATATTCTTGCAGCCGGGCACTGCGCCGACGAGGGGCAGCCCGTCGAGGGTGGCGTCGAAGGCTCCTGACCAGGCGAATGCTACGCGGCTGGAGGCGCGCGGCCAGAGAGCTCTCAGGCGTTCCTTCAGTACCCTCGCCTTTGCCGGGGTCGCAGCATCGCGGGCGCCAGATTGAATCAGCCCATGATCATCCTCACCGCCAAAGATGATGCGGCCATCGAATGTGGTGCGGGCATAATGGTAGTTCTGGATTGCTTCCCAGATGAGCGCCTGCTCCGGCCAAAGATTATCCCTCTGCGGGGCAGTTGCGATCGCCCAACTGGAGGCCGGTTGTTGGACCGTGGATCGCACGATATCCGGCATGACATAACCTGTCGCCAGCACCACATGGTGCGCTTCGATCGAAAACCCGTCTTCAAGGCCGACGGTCACGGTAGAGGCGGTGTCGTCATATGCGACCGCGTTGGCCCTCAGAAGGCGGGCGCCGCGCTTGAGTGACAGGTCGAGCAGGCCGCGCGTGAGCAGAACGGGATCTGCGTCGGCTGCGTCACTTGACAGGATGGCGCCGGGCCGGACAAGCGCGAAGCGTTGCAGAAGCTCGGCATGGTTCAGTAGGAGGGACGGCAGATCAGTGCGGCTTCTGAGGCCATATTCGTCCTGAATGAGCTTCGGGCTCTCATCGGCCGCAAGATAGAGCGAGAGACGCGGCCGCATGTGACACGCGATTCCATAGTGCGCAATCAACGCCCGCAATCCCCGAGCGGCCCGGTGACTGGCGCGATAGCAGCGGACTGCCTTCTCGAAATCGTAAAGCTGTGTGAGTTGGAAAAGCGGACGGTCGATTTCCCAAAGCAGCATTGCAGTGCTGGCGACCGTGCTGCCGAGGCTTGGAATCTCGCGATCGATGATGACGACCTGCCGACCCTGCCGGGTCAGGCGCTGAGCCACCAGGGCACCGGTGATACCGGCGCCTATGACCAGGACTTCGCAGCGAAAGCTGTCGGCAATCGGCTCGATGGACGGTGGCGGGAGAACCGCCCATGGTGTGCGGGCGCTGCGCAGGTCGTCCTGTTCGATATCGTCTTTGAAGATGGAAAAGCTCCCGAAAATAGGTGAAGTGATCTCGTCACGCAGGCTTATCGTTGAACGGGTCGCAAGGCCGAAACGGCCGGCGCATTGATCGGCTGGCCATTGGGCGCGAAGATCGAGCCGTGGCATGGACAGTCCCAGCAGGTCTCGAAGCTGTTCCAGTGCAGATGGCAGCCGATATGGGTGCAGCTTGCCGAATGCAAATGCAGCTCGCCCGATTTGTCCCTGTAGGCAGCGATCTTCTCAAGACCACGACGCAGGATGGCGCCCTCACCCGGCCTAAGCTCCTCAAGCGAGGCGATTTCACCCGGCGCCACATACTCGGCGAGGTTTTGCAGGATCGTCATGTTCTCGCGCAGAAAATTCCGTGCCGCTGCGAGAGGTTTGCGATCCGGCGCGTAGACAGACCTCCAGGGGTGATCCTCGCCGAGAATGAGGGATGAGTTCAGCACCGCGCCCATCACACCATGGGTGAGCCCCTGACCGGAGTCGCCCATTGCGAGGTATATGCGCTCGCTGCCGGGCTCGCGGCCGATGAAGCCCGCATAATCGATGGTATCGAGTACCTGTCCCGACCAGCGGTGCGTGACGCTGCCAAGGGCCGGGATCAATTCACGCGCCCAGCTCTCCAGCCGGGCAAAGCGCTGGTCGGCGTCATTTGCCTCGCCGCTTTTGTGGTCTTCGCCGCCGACAAGAACGAAATCATGATCGTCCGGACCCGCTTGCAGCCGCACATAGTGGTAGGGATCCTCGGTGTCCCAATAGAGCCCGTCCGGAAGTTCACCCCGCGCGATCGCAAAAGCGACAACGTAAGTGCGATAGGGAGCAACCTTGGAATGCAGCTGGAAACGGTCGGCAATCGAGGCGTTGGTCGCGATCACGGCGTGACCCGCGGTGATCTGCGCGTGTGAGGTTCGCAGCTTAACGCAGCCGTCCCGTTCGGCAACTTCTTCGACCGGACTGTTGGCGAAGAAGCGAACACCGTTCGTTTCGCAGACTGCGGCAATTCCGGCAAGATATTTGAGGGGATGGATTTTTGCCTGGCGCGGATAGTGAAGCACGTGGCGTTTCTCACAGCCTTTGAGCGGCACGCCGACCAGCCGATGGACCGGCGCGCCGACTTCCTGCACCGCTTCCAGTTCCTGGTCGATGATGTCGGCCGGCATGCCATTGCCCTGAAACAGGTACCCATCCAGTCGCATAAAATCGCAGGCAATCTTCTCGCTTGCCTGAATCTCCTCGATCCGATCGACCGCGGCGGCCTGACTTTCGTAGAATAGCTTGGCGATTTCAGCGCCGCGCAGTTTCTTGAATTCGGCCATCAGATCGTCGCAGAGCGGCGCAAGGTGCGCCGAAGTCCGCGCTGTCATGCCGCGGCCGATACCCTTGCGATCGATGACGATGACCGACTGGCCGCGCTTGGAGAGTTCATAGGCGGTCGAAAGCCCGGCGATTCCGGAGCCGACGACGGCTACATCGCAATGCGCATCGCCTTTGAGCTCAGCCGCCTCTGGGAGTATCTCCGTGTCCATCCATAGCGAGGTACTGACCATCATGATCTCCGCGCAATAAGGCAAAACGCCCGCTCGGTGCCGCAGTTCCTCCTGCGACGGGAGACGGCCTCCGCGCGCCTTCGCAGGGATGGTCAGAACGGCGACCCGACAGTTGCGGCCGCTGCGGCAAGGGCTGCGAGGAACAAAGTCCAATCCGCGCCGTTCCATCGGTTTGAATCAAGGAGTGAGGTCATGGGACTATTCACAAAAGACATCAAGACGATGGATGATCTTCTGCTGCACGGTTTGCAGGACATCTATTATGCCGAGCAGCAGATCCTCAAGGCGCTACCGAAAATGATCGACAAGGCCACCAACCGGGATTTGGTCGCGGGCCTCAAGGGCCATCTCGAAGAAACGAACAAGCAGGTCGAGCGTCTCGAGAAGGCCTTTCAGAAGCTGGGCAAGTCGGCGAGCGGCACGCAATGTCCTGCCATCGACGGCATCATCAACGAAGCGGATGAGACGGCCGGCGAGATCGAAGACAAGACGGTACTCGATGCGGCGATCGTCGCCAATGCGCAGGCTGTCGAACATTACGAGATATGCCGCTACGGCACGCTGATCGCTTGGGCGGAAGAGCTCGGCCACGACGATATCGTGCGTTTCCTGACCACGAACCTGAACGAGGAGAAGGCGGCCAACACCAAGCTCAACACGGTTGCGCTGCGGAAGGGCGTCAACAAGAAGGCCTCCACCGCCGCCTGATCGCCGCCCACCGGGTCTGGCGCATGAACTCGCGAGGCCCGTACCCATTTGTCGACGCCGAGATCGACGGTCACGCCATGAGCAATCTGACAAAACTGCCAAGCTGGGCCGACGACGACAACATCTTCGCCGTTGTCGAGACACCGCGCGGAAGCTCGTGCAAGCTCGATTTCGATCCAAAGCTTGGTGTTTTTGCCCTGGCGAAGCCGCTAATGGCGGGTCTGACCTATCCTTACGACTGGGGCTTCATCCCCTCAACCAAGGCCGAGGACGGCGATCCGCTGGATGTGCTGATCCTGCATGACGCGCAGACCTATCCAGGCGTCGTGCTGCGCTGTCGCCCGGTCGGAATTCTCGAAGTCGAACAAAGGCGCAAGGGCAAGAAGGAGCGAAACGACCGTGGGTTTGCCGTGCCTGACCGGTCACCGCTCGAAACGGATATCAAGGATATCCGAAATCTGCCCTCCCGTGCGCGGGACGATCTCGAACAGTTCTTTCGAGCGACGAATGCGCTGGGAAATAAGGAACTGAAATTTCTCGGGTGGCATGGCCCGAACCGTGCGGCCAAGACCATCAAGCGTCTGGCCCGCTAGTCCGCCCGGTCTTAATGCACATGGCCTCACGGTTTAGGGTTCGTCTGCACCCTTTGCCGGCTTTACCTCTTCGGAACCGCCGCCCGCTGCTCATAGCCGGCAGCCAGCGCCTCCATTTTCGAAGCGGCTTCTCAATCATTGATGGAGGCAGCCAAACGTCGACACCGCGACGCTTCCGCAATCAAGCGGTATATTCGTTCGGCATTTCTTCCTAACAGTCGGGCAGCGGCATGAGTTTCCCGACGGACGCTACGCCGGAAAGAACTTGACCGGCTGTCAATCGTCGCCGCTCCAGCTCGCAAGGATGCTGGCAACTGGAGCCACCTCGATCTGCAAGCTGAATCGCTTGGTGTAGAGATTGATGAGCGCATCATGACTTTCATCGGACGAGCTGCAGAGCGCGTCCTCAGCGAGGATGACACGGTAGCCGATATCGACCGCAGCCAGGACCGTTGCGAGCACACAGACATCGGTCTCACCGCCGGACACGATCAGCGCGTCCACCTGATGCTCATCCAGAAAGGCCTGCAGCCGCCCATTGGTGAACGCGCAGTAAGTCTGGCGGTCGAATACTGTGGCAGGCGGCACAAAGCGTGTCAGGGCCGGCATCAGCTCAAGCAACGCCGGATCGACCTTGTCGCGCGTAACGCATTCCCATTTCTCATAATAGGCTTTCCAGACGCCGCGCGCCTCGGACTTGTTGCGGACCGGAATGAAGCGCGTGAAGACAGTACGTTGCGGCGCGTGCGCGATCAGCCTGACTGCCTCGGGTAGCGCACGCTCCAACCAGGGCGTTGCCCATGGGGCACATGGCGCGAACAACCCTTGCATGTCGATACAGAGATGGACGGCACGCGGACCGGGGGGTGCAAGTAGTTGCCCCATGACTAGCCCGATCTTTCCTGACGACCAAATCGCGTCAGCCGTCTTATGACCCGATCCAGAGCGGCTCCGATCGCCAGACCCGCAAGCACATCATTTGCCCGGCGAACCAGCCGGAGCACGCGTGTTGATACAAGAACGGCAATGATGGCCCACGCAAGATTGTGGTTGGCGGGCGGCAGGACCGCGCCGGCGGATGCGGGGGTACCGACATGCACGGCGTGCCCCGAGGGGAACGCATCCAGCGCGCGGCCGGAGAGCGGGATCCCGCGCAGATGGCCGCGCAAGGTGCGCCGGACCGGCCGCATCTCCGCTCCCCAGGTCAGCGCGCCCGAAATCCGCTCCGGCAGCGGACGGCTGTGACGCGCGATCGCACGCGCGAGTTCGATATCGGTGGACAAAGGATACATTCGTATCGTCATCGATCGCTTTGGTCTCCTTCGCAAACGGCCGTTACCCTGCAGCAATCGTCGTAAGAATGCGACTGGGAAGCGGAGCAGGTCATCCTGGTCTTTCAATCACCCGTCTTGAAAACCGTTCCCGGCGAGGAACTGTGCGTCGGACAGACGCGTTGGAAGTGAGGGACAGATACTGAAGGAGAGAGTCATGGGCTTTGGACGAGGCGCATTGTTGTGGTTGCTGGGCGTACCGCTGCCGATCATTCTGCTGCTCGCGATCTTTTGGCACCACTAAACCGGCGACAGGTCAGACTCTGACGCCGAAAGGAATGTCGAAGTGCCCTGAGCAGCCGACTGGTGCGAATATCCAAGCCTTACGTAACGTGGGTGTCCAGCATCGCGCATTGAACCTGACCGGGAAGCCCTCATTGCTTCTTGGCGTTCCAATGGGACGTGCGGCGGCAGTTCAACCCCGAGGAGCGCATCGCAACGGCCGACGCCTCCAGTGCCGCCGGCATAGCGAAACGCGTAAAGATGGTGCTCGCCTGAAAGCGCGATACGACCGGCACGACCATCGGCAAAACCCGCTCCATCCAGGACGTTTGCCAGACGCCGCCTGGCGCAAAGATATTCTGCACGTTATGCACAGGTGCAAAGCATCTTGAACTTCGGCAACCCCGAACTCGCTGCTTCTCATCCTCCCTACCGATATTCTTCCAGCACCCGCGCCAGATAGGGCGCCGTGCGGCTCGACTCGTGCCGCGCGATCTCCGCCGGCAGTCCCGCTGCGACGACCTGCCCTCCCTCATCGCCTGCACCAGGCCCAATATCAACCACCCAATCGCCTGCGGCGACGACGCTCATGTCGTGCTCCACGACAATCACGGTGCTCCCCGCCTGCACCAGCCCGTCGAGTTGAACGATCAGCTTCTCGACGTCGGACGGATGCAGGCCCGTCGTCGGCTCATCAAGGATGTAGATACTTCCGGACCGCTGGGTGCGCTGAAGTTCTGTGGCGAGCTTCACCCGTTGCGCCTCGCCGCCGGACAGCTCCGTCGCCGGCTGACCAAGACGGATGTAACCGAGGCCGACTTGCCGGATCACATCGAGCGATCTCGCAATCGGGGCACTCTCGACGAAGAATGCATGGGCCTCATCGACCGTCATTCCCAAAACGTCGGCGATCGACTTGCCCTTAAGCTTGATCTGGAGGGTCTCCCGATTGTAGCGCGCACCCTGGCATTCCGTACAAGGCGCATAAACGCTCGGCAGGAAAAGCAGCTCGACACAGACGAAACCCTCTCCCTGGCAGGTGGGGCAGCGCCCCTTCGGCAGGTTGAAGGAGAACCGCCCGGCATCGAACCGGCATCGGCGTGCCTCGTTCGTCTGCGCGAACAGCTTTCGCACGTCGTCGAAGAGACCTGTGTAGGTCGCCAGATTGGAGCGCGGAGTTCGACCGATCGGCTTCTGGTCCACGACGACCAGCCGTTTCAGGTGATCGATCCCTTCAACGATTTTGCCGATCGATGGCTCGACCGGGGCGCGTTCAAGGGCGTTTTCGTCGTCATCGTCCGGCACATGAGACTGACCAAAATGCCCCCTCAGCGCCTCGACGAGAAACTGGCTGACGAGGCTCGATTTGCCCGAGCCCGATACGCCGGTGACTGTCGTCAATACGCCCAGCGGGAATGCGACATTGATAGCTCTGAGATTGTTGCGCGTGACGCCGCTCAGCTTAAGCCACCCCTGCGGCGCGCGCACCTTTTGTTGAGGTGGAATAGCCTGACCAAACAGATATTTCGCGGTGCGCGATCTCTCTACGGATTTCAGTCCATCGATTGGGCCGCTGTAAAGGACTTCGCCGCCACGCCTGCCCGCATCGGGTCCGACGTCGACTATCCAGTCCGCATGGCGCACGACATCCAGCTCGTGCTCGACGACAAAGAGTGAATTTCCCACCGTCTTCAGCCTGTCGAGCGCACGCAGGAGTGCCTCGGTGTCGGAGGGATGGAGCCCCGCCGACGGCTCGTCGAGCACATAGACCACGCCGAACAAGTTGGAGCGTACCTGCGTCGCCAGACGCAGGCGCTGGAGTTCGCCCGGAGAC
This sequence comes from Bradyrhizobium sp. USDA3010, assembly GCF_056429065.1. NCBI lineage: Bacteria > Pseudomonadati > Pseudomonadota > Alphaproteobacteria > Hyphomicrobiales > Nitrobacteraceae > Bradyrhizobium > Bradyrhizobium sp. USDA3010. The sequence goes on from NZ_JBWJZD010000023.1 coordinate 77,277, forward strand.
AGGGTGGGCGTGCTCCGCTCCAGGGTAAGATAGCCAAGACCGAGATCGAGCAGCACGCCAAGCCGCGCGCTCAGATCCTGCGCGATCCGCTGCACGACAATCGTCTTTTCCGGGTGAGCGTCCCGTCGGCCAAGAGTGCCATTACAATAAGGCCCCATCAGCTCCGCCAGTTGCTTCAGCGGAACGCGCGCCATGTCGGCGATATCCATGCGGGCAAACTTGACGGAAAGCGCCTCTGGCTTCAGCCGCTTGCCGTGGCAGGCGGAACATTCGGCGCTCAGCATGAATTGCGCGACCCGCTTCTTCATCATCGCGCTGGTCGTATTGGCGAACGTCTCCATAACGTAGCGCCGGGCGCCGGTGAAAGTGCCCTGGTAGCTCGGCTCCTCCTTGCGCCGCAGCGCTCGCTGGACCTCCTTGAGGTCATAACCTGCATAAACCGGAACCGTGCGCTGCTCGTCCGTGAACAGGATCCAGTTTCGCGCCTTCTTGGGAAGCTCGCGCCAGGGCGTATCAATGTCGTAGCCAAGCGTCGTCAGAATATCGCGCAGGTTCTGGCCGTGCCATGCCGTCGGCCACGCCGCGACAGCACGTTCGCGGATGGTGAGGGTATCGTCAGGCACCATCGATCGCTCGGTCACGTCATAGACGCGGCCAAGACCATGACACTTCGGACAGGCTCCCTCCGCCGAATTGGGCGAGAAAGCCTCGGCATAGAGCAGCGGTTGCGACTTCGGGTAGTCCCCAGCGCGCGAATAGAGCATCCGAAGCAGGTTCGACAGCGTCGTGACGCTGCCGACGCTGGATCGTGTGGTCGGCGATCCCCGCTGCTGCTGGAGCGCCACAGCCGGCGGCAGGCCCTCGACCTCGTCGACTTCAGGCACGGCCATCTGATGGAACAGGCGGCGGGCGTAGGGCGAAACGGACTCGAGATACCGTCGTTGCGCCTCCGCGTACAGCGTCCCGAATGCCAGCGACGACTTTCCCGAGCCGGAGACGCCGGTAAACACCACCAAAGCGTCGCGCGGGATGTTCACGTCGACGTTCTTCAGATTGTGCTCGCGCGCACCGCGCACCCTGACAAACCCGCGAGCGGGTCGCCCGGCGCCCTGCTCTAGCTTGTAAACCTTGTCGTCCATCACGCGCCGCCAATGCTGTTAGGGCAGATAACAGGCCCGGAATCCCGATGATCCACTCGCGCCCTTCTCCTGGAACCATTGCCCATCCCGCTGGTTCGTTCCAACGATGGCCGGATATGAGGCGCATTTTGCTGTTCCCATGCTGGGTCGACAAATCTAGGAGCCATCTCCGTGTGCAACTCGCGGCATGGATGGTGGCGCTTGTCGCGTGGACCACGATGACACTGCCGGCGCAAGCAGCCCTCTCCAGTTCGCAGCTCGAGCAGGTCACCCTCGTGCCTCGCGCGAATGCACAATTGCCCCTGCAAACCCGACTGAACGACGTACGCGACCGCAGCGCGCCGCTGCAATATTGGCTTGGTGGCGTCCCGACCGTCTGGGTCCTGGCGGACTACACCTGCGAAACACTCTGCGGGCCGGCGGTATCGATCGTGTCGAACGCGCTGGCCGACGCTGGCTTGAGCGCTGGTCGGGACTTTCGGCTGGTCGTTGTCGGCATTGATCCCAAGGACACCTCCGCTCAGGCACTGGCCATGAAGAATGCGCAGGTCAGCCCGAGAAGCGGGCTCACCGAGCACAGCGTATTTCTGCGGGCGGCCGCGCCGGATATCGGCGCTTTGACCGACGCATTCGGCGTACGGCAAGTCTACGATCGCGAGCACGACCAGTTCGCCCATCCCGCCGCCGCCTTCGTGGTGACGCCGGACGGGCGGATTTCGCGCGCGCTCTCGGCCCTTGCGGTCGATGCCGCGAGCCTCCGTCTTGCCGTGGTCGAAGCCGGCCAGGGGCGTATTGGGCGCTGGAGCGACCAGATCCACCTGCTCTGCTATGGCTTCGATCCGACCAGCGGCACATACACGTTCGCCGCGCGGCGGTTGCTCGTCGCGGCTTCCTCCGTCAGCGTCATCGCCCTTGCCCTGCTGATCGGGTTGCTGCTCCGGCGCGAGCGCGCCACCAGATAGCGCCCAAAGGCTCCCTTTCTTGCGATCGCGTTAGAACCGTGTCGAATGCCAGCCAGAACACTGTGCCGAGGAAGAGGCCGGCCGCAATCAACATTGCGCCAGTGACCATCACGGATAGCCCGTGAATGACCGGCAGGATGAGGATTGCGGCTTCGAGCCAGCGCATCGCCAGCGCTAACCCGCACAGCGCCAGCAGCCAATGCGGGTCCGATCGTACGCGGCGGCTGAGCAATGCGCAAAAAGGAAACACAAACTGCCCGAATGAGAGCGCCGCCAGGACGAACTGCCAGCCATTCTCCGACCGTGCCAGATACCAGGTGACCTCCTTGGGGATGTTGCCCGACCAGATCACGATGTACTGCATGGCATGAAGGTAGCACCACAGCAGCAGGACCGAGAGCAGCAGCCCGCTGTAGCCACGACTAGGACCGATCTGTCCTGCCGACAGCAAGCCGGCCGCGATGACGAAGGCCGTTCCGTTCACCAGCAGGAAGCTGAGAAAGATAAGGCCATAGATCGAGGAATGAAATTCCGGCTCCAGCGATTCCAGCCAGTCGATCCCGGCAAACGACACGGTCAGCGTCCACACGATCGATCCGACCGATGCGGCACGCATCATCGTCTCGTCATTGCGCCAAGAGCGCCGGAGCCATTCGGCGAGTGCGATCCAGATCAGGAAATAGAGCACTGTCCGCAGCACGAAGAACCAAGGCGCGAACCAGTGCGCCTTGAACTGCGGCAATAGGGATCCATCCGCGATAGCGGGATAGATCTCCTTCATGAAGAGCAGGATGGGAATGAACGTCAGCGCGGCAACGGGTAGAATGCCAGATGTCGCGACAAAGGTCGGATGCAACGCCTCGGTCCAGCGGCGCCGCACCAGATAGCTTGTCATGAAGACAATCAGCGCGCCAACCGGAATGGCACCGCATGCGCTCCAGGCGACGAGATAGGCTGCAACGGTCGAGCGGGCATCGATCACAAATCCAGCGATCAGCACCAGGCTCGACACTGCCGCCACCGCGCTTCTTGTGATCCTGGGAACTCTCATGGCTGGCTCTCCAGCCTGGCGCGCTCGTCCGCCGGCACGTCGTCGAGCGAGGCATGACGACTGAGCTGCAGAACGCGAATATAGGCGACGATCGCCCAACGATCCGCGGGCGGCACGCGGGCCGCATACGAATACATCGCGCCATGGCCGTTGGTGATGACGTCGAAGAAATATTCGTCTTCCGCGCTGCGCAGCCGGTCGTCGTGATAGCTCGTCGGCCGCGGCATGCCACGCTGAACGACAATACCGGTCCCGTCGCCACCGGCACCGTGGCACGGCGAACAGAAAATGCCGAAGCGTTCCCGCCCCCGGGCTAGCAGCTCCGCCGACAACGCAGGCTTGGTGCTGGCCGCCTTTTCCCGGTCCAGATCATCGCGGGCCACCGTGTTCGCCGGAGGCGGCCGCAGCGCGCTGCCGCGAAACAGCGGGGCGCGCGAATATTCGCTGTAGCGCGGCTGCTCGTCCATGTTCTGATCACACCCGGCGAGCAGACCGGCAAACGCAACGATGCCCAGCAATCTGTTCATTCCGGCACCAGTTCCACCGACATGGCGCCGATTTTGCTGAGGAAGGTCAGCGTCTCGCCCGTGTCGAACTTGGCGTCGTCAGCGCCGACGCAAAGGAAGAACCGGTCCTTGCTCGCCCGCTGAAATCGCTCGCCGTTGAACACGGGATAGCTGAGCCGGGGCAGCCCATTCTGCCATAGCATCCCGATCAGCATGGCAAGCGCGGAGAACAGAATCGTGAGCTCGAAGGTCACGACCGCAAAGGCCGAGACCGGATAGATCGGCCGTCCCCCGACATTGAGCGGGTAGTCGTAATTGATGAAGAACTGCATGGCGAGCGCAGTGCTGGCACCGGCGATCGCTCCGCCGAGACCGACGAGAGAGATGTTTGGCCGCGGAAACCGCAGGGTGCGATCCAATCCCTCGACCGGAAACGGAGTGAAGGCATCGAGGCTGCGATAGCCGGCCTCCCTCGCCTTGCGTGTCGCCGCCAGCAGGTCTTCCGGACTCTTGAATTCAGCCAATGCGCCGTAGGGCTGCTTAGCCATGTTGCTGCTCCTCCTTCTCCTCGTGGAGCAACTCCTTGCTCTCGAAGATCGAGATCATGGGAATGAGCCGGATAGCGATGAGGAACGGCACCAGAAACAGCCCGATCGTGCCGAAATAAGTCGACCAGTCCCAGAAGCTTGGCGTGAAGTGGCCCCATGACGACACCAGGAAATCGCGATAGAGGCTGGTGACCAGGATCATGTAGCGTTCGAGCCACATTCCGACCACGACGGACGCGGAGATCAAGAGCAGCATCCTCCCGCTCCGCCGGACCGTGCGCAACCACAGTGCCTGGAGCGGAATGAAGTTGAAGATGACCGCGCCCCAATAAGTCCAGGCGTAGGCGCCGGCAAAACGGTCGGCCAACGTTTGGATCTCGTGCGCCTCGCCGGAATAGACCGTGTCGAAAACCTCGAATACATAGCCGTACGCCGTCATCAGGCCGGTCGCGAGCAGGACCGTTCCAAGGAGATCGAGATGATCATCGGTCACGAGGTTCTTGAGCCCGAACCAGGAGCGCAGCGAGACCGCGATGATGGAGACGACGGCGAAGCCGGAGAAGGCTGCGCCCAGTACGAAGTAAGGCGGGAAGATTGTCGAGTGCCAGCCCGGAATCTGTCCGGCCGCGAACAGCAGTGACACCTCGCTGTGAACCGAGACGACCAACGGCACGGCGAGCCCCGCGGTCAGCCGGTATGCCTGCTGCCAGCGCTGCCAATGCCTTGCCGAACCACGCCATCCGAGCGCCGTGATGCCGAAGAAGATCTGCCAGCCACGCCCGGTCGCACGATCGCGTGCCGCGGCCAGATCAGGGATCAGGCCGGTGTACCAGAAGGCCAACGAGACCGCTAAATAGGTGAGCACCGCCCAAATGTCCCATTCCAGCGGGCTACGAAACTGCGGCCACACGCCCGTGGTCGCGGGATAGGGGAACATCCAGTAGACGTACCAGGGGCGGCCGAGATGCAAAATCGGATAGATGCCGGCACAGACCACGGCGAACAGCGTCATGGTCTCGGCGAAGCGATTGAGCGAGTTGCGCCACTCGCTTCCGGTCAGCAACAGCAGCGCCGAGATCAGCGTCCCGGCATGGCCGATGCCGAGCCACCAGACGTAATTGTGGATGGCGAAGGCCCAGTTGACGGGGATGTTGATGCCCCAGATGCCAACGCCGCGCGTAAAGAGCTCGACCACCGAGATCACCAGCAACAGCAGCAACGCGCTCGCAAGCGCCATCGCAATCAGCCAGCGCCGTTCTGCCGGAAAATGCAGCGGGATGCCGGTGAGCTGATCGGCGATGCCGCCCATGCTCTGGCGTGTCGGCAGGATGTCTGATCGCTCGCTCATCCCTGCCTCGATTCCGTGTCACCGTCGCGCCAGCGCGCCAGATAGGTGGTGCGCGGTCGCGTCCCCAGCTCCTCGAGCAGCACGTAGTGCCGACCGTTGCGCTTCAACCGCGACACCTCCGAACTCGGATCATTGATGTCACCGAAGACAATTGCCTTGGTGGGACAGGCCTGCTGGCAGGCGGTCACGACCTCGCCGTCGCGCAGCGGACGGCTCTCCTTGTCCGCAGCGACATGAGCCGTCTCGATGCGCTGGACGCAATAGGTGCATTTCTCCATCACGCCGCGCGAACGCACCGTCACCTCGGGATTGTGCGCAGCCTGTGTGGGAGAATCGGCCGGGACGCGGTAGTCGAAGAAATTGAAGCGCCGTACCTTGTAGGGGCAGTAGCTCGAGCAGGTTCGGGTGCCGATGCAGCGATTGTAGACCATCTGATTGAGCCCTTCCGGGCTGTGCGTGGTCGCGTGCACTGGGCATCCCATTTCGCAGGGAGCGTCCTCGCAATGCATGCAGGGCACCGGGTGAAAATAACTCGTGGGCTCCTCGACGCTGCCCGTGTAGTAGCGGGCGATCCTCAGCCAGTGCATCTCGCGGCCGACCTTGACCTGCTCGGCTCCGACGACAGGAACGTTGTTCTCGGCCGTGCAGGCCGCGACGCAGGCGTTGCAGCCGATACAGGCATCGAGGTCTATCACCATGCCCCAAGCGTTCCGCGATGACGTCCATTTCGGATAGAAGCTCGCTTGCCCGGACGACGGCGGCTTTCCGGTCTCGCCCGGGCTCGCCTCGCGGACGAAGTCAAAGCCCTCCATCCGGTGATGCGATTGCGTGACGGCGAGCGTTTCGGTCCCGTCAAGCTTGCGCAGGCCGCCCTTGGCGAGCCATGGCTGATCGGGCGGCCGCACCTGGTAGGCATTGTAGCCGAGACCATCGCCGACACGCCCTGCCCTCGTCCGGCCATAGCCAAGATAGAGCGCGACCGTATTACCGGCCTGTCCAGGCATGATCCAGACCGGACCTGTGACGCTGCGGTCGCCGATCCGTACCTCGGCATGATCGCCATTTGCGGCCGACAACCGATCGGCCAGCTCAGGGCCGATGGTGATGACGTTGCTCCAGGTGACCGTCGTCAGCGGCTTCGGCAATTCCTGCAACCAGCCGACATTGGCGAATTGCCCATCCCAAATGGTAGGATCGGGCCAAAATACGATGTCGAGCCCGTCGTCCGACACAGCCTCAGCAGTATTTCCGTCGACCGGCCTCGCATCCACGAAGGCTGCGGAGCCCTCAACGAAGCCATCATGCAGCGCCTGCTTCCAACGCGCCGAAAACGTATCACCGAAGGCGGTATGCCAGGTCGCCCGCACGGCGGCATCGGAAGCTGGATCGATTTCGCCGAGCAGCATCCCGAGGATCTGGTGCACGGTCCTCACGTCATAGAACGGGACGATGACCGGCTGGATGATGGTTGCCGTACCGTCGACGGCTCGCGCGTCGCTCCAGCTCTCTAGAGCATGCGCAAGCGGGAGTTGCCACTCGCAGAGGATGCCGGTTTCGTCGCGCTGCCGGCCAACATGAAGTGATGTCCGAACTCGCCGTAGCGCTTCCGCTACGTTGAGCTCCCCGGGAGCGCTGTAAGCGACATTGCAATCGATCACGACGAGCGAGGAAACCTTTCCGGCGGTGATGTCGGACACCAGTTCTGCGAGTGTCGCTGCATTCGCCGGGCCCACGATCGGATCGGTGAACTTCAACGTCTGCCCGGGATTGCCAAGCGCATCGTTAATCCGCGCGGCCCAGATGGCCGTCGCCTCGCCCCCGACCGGACCGGCCGCGACCAGCGACTTGCCGCGTGCCTTACTGCAGGCGCCAGCTGCGCGTCTAATCCAGTTGCGCTCACGCTCGGTCACTTCACTCGCGCCAGCACCTTCGACGCCAAGCGCATTTGCCAGAGCTTCCGCAAGATGCGGCATGCGCCACGCATCCGCGATCAGGCGATCGCCCGCCATCGCGCCGGTCGCCGACGGCACGCTCTCCGCCATGAACAGGCGATTCCCCGGACGATCGGCGTACCGATGCCGGGAGGCGGCCCAGCCCCGCGCGTTGCGCACCTGGTAGGGCCCGGGGCCGAGGATGTCATCGTCGAGGCTCACAATAACGTCGCATCGCTCCAGCACGTAATGCAAGTCCAATGGCTTGCCATATGCCGCCGCCGCCAACGGCCGCTGCAGAACGGCGCCGGCAGGCGCGTGGAGGTGAACATGCGCCTTGGGAAACTGCCGGCGCAGCGCATCGAGCTGTCGCAGCATGGTCGGAGACGTGGTCGGCCCCACCAACAGCCGCAGTCCATCGCCCTGGTCCTTCGTCCATCCCTCGCGGAGAAGGCTGATTGCCGCAATTATGTCCTTCCAGCTAACCGGTTCACCGTGACGCGTCGGTGCGCCGGCACGATCGGGATCGTAGAGCTGGAGCACCGCGCTTTGCATGAAGACGTCGCTACGGCCGCCAGTGACAGGGTGCTCAGGATTGCCGTCCAGCTTGGTCGGACGTCCCGAATAGGTCGTGGCGATCACCGGCTGCGCGTATCCATCAAGGACAACGGCCGTGGCATAGGCGCGCGGCGCACCGATCGTCGCATCGTCGGGCTGGTTGACGTAAGGCACTGCCGCGACGAATGGGCTCTTTTCGCAGCCAGCGAGCCCGGCGAGCGCGAAGGATGCGCCCATCAGCTTGAGGAATTCGCGGCGAGCGGTCGGCGAAAACTGTTGCGCGGCAGGGTATTCCGCGTCGACGAAGGCCTGGAACGCTGGATCTCCTGACAGTTCCTCGATGGTCGACCACTGGTGCTGGCCGCCTTCCGGCGGCAAGCGCCGATCGCGCAGCTGTCGGACGTCGCGCTTCATCGGTGACACACGGTGCAATGGGCAAGTTCGCCAACGCGGATCTTTTCATGCGCCGCTATCGCCTCGCCTTTGGCCCGTGCGTCCGCCGGAGGCGTCCACGCCATGTCGGTGGCGTGTTCCGGCGGCCGCAGCCTCGGCGCGGGATCGCGATGACAATCCAGGCAGAACTCCATGGTAAAAGACTGGGCGCGATAGGTGAGCGCCATTTGATCGATGCGGCCGTGGCATGTTGCGCATCCGACGCCTTTTGCGACGTGGATGTCATGGCGGAAATAGACATAGTCCGGCAGCTTCGCGACACGCGTCCACTGGATGGGCGTGTGACGAACAAAGCTTTCCCTGACCGGTTCCAGCATCGCGGCGTCGGTCCAGATTTGCGAGTGGCAGGTCATGCACGTTTCCGTCGGCGGCAGGCCGGCTTGAGGACCGCTTTCGACACTGCTGTGGCAATATCGGCAATCGATCCCGAGTTCACCCGCGTGGTGACGGTGGCTGAACGGTACCGGCTGCTTTGGACGAATATCGGTCGAGGTCATGTAGGCGGACCGCGCAAAGCCGATGATCCCAACGGTGCCGCCGGCGATCAGCGAGAGGCTTCCAACGAGAAACAGCCGCATCCACGTATCGGCGGCGGGTGAGAAGATTTGAGCCATCCGGAGCCGACCAGCGGGCGGAGTACCTGATCGTCGTCAATCTCGTCTTCGCCGATTGGTTCCAAACCGAGGAACACTGGGGCCTGCTCCGCATTGTCCGTGGGCGCAAGGGCTCAAACCATGGCTGAAACGGGCGGCTTCGACTACGAACGGTCGGACATCGAGACAAACGCCGTCGCCTGCATCGCAGCCGGCCTCGGCACGTTCGTGCTGATCGTCCCACTCGTGATGCCACTGATCTTTCCGCAATCGATGCGCCACGCCCGCCCCGCCGCGCGACCGACGCTCAGCGCGGACGCTCCTCCGCTCGAAGTTGCGCCATCCGACGAGCTTGAGCTTGTACGCCGTGAGGACGCCGAGATTGCTGATACCTACGTGTGGGTCGATCGCGACCACGGCATCGTGCGTGTCCCGGTCAAGCGCGCTGCCGAACTGTTGCTGCGAAGGGGCCTGCCCGGATGGCCCACGCAATGAGATGCCGTATGTCGCCAGCTCGGTCGCCGAAGGTGGCCTGAGCATGTGGCGCCAATGGATCCCGTTCTGGCACCCGGGCGTGTCTCCAGAGGGAGGCGACGTCGACCTGCTGTTCGTCGGCCTCCTGATCACCAGCGCCCTCGTGCTCGGCCTGCTGTTCTTCCTGATGGCCCTGTTTTGCGTCCGCTACCGCGCCGGCAACGAGGTGGACCGCGAGAATCACGAGGCCAAGAGCTGGCGCTGGGAGGTCAGCTGGACCACACTGTCTCTGCTCTGCTTCCTTGGCCTCTTCGTCTGGGGAGCCAGCGTCTACTTCGAAATCCACCGAAGGCCGCCCGACGAACTAACGACTTTCGTGGTCGCCACGCAGTGGATGTGGAAGGTTCAGCATCCCGGCGGACAGTCCGAGATCAACGCGTTGCACATGCCGGTCAATCGTCCGGTCCGGCTGGTGATGGCCTCACAGGACGTCATTCACAGCTTTTTCATTCCTGCCCTCCGGCTGAAGCACGACGTGGTTCCCGGACGATATCAGGACCTCGACATCACAGCGCAGAGAATCGGGCAGTATCACCTGTTCTGCGCCGAATATTGCGGCACTGACCATTCCGGAATGATCGGCGACATCGTGGTCATGGCGGAAGCCGATTTCGCCGCGTGGCTCTCGCAACAGGCGCCCGCGAGCCCGCTGGCGGACGAAGGCGCCGCGCTGTTCCGCCAACTCGGGTGCAGCGGCTGCCATAGCCCGGGCAGCAAGATCCATGCGCCGCAACTTGAGGGAGTCTACGGCAGCCCAGTGCCGCTGTCCGACGGAAGCACTGTGATCGCCGACGACAAATACATCCGCGACTCCATCCTGCTACCGCGCAGCCAGATCGCCGCGGGTTACGAGCCGCTAATGCCGTCCTTTGAGGGCAAGATAACGGAGGATCAGCTGCTCCGCCTGGTCCTCTACATTAAATCGCTAGGTCGATAGCCATGGCCGAAACCAATTACCTCACCGCTAACTATACGCTCCATTCGTGGTTCTTCACCATCGACCACAAGCGCATCGCGATCCTCTATTTCGCAAGTCTCACCCTGTTCTTTTTCATCGGCGGCGCGGCGGCGACCGCAATGCGGATCGAACTCGCCACGCCGCAGGCCGATCTCGTCAGCTCCGACATCTATAATCGGCTGTTCACCATGCATGGCATCATCATGGTGTGGTTCTTCCTGATCCCGTCGATCCCCAACACGCTCGGCAACTTCATCGTGCCGTTGATGATCGGCGCGCGCGACCTCGCCTTCCCGCGGCTCAACCTGTTGAGCTGGTACATCTTCATGCTTGGCGGCAGCGTGACGCTGTTTGCGATCCTGGCCGGCGGCATCGATACCGGCTGGACCTTCTACACCCCGTTCTCGACGCTCTATTCCAACAGCTATGTCATGGTCGCCGCCGCCGGCGTCTTCATCGCTGGCTTCTCGTCGATCCTGACCGGGCTGAACTTCATCGTCACCATTCACCGGCTGCGCGCCCCCGGACTGACCTGGTACCGGCTGCCGTTGTTTATTTGGTCGCTCTACGCGACATCGGTGATCCTCGTGCTCGCGACGCCGGTGCTGGCGATCACGCTGGTGCTGATCGCGGTCGAGCGCTACTTCGGCGTTGGTTTCTTCGACCCGCGGATCGGCGGTGATCCGCTGCTGTTCCAGCATTTGTTCTGGTTCTACTCGCATCCGGCGGTCTACATCATGATCCTGCCCGGCATGGGCGTAATCAACGAACTGATCTCCTGCTTTTCGCGCAAGCCGGTGTTCGGCTACAAGTTCGTGGCCTGGGCGAGCCTCGCGATCGCCGCGCTCGGCTTCCTGGTCTGGGGCCACCACATGTTCGTGGCTGGGCAATCCCTGATCGCGAGTCTCGTGTTCTCCTTCATGAGCTTCGTGGTTGCGGTGCCCTCCGCGATCAAGGTGTTCAACTGGACCGCTACCCTGCACAAGGGGTCACTGCGGTTCGACGCGCCGATGCTGTACGCACTGGCCTTCATCGGGCTGTTCACGATCGGCGGCCTGACCGGCCTGTTCCTCGCCTGCCTGGCCTTCGACGTACACGCCACCGATACCTATTTCGTGGTCGCGCATTTCCACTACATCATGGTTGGCGGCATGGTGACCGCCTATTTCGGCGGGATGCATTACTGGTGGCCGAAGATCACGGGCCGGCTTTATTCGGAATCCTGGGCGCGGGCCGCGGCGATCCTGATCTTCCTCGGGTTCAATCTGACATTCTTCCCGCAATTCGTGCTCGGCGCCGAGGGCATGCCGCGGCGCTACCACGTCTATCCGCCCGAATTCCAGGTCTGGAATGTGCTGTCGTCGGGCGGTGCCACCGTCCTCGCCGCGGCCTACCTGCTGCCGCTGTTCTACCTCGGCTATTCCGTGTTCTTCGGCGCCCGCGCGCCCGCCAATCCCTGGAACGCGCCGGGGCTCGAGTGGCAGACATCTTCGCCGCCGCCCGAGCACAATTTCGACATCCAGCCCGTCGTGACCCGCGCGCCCTACCAATACTCGCCCGAATTCGAGGCGGAGCCGCAGAATGCCTGACAGTCCCACCGTCGCCCCGCAATTCACCTCGGTCGCCCATCGCGATGAGACTGCCGAGCTCGGCATGTGGGTCTTCATCGCCACTGAGGTGCTGCTGTTCGGCGCTCTGCTGCTCGCCTATTTCGTCTATCGGCACGCCTACCTGCAGGGCTTTGCGACCGGCAGCCGGCACACCGAGATCGTGATCGGAACGGCGAACACCGCGATCCTGCTCACCTCCAGTTTCCTGGTTGCCTGGGCGGTCGAGATCTTTTCGGCAGAAACACGGAGATTGACGGCTCGGCTTCTCGCTGGAGCAACTTGCCTCGGGCTCGCCTTCATCGTGCTGAAGGGCATCGAGTATCACGGGGAGTACGAGGAGCACCTCGTGCCGGGACTCGATTTCCGGTTCACGGGCGAACTGGCCAACGGCGTCCAGCTGTTCTTCATCTTCTACTTCGTCGCGACCGCAATCCATGCCTTCCACATGATCATCGGCATCGGGCTGCTGACGATACTCGCGATCCTTTGCCGCAACGCCCCTTCGACCCGGCACCGCGCCGCGCTGCGCAGCGCGGCGCTATACTGGCACTTCGTTGATATCGTCTGGATATTCCTGTTTGCGCTGATCTATTTGCCGGGAAGGTCCGCCATATGATGACGCAATGGCGCCCCTCGCTTCCGCTGATTGCCGCCTGGCTTGGCCTGCTGGGTCTGCTCGCGCTGACCGTGACGATGGCCTATGTGCCGCTCGGCGCGGCGAATGCCGTGGTCGCGCTTGGCATCGGCATCATCAAGGCCGCACTGGTCGCCGCCATCTTCATGGAGCTGCGGCATCGGAATGCACTGACCCTGCTGTTTGCCAGCGCCGGATTGTTCTGGCTCGGCATCCTGCTCTGGCTCGGGCTGATGGATTTCCTGACCCGAACGTGAGGCCAGTTCGTTCTGGCGTGGAGCGCCGCACGTTCCGTCTTGACCTGCTCCTCGCTGACGGCTGGGCCTTTGCCCCAATAATTGCGAACGTAGCTGGCGACGGCAGCGACCTGCGCATCGTTGAGCTGCCAGCCGAACGCCGGCATGGCAGGTCCCGTCGGCACCCGGTCGGTCGCCACGCTCTGCGCGCCCTGCAGGATCACCCGCAACACCGTCGTCGGGTCGCCGGTGGCGGCGTGCGATAGGTCGGGAATCAGGTTCGGGACGCCGGTGCCGTCGGATTTGTGACACGCCGAGCAGAGGTCCTGGTAGGTCGCGCCACTGGCGGTGAGCTCCTCTTGAGATACTGCGCGAGATTGTCCATGGACCAGGATGCCAGCGGCCCCTCCCCGCTGGTGATGTCGGGCGCCACCCAGCGCTGCAGTATGTAGCCCCTGCAAGGTTCCCGTCGCGCCACGTGCGGCAACGTCAGAAACTTCCCCGGGTTCCTTGTTGGCCGTTCGCCATTTCGACGAGAGGCTCTCAATCGGTTCGCAGCTGCCTCGATCATTGACAGCCCAGACACGTACGATATCGGCCGTCGAAGCCCACAGCGCGTCCTCGGCAATAATGACGCGGTAGCCGACATTGATCGGCTGCCAGCACCGTGGCGAGTATGCAAGCATCGGTCTCGCCGCCCGAGACGATGAGCCACAGTTGGTGAACACGGCACATTCGGGTGCACAGTTCATCCGGGCGTCGCCCACGGCACCCCTGTTCCGAACAACTTTTGCATGTCCAGAGGTGCGGCGCACGCGAACCGGTGGGCTGAGAAGCTGTCCCATCGCTCAAACCTGCTCGCGACAGCGTCCTCCAACGCGGCGCATCGCCTTGCGTTCCAGTTCACGAAGGACGCAAGAAGGCCCGCCGAAGCGGAGCGTGAGAATGTGTTCACCACTTCTGACGGTCGTACCAGTCGTGCACCTCTTTTGTCGCCTGGTCCTTGGCGTAGCCATAGCGTTGCTGCAGGCGACCTTCGAGCTGGTCTTGCTTGCCGGCGATGACATCGAGGTCGTCGTCGGTGAGCTTGCCCCACTGCTCCTTGACCTTGCCCTTGACCTGCTTCCAGTTGCCTTCGACCCGATTCCAATCCATGCCGTTCTCCTTTGGGTATGTGTCCCCTCCAACTGACGCGTCGACACTTCGTTCCTTGACAGCCTTGCGGCAAAGCCACGCAAGTCCTGGTTTCGGCCGCCAGCCGTCACGGATAGGAACGAGGTTGTAGGACGCATGTTATGCGTACCGTCAACCCGCAATCACGGAGCTAATCCATGCCAGAGAAGGATCTCAGCGCACTCTTCCTCGATACCCTCAAGGACATCTACTACGCCGAAAAGCAGATCCTCAAGGCATTGCCGCGCATGGCCAAGGCCGCCGAGTCCGAGGATCTGCGTGCGGCATTCGAGAAGCATCATGACGAGACCGAAGGACAGATCGAACGGCTTGAGCAGATCTTCGATCTGATGGACAAGCCGGCACGCGGCAAGAAGTGCGATGCCATCGAGGGGATTCTCGACGAAGGCAAGGAGATCATGGCGGAGTACGCCGACACTCCGGCGCTCGATCCGGGCCTGGTTTCCGCAGCCCAGGCGGTCGAGCATTACGAGATTGCACGTTACGGCACATTGAAGGCTTGGGCGGACAAGCTCAGCATGAAGGACGCCGTCAAGCTCATCGACCAGACCCTGGCCGAGGAAAGGAAAACCGACGAAACGCTCACCAAGCTGGCCACCAGCGCAATCAACGCCGAAGCGGCCTGAGGAGGCGAGCGATGAAGCGAACCATTCTGGCGATTGCCATCGGCTGCGGGTTGACCTTACCCGTGCTGGCCCAATCGGTGGGTGAGAAAACCGGCGTCAACTCCGTCCTCGGCGTCGCGCCGAAGACGGAGGATTTCATCAAGGAAGCCGCCACGAGTGACATGCTGGAGATCGAGGCGGCGAAGATTGCCCAGCAGAAGGGAAATGCAGCGGAAAAGAAATTCGCCGGTCAGATGATCACTGACCATACCAAGACGAGCACGGAGTTGAAGGAGATGGTCAGCGGCGAGATGAAGTCGGCTTTGCCGACCGGCCTCGACGACAGCGCCGAGAAGAAGCTCGGGCGGCTGCGCGATGCGAAGGCGGACGATTTCGCCAGTGAGTACGACCCGATGCAGGTCAGCGCCCACAAGGATGCCGTCTCGCTGTTCGAACGCTACGCCAAGGGCGGCGATGATCCGAAGCTAAAGGATTGGGCCGGCAAGACCCTGCCCGCGCTCCAGCACCATCTCGCGATGGCACAGGACTTGGACAAGAACCGAAAGTAGTTGCCGATCGCCGATAGCCGCGGATCTCGCTGCCGGCGGTCTCGCCTGGAACGAACGCCCCGAGCGCGGATTGCCCCGCTATTCCGGCTTCATGAGGCAATTCGAATGGCGCAGCTTGACGGCATGCGCACCCGACGGGTGGAACTTCGACATACGGCGGCATTCGCTGCGGTTGGGATGCTGCTTGCCACAGCCTTCGGCCTCAGCACCCTGATCACGCCGCTGTACATGATTTATCAGAAGGCCTTTGGCTTCTCGCAGATTACCCTGACGCTGATCTATGCGGCCTATGTGATCGGCAATATAGCCGCACTGCTGTTGTTTGGCCGTGCATCCGACCGTGCCGGCCGGCGGGTGACGGCATTGTCGGCGATTGTGCTCCTGCTCCTCGCCGCTCTGGTCTTCCTTTTCGCCCGTGGCATCGCCTGGCTCTACATCGGCCGCATCCTCAGTGGCCTTGGGATTGGGCTTGCCAGCGGCACCGGCAATGCATGGCTCGCTGAGCTCGTCGGCGGGGCCGACAAAGGGCGCGCGGCCATCATAGGCACCAGCACCAATTTTCTCGGCCTCGGTGTAGCGGCGCTGCTGTCTGGGCTGCTCGCTCAATATGCACCGTGGCCGTTGCAGCTGTCGTTCGTTGTTTATCTCGTCGTCGCGTGCGCGGTCGCCGCGCTGATCTGGTTCACACCGGAAACCGTGCAGCATCCAGACCCTGGGCAGATCGAAATTCGCCCGAAACTGGCGTCGCCAAGAAAGGTCCAGGCTCAATTCGTGGCCCCGGCGATCACTGGCTTCGGCCTGATGGCGCTGGTCGGCTTTTATGCCTCCTTGATGCCCGCGATCCTGGCGCACGACCTTCACATCGAGAACCGTGCCGCCGCGGGTGCACTGCTGTTCGAACTTGCCATCGTCGTCGCGCTGGTCATCGTGGCAACGCGGACACTTGCCAGCCGGACCTCGATGCTGTGGTCGCTCGCGCTGATGATCCCCGCAGCCGCAGCGATCGTCATCGCGCAGGTTTTCGCATCGGCATGGGTCATGCTCGCGGCCACCACAGTTGTCGCTATATCCGCGGGGCTCGGCTACCGCGGCAGCCTTCAGGTGGTCAACCAAATCGCGCCCGACGACGAGCGCGCCGCCGTGGTTTCGACCTATTTCGTGTGCGGCTTCAGCGGCAATGCGCTGCCGGTGATCGGCGTCGGCGTGCTGTCGAGCCTTACCGATATGACCGTCGCCGACATCGCATTTTCGAGCATGATCGCGGCGTTCTCGGTGGTCGCGCTGATCTTCGGTCTGCTCCACCGGCACTGATCGCGGAACCCCTTGGATAGGAACGGCCGGCCGATCGAATCGTTCAACCCCAACGTCAGCCCGAGGTGGCCTCCCATGTCCAAAACTGTCAGCGACTTCATCGTCCACCGCCTGCACGATTGGGGCGTGCGGCACATCTTCGGCTACCCCGGCGACGGCATCAATGGCGTCTTCGGCGCACTCAATCGCGCAGGCGGCCGTATCGAATTCATCCAAGCGCGTCACGAGGAAATGGCCGCGTTCATGGCGTCGGCTTACGCAAAGTTCTCCGGGCGTCTCGGCGTATGCATTGCGACATCGGGGCCGGGAGCCTCTCATCTCACAACCGGGCTTTATGACGCGCTGCTGGACCATCAGCCGGTGCTCGCCCTCGTCGGCCAGCAGGCGCGCAATGCGCTTGGCGGCCAGTACCAGCAGGAACTCGACCTCGTCTCGATGTTCAAGGATGTAGCCAGCGCCTATGTCGCCCAGGCGTCTACGCCTGCGCAGGTCCGCCATTTAATCGACCGCGCGGCGCGCATCGCGCTGGCCCGCCGCACCGTGACCGCGGTGATCCTTCCAAACGACCTGCAGGAAGAGGCCTACCAGGACCCGCCGCGCGCCCATGGCACGCTGCGCTCCAGCATCGGATACACCCCGCCCCGCGTCGTCCCGCATGAAGCTGACCTCGACCACGCCGCGGACATTCTTAATGCGGGCAAGAAAGTTGCCATGCTGATTGGAGCCGGGGCGCTTGGTGCGACCGAAGAGGTCATCGCTGTCTCGGACCGGCTGTCCGCCGGCTGTGCGAAGGCGTTGCTTGGAAAGGCCGTCCTGCCCGACGACCTTTCTTGGGTCACCGGCTCGATCGGACTGCTCGGCACCGAGCCGAGTTACGACCTGATGATGGAGTGCGACACGTTATTGATGGTCGGCTCCGCCTTCCCCTATTCCAAATTTCTGCCCAAGGAAGGCAGCGCCCGCGGCGTGCAGATCGACATCGATGCCAGCATGCTGTCGATCCGCTTTCCGATGGAGGTCGGCCTCGTCGGCGACGCCGCCGAGACACTGCGCGCCTTGCTGCCGCGGCTGAAGCAGAAGAGCCCGGACGGCTGGCGAAAGTCGATCGAGGGCAAGGTCCGCGAGTGGTGGACGACACTGGAGGATCGCGCGCGGCAGCCCGCCAAGCCGGTCAATCCGCAGCGCGTCACCTGGGAGCTGTCGCCCCGCATTCCCGACCGCGCCATCATCACCAGCGATTCCGGCTCCTGCGCTAACTGGTTTGCCCGTGACCTCAAGATGCGGCACGGCATGAACGCCTCGCTTTCGGGCGGCTTAGCCTCGATGGGAGCAGCGGTCCCCTACGCGATCGCGGCCAAATATGCTGCCCCCGACCGTCCCGTGATTGCCCTCGTCGGCGACGGCGCCATGCAAATGAACAATATGGCGGAGCTGATCACGGTCGCGAAATACTGGCGGCAGTGGAAAGACCATCGTTGGATCGTCTGCGTGTTCAACAATGAGGACCTCAATCAGGTCACTTGGGAGCAACGGATCATCAATGCCGACCCGAAGTTCGAAGCGTCGCAGCGGATCCCAAATGTCTCGTATTCACGCTTTGCTGAGATGATCGGACTGCGCGGCATCTATGTCGATCGATCCGATCTCGTCGGGCCGGCCTGGGATCAGGCCCTCGCAAGCGACGTCCCAGTGGTGCTCGAGGTGAAGACCGATCCGGAGGTGCCGCCACTTCCGCCGCACATCACGCTGGAGCAGGCCAAGAACTTCTCCATTGCCTTGGCCAAGGGCGATCCCAACGAGGTTGGCGTGATCCGTGGTGCCGCACGGCAGGTACTGGAGACGATCCTTCCGGGGAAGGAGTGAAAGGACCGCGGAGGCATGATTGCGACCGAACGAGCCCCTTCCCTGCGGTCGCTCGGTGCTCGGGCGGAAAGCCGACGTTTGCCGACCGCAGCGGGATCACCAAAGACGACTTCGTTAACTAGCCCGGACCGTGGCATGACGCGCATCCTGATTGGGACCTCCGGCTGGCACTATTCGTCTTGGCGCGGGTCATTCTTTCCGAAGGGGATGCCGCTCAATCAGCAGCTCGACTATTACGCGACCCAGTTCCGGACCACGGAGCTGAACGGCGTGTTCTACCGCACGCCGACGGCAAAGACAGTCACCGGTTGGCACGATGCGACGGGTGCGGATTTCGTCTTCGCCTGGAAGGCCTCAAAGTTCATCACGCACTGGAAGCGCCTCTCCGCGAACTCGGTCAACAGCCTTGAATTGCTCGAAGACCGTCTATTCCTGCTGCGCAACAAGGTGGGTCCGATCCTGTTTCAGCTTCCGGCCAATTTCACGATCGACGCCGATCGGCTGGCGTCGTTTCTGAAATTACTGAAGCGGCGACGGCGCTACGCCTTCGAATTCCGTCACCCGAGCTGGTACGCGCCGCGCATCCTGAAGCTCCTGGCGACCCGCAACATCGCACTCTGCATTTCCGATCATCACGACGCGCCGGCGCCTTGGAAGCGGACAGCCGACTTTGTCTATGTTCGCGGCCATGGTCCAGGGGGCCGATACAGCGGCCACTACAAGCGGGCGGTGCTGTCCGACTGGGCGGAGCGCATCCGCGGCTGGAAACGGCGGGGATGCGACGTTTATGTCTATTTCGACAACGACCAAAAAGGCGCGGCGCCGACCGACGCCAGACGGCTTTGCGAACTGCTTGGGCCGGCGCCTCCGCGATCAACGCGCTAAACTGAGCGAGCCGCTGCACTGCAGGGGCCGATTTCAGGAGCAGCGACGCCATGACGGCGCCGCTTGCGTCGACTATCTCTTTGATGTCGCTTTCCGCTCCGCGGCCATTGATCGCGGGGCGGAGTGTGCTTAGAGGCTCGTCGATGGCCAGTTACCTTCCGTGGATTTTGATCACCGGAGGTTCGTGACGCTGGTCATGGCGCTGCTTTGGCGAGCCAATTCTGTCGGCTCCGACTGGTCAGCCGGCTCACCGAGCGCGCCGGACTATTAGCTTGGCCGCTTGGTCAGGGCCGCCTCGCCCTCCTCGCGACCGGGCACGCTGAGATGGACCTCGTGCCCCATCCTGATCGCCAGCGCCGCGGCGGCTGCTGCCGACTCGAACGCCGCCTCTTTGGTGGCGTATCCGCCGTTGACATTGCCATCATGCAGGACGCCCCATTCTTCACCGGCGGCGACCACCGCATATTGAGCCAATCCCATCATGTCCTCCTAAGTCAGGAAAGCGCTGTGTCATGTCTCATTCCAATCTCTCGCGGACAACCTCGTCGCCGGCCTGGACCGACCGCCTGTTGCGGAAATGATGCTGCAGCACTGCGAAAATCAGCGCGGTGAGCAGCACAAGCGCTGCGATGCCGCAGATGATTTCCAGACCCATATCCATAGATCACTCCGGAGATTGCCGAACGTCCGGCTGAGGGGTCGCCTGTTCGAACGCCGCGATTCATAGGCCGGTGACCGTTGGTTCGCCCCTGTCATTGCGTGTTCGATTCATGCCATTTTTCAAGGTCCGGGGTCTCGTCTTTGGAGCGTTGCTCCTTCTCGGGATTGCCTTTCCACGGCTTATCGGTTTGCGCATGCGAACCCCAGTCGCTCGAGCGCCCGGACTCCTCCGTCACGGGTTTCTTGCTCATGACGATCTCCTCAAGATTCATGACGATCTCTCAAGAGGAGAAAGCCCCGACATTCGGATGCGTTCCTAAACCTTCCGTTCAGGGCCTCCCACGACCAGGCCGGCGATCATCATTACGAATACGTCCAGGTCGATCCTGACGTTGATCGACAGTTCCCCGCCTTCTGTATTTTCGCTTCCATCGACTCTTCGTCGAGCGGATCGAGACTGTCAGCCGATACGAATCCCCAATCGGGGTTCGTCGCGGCCGTTGAGCGAGCCCTCAGGGTTGACCCGAGCCGGTCACGCGCCACACGGTGTTGCCGACGTCGTCGGCAATCAACAGGGCGCCGGATTTGTCGATCGCCAATCCCACCGGCCGGCCGCGGGACTTCTCATCTTCATTGAGAAAGCCTGTTACGACGTCCAGGGCCGGTCCGTTCGGATGGCCATCTGCGAACGGCACATAGACAACCTTGTAGCCATTGAGTTGCGGTCGGTTCCAGCTGCCGTGCTCGCCGATGAAGGCACCGCCGCGATAGGCCGATGGCAGGCTGGCTCCGGCGGAGAAAGCAAGCCCGAGCGGCGCGACATGCGAGCTCAATGCATAATCCGGCGCAATTGCCTTCAATAGGAGATCCGGTCGCTGCGGCTCTACCCTCGGATCGACATTCTGACCGAAATAGCTATAGGGCCACCCGTAAAAGCCACCGTCCTTCACCGACGTCAGGTAGTCCGGCACGAGATTCGGACCGATCTCGTCGCGCTCGTTGACAACAGCCCACAGCTGGTGGCTTTGCGGCTCGAATGTCAGACCATTCGGATTTCGGAGCCCGCTGGCGAATATCCGCCACCGACCCGTGGTGCGCTCGACCTCGAGGATCGCCGCACGGTTCTTCTCCGCCTCGATACCATTCTCGGTGATGTTGCTGTTGGAGCCAACACCGACATAGAGCAGCGCGCCGTCCGGGCTTGCCACCAGGCTCTTCGTCCAATGATGGTCGATCGGTCCGCCCGGCAGCTGAATCAGAGTCTGACCGGGCCCGGTGATCTTGGTATCGCCCTCGTGATACGGATAACGGACGATCGCGTCGGTATTAGCGATATAGAGATCATTGCCGACCAAAGCGACGCCGAACGGCGAGTGCAGGTGATCGAGGAAAACGCTCTGCATCTCCGGCTTGCCGTCACCATTGGCGTCGCGCAGCAGCGTGATGCGATTGCTTTCCCCGGTGTCACCGCCGGACGTCGCCCATGACTCCACCCATTTCATGATGAAGTCCTTCGGCCGCTTGATCGGTTCGGTCCCTGGTGCCTTGGATTCGACCACCAGGATGTCGCCGTTGGGGAGGACGAAGAGCGAGCGGGGATGTTGCAGGCCGGTAGCGAGTGCGTTGATCTGCAGGTCGTCCGGCACTTTGGGCTTCTCGCCCTGCTTCCAGCCAACAACCGAAGCGACATGCATCGGCGGCACCAGATATTGCTGCAGCGCCGGCAGATCGGGCCGCGCACCGATCTGGGTTTTCGGGTCGGGGGCCGTCTCCCTGCTGCAGCCAGCAAGTCCCAGCCCGGCCGTCAGCGCTCCGACCAGTGCGATGCGAGTTACGTTTGTCGGATCAAATCGCATCAGTCCGCCACTCCGACCCGATACCGATAGACCATGGCCCAGCCGAGCCAGCCCGTGAACAGCATGACGAGGACCGTCAGCGCCGACAGCACCAGACCGGTCGGCACCACCGACGTCCAAGCGTCGCGACTGTGGATTAACGCGTTAAACAGCGCGAGCAGCATAACGACGACGTTGCCGACCATGTGCAACCAGGCATAAGGCAGCCCGCGGATCAGGCGATTACCCAGGAAATCAATCAGGCCGGCGATTGCGGCAAAACCGCCCATGATCAGTCCCGCGAACAACAACCAGGCCGAGAAATCCGCCCACATCATTTCGGCCGTGCGCCAGTAAGTAATGTCGGTCACCAACGTGCCGACGAAGCAGGCGATCGGAAATGGCACCAGCATGGGATGGAGGGGATGGATGCCAATTTTTGCCGTAGAGGCGGGATTGATAGAGCGCGTGGTGACAGTCACGACCTCGTGCATTTGCGCACCTCCGAAAAAAGCCCAACGGCGCGCTCAGAGCGATGTTCCTAAGGTGTGTGCGGCCTCGTCCCGGCACACATTCTCGTCTACGTTTTCATAGGATAGATGCGAACCACGCTTCGGCTGTCCGAAGCGGGCTGTCAAGCCGCCGTCCGGCACATCTCCGCGCCTGCCATCATCAAGCGGAAATGTATCAAGCGGAAATGTGCAGGCCCAACGTGCTTGCCACCGGTGACGGGGCAATGGTTCATCGCCGCGGCAAGGCAGGCCTTGGAATAGGCGAGCCTCGGCGCATCGGGTCATCTCATCCGAGAACGCTATGACTGCCGCCTCACGCGGCGCTGCGTTGTGTATGCCGGCCTTCTCTCACCTCCTCGATGATCTTAGCGCTGAAGGCCTCAAGATCTCCAGGATTTCGAGAAGTCACGAGGCCCTGGTCGACGACTACCTCGGCGTCCTCCCAGATTGCGCCGGCATTCGCCACGTCGGTCTTGATCGACTTGTAGGAGGTCATCTTGCGGCCCCTGGCGATCCCGGTCTCGATCAACAGCCA
This sequence comes from Bradyrhizobium sp. USDA3010, assembly GCF_056429065.1. Lineage (NCBI taxonomy): Bacteria > Pseudomonadati > Pseudomonadota > Alphaproteobacteria > Hyphomicrobiales > Nitrobacteraceae > Bradyrhizobium > Bradyrhizobium sp. USDA3010. The sequence goes on from NZ_JBWJZD010000023.1 coordinate 100,307, forward strand.
GGGCGCATGACAGACCGCTGCGACGATCTTCTTCGCGTCGAACATATCCTTGATGAACTTCAGCGCCTTGGGTTCGACACGCAGCAGGTCTGGATTGATCTGTCCGCCCGGCAGGACGACCGCGTCGTAATCTGAAGCTGCCGCTTGATCCAGCGTTTTGTCGACGTTGACCGGACGTCCCCAATCCTTCTTGTCCCATCCCCTGATCTCGCCCGCGGCGATCGACACGATTTCGACCGTGGCGCCGGCCTTTTTCAGGCGATCGCGCGGCACCTCGAGCTCCGACTGTTCAAAGCCATGCGTTGCGAGGATAGCAATTTTCTTGCCATTCAGATTCATGAGTTGCTCCGTTGGCGTTCTTCACCGGTCCATGATCAAGGCGAAGCGGCACAGCTATCTGACGTCCTGCGATGGCGAGCGTAATGCCTCCGTCAGCAACCGTCGCAAGTAGCGCAGCCCGTCAACGGTCAGCCTGGTTTCTCTCACCTCGCCCTTCGCGACCTCCGCCTCGAGAAACGTCTCAAGCTCGGGAAGCGCACAATCGAACTTGTCTGCGATGCCCATTAGCTCGCAGGTTTCCTTGATGCGCTCGATCGGTCTTTCCAGCACGTTGACCTGAACCATTTGGCTCAAGCGCGGGTGCTGTTATTGGTTCCTATGTACATCGCAACTTACGCGGTTGCGAAAAATAGCAACCACCTCGGCATCATGCGGCGGTCACGTGCGTTTATGGAACATGCGCCATCGCCAGGCAAAAGCGTCCGCCGCGCTTCCGGAATGGTTGCGCGGTCGCTGAACGGAACAAGGCGTTGGGCGTTCGCTCAGCTCCGCACTCGGCGGCCGGATCGCACAATGGATCGGCTACGGCCCAGCCTTCTTGGTGCGCGGTGGATTGGGACTCCTGTCGGTTGCGATCTGGATCGCTTTCCGGTCAATCGTGCGGCGGTACTAGACAGTGAGCGTCTTGCTATGACGCCCTGCCAACCGTATCCGCCATCCTTGCGCCCCGCGCCCCGAGGGGCTTGCCGCGACCCTCGGTCGAATCGATAGCGGTCTGATGCTCGATCTCCGAATTCAATTCTGCGCCACACAGCACGATGATAGCGGACATCCACATCCAGGTCATCAGGCCAATGGCCGCGCCGAGCGAGCCATAGGTTGCGCCGTAATTTCCAAAGTTTGCAAGATACCAGGAGAGCAGCCCGGAACCGATCAGCCATAGGAGAGCCGCCGCGAGGGCACCGACGCTGAGCCATTGCCAGCGCGGCTTGGCTCGGCTGGGGCCATAGCGGTAAAGCACCGCAAGCGCCGTTAGGAGTAGGAGCAGCAAGATCGGCCACCGTCCGAACCGGACGATAAGCTCGGCCCGTGTGCCCAGGCCAAACTGCTGCAGCAGAAGGGGCACGACGACCACAGCTCCGACCATCAGCATGATCGAGATCAGAGCTGCGACGGTGAATGAGAGGGATATCAGATTGAGCTTGAAGAAGCCACGCTTCTCCTTCTCGTCGTAGACGACGTTAAGCGCGTCGAAGATCGCTTTCATGCCGGCATTGGCGCTCCAGATCGCAACCAGCAGACCGACCACAAAGGTCAGGCCGAGCGTCGAGGTGCCCTTCGCCAGCACGCGGGCGATCTGGTCCTGGACGATCGCAAACGAACCTTCCGGAAGCATCAGGGCGAGGCTTTGCAGATTGGACGAGATCGTCGACGGATCGGCGAACAGGCCGTAACTCGACACCAACGCGGTGATGGCCGGGAAGACCGCCAGCAGGCCGTAGAACACGACGCCGGCGGCGGTCGCCAGCAGCCGGTCCTCGTCGATCTGCTGATAGGTTCGCAGCAGAATATCTTTCCACCCCGCGGCCGGAATCTGAAGCGGCGTCTCAGCCAGCCGTCCACGATCCTGTGCTTCGGCCAATGCGGGCTCGACGCATTGCTCGCGTTCGACCGGCGCCTCCCGCCGCGAGATATGTCGATAAATCGCGAGGGTTGCCAGAGCCGTCGCACCGGCAAGCATCAGGTCGTTTGGCCAACTGGAGCGCTGTGCCATCGCTAGTCCTAAATGCCGTCGTGCCGCCGCTTGAAGCGCGATGCGGCGAACCAGCCGACGAGCATGATTGCAGCCCCGGCGGCCAGCACCTGGGTCTTCGGGTCGACGGCTGCCCCCGATCCCGACCGGGAGGTAGCGATCAGCCGCGCCGCGACGGGCACTGCGATGGCACGCTTGAGCATGTCGGACTGCCGGCTGGGGCGCGGCACCGCCGGCGCTGGGCGGGCGAGCAGAATACGACCCGCCAGCAGCCCAACAAGCCCGAGCAACAGAAAGGCGCCTCCGACCACCGCGTATGCGATCCAGATGTCGTAGCGCATCTCAAGGGCGTCAAAAGCCGCGCCAATCCCGATCCCGATCGCAATCAAGAGCGAGACCGCGCCGAACAGCATGACTCCGCACGCCACCGCGTAGCCGGTCACCAGGCGTCCGATCCAATGTCGCAAGTCCCCGAGATAGGAGCGGAAGATCAGGCTCAGCGAAGGCGATCGGGTATTGGCGCCCATGGCGATATCCAATGCAAGTCGGCATCCGACAACCCGGCAGGATCATCGACGTTCCCCACCCCGCCGCTCGAGACGGCTCCGGCCGGGCGGCGCCGGAATCGGTGAGCATGGCAGTGACGAGGTCCCATGAGCCGCTGCTTGACGGCGTCGGCGTCGGCCGGCTACCACGTTCCCGCCACGTGGCCGGTCGCCAACCGAGTGCCTAGCTGATCGGAGCGAGATGCGTGCGCGGCGGCAGGGAACTTGAGAACGGCCTAGCAACCATGAGGGCCGCGCGCTCGTCGGTTTCGAGCGCGATCTTCTGGGCAAGCATCACATCGCCCGGCACCAGGCAACCGACCGGCCGAAAGCACCAGCCGACCACAATGCGGCCTGTGTCGTCCTATTTCATAGACGTTGGTCGATGTCCCGTAGCAAATTCGATATCGGCTGCCCGACTCCGAGCCAACGACGTCGAAGCGGTTGCATTTTTCGAACTGCGAGCGCTGCTCGGGCGACAACCATGCGGACATCAGCGCCAGCCCGCGCGCCTCGTTTCGTTCGTGGGCTTGCCAGCGCTCCCAAATCGCGGATAGCGTCGCACGCAGCGTACCGACGGCGCGCCGCAAGCGGACAGTAGAGGCACGGTGCGCAGACGGGCCATCATGGCCTTATCCGCCGACCAGCCTTGGATAGAACAAGGTTTCCTCGGCGGTCGGATCCAGCGCCCGGACGAGCGCGGCTTCGCCGTGCGATCTCCGCACTGCGGCGGTGTAGCCATCCGACGTCAGTTCGGCAAAGCGCGCGTTCGCCCAGGCGAGTTGCTCGCTGTCACTCGGATCGAAATAATGGCGAGTGTCGCCGGTGTGGTCCATGATCAAGATCGTTGCCATCTCTGTCTTCCTCGGGCACGTGCAATCAACGATTCAAACGCTCGGTACGGCCGTGGTTGGCCTACTATCTATCCACTCCGGCAGTGGTGCGCCATCGCGGTGGCGACCTCCGGCGCAGGCCGCAACCCAAGCTGCGACCGCGCCGCACAGCAGCGCCGCCGCAGCCGAGAATGCCAGGATCACCGAGCTGCGCCGCGACCGCTGGATGGCGGTTCTGGCATCACCCATGACGCTGTCGACGCGCCTTTCGGCGTCGGCAGCCGGCAACCCCGTCGCCGCCGCAACCTGCTGGATCAGATAGCTGTGATCTTCGGTGCTCACGCCGCTATGGCCGGAGCTAGTCAATAGAATGCGGCCCGCCTCAGCCCGTTCGTAACCGATGTCAATATTGGCCGGACGTCGTGGCGACCGGTACAGCCGGTCAAGCTCGGCACTCAGCAACGGCTCCGCCGCCGTGGCCGACGGCCGATTCTGGATCGTCGGACGCGCGGCCGATAGTCCGACCAGCGCAACAACCGCCGCCCCGACGATGACCGCGAGCGCCCAGGCGGTCAGACCATGAAGCCCGTCGCTGCTTTCGATCACGTCGGCCGGCGTCGCGCCGATCGCCTGCTGCGCGCGGCCGGCAATATAGCCGCCGACGCCGAAGCTCACCAGCGCCTGCAGGACCAAGTACAGCCCGGACAGCAACGCGAGCGCAGACGATGCATCGCGCCATGAAGGTGAACTCGAGCTAACGCCCAAGCCGATTGCAGCGCCGAAGCTGATCAAGATCAGCGACAGAGCAGCTGCGGCGAGCGCACCCGCGAAGACCGGGCTCCATTGCAGGCGCAAGCCGCCCTTGTTGTCGACGACGTCGGCAACACTTTGGTGACTGTCCATGATGTACCTACCGCAATCCAAAGAACGACAGTACCGCAAGGATGACCACGATCAGTCCCACCAGGTAAATCAGCTGGTTCATGCAAGCCTCCTCCGCTCAAATCGTCCTGACAATCTGGCCGGGAAACCAAAAGTTCCTATGCGGGCCAACAAGCCCGATGCGCGGATGAACACTCGCGAGCGGATAGTAACTCCGCAGAAGTTGAAACTGGCGCGTGGTACAGCTGTTGGTGGAGAACGATCCTGCTGTTGACGAGGAAGACGGCCAGATTCCTCATAAGGGCTATCGAGTCGCGAGCCTTCGCGAATGCGAACCTCAGACCAATTGGAAACTGGCCATCGCGCCTGAAGCGCCATGACGGTTCGCTACCCAACCCAAGCGGTTCAAAATTGGACGGGTGAATTGATCACCCCGGAAGCGTGGTCCTGTTGGGTTGGTCGATCTCCGTCGGCGCGTCAGGGCTCTCGCGTTCTGCATTTTACTCGACTTCCGCCGCGTGCCAGAATTCGGTGTCCCGGCCTTCTGGCTTCCCAGCTCTCTCCCAGAGCAGGTGCGCGTAGTCTCGTATCTGCTGTTCGGTCGCCATGCCTACTCCTTGATGCCCAACTCTTTGCGCACCGTCGCTGCAGAATTCCCGACCTTGTCGACGGCCTTCTGAAGCTCTTCCTTCGACACGCCAAGCGCATGAGTCCAGTATTTGACCTCAAACGGCTCGTGCATGTTGATCTTCGACCGGTCCGGCTGTTCTTTTTTCGTCAGATTGTCCATCGGCCCTTCGTTATTTCACACGGCGCATTCGGGACGGCTTTGGTCCACGCAAATACCTCACTGCCTCGACCGCGACGACGTTTTCTTCGCCGGCTTTTCCGGCGATGAACTCGGTGACAGGATGCCTAACCGACTTCGCTTCTCCGCGGTCAAATCAGTCATCCTTCTCCGGCTTCTCCTTCGGGAAGACCGATCAACGCGGCCTAGAAACCTTCGTTCCTCGCGTTCGATTGGGGGCCGGAAAAATGAGGATCGATCGGTTCGGAGACGGAGTGTCCGTGTTACCTTCAGCGGCTCAAGCCCATGATGTCTCTGGACCAGCGCGCCAACCTGATCCGCCTACGCTGCGGGTAGGTTGAGCAACGATCGGACAACAATATCAGGTCATGGGCCAGACGATCGAGATTCCCAGGGTCCGGTAAGCGACAGGACGGCACGCGCGGAAGCAAGCGTCCAGCGATCGGCACCCGAAGCGCTTGCAAGCGCTGCTGACCAGGGTTGGCGCCCGAATAGGAACGTAGTGCGTCTGGCGGGACTTAGGACTCGCTAGTTCGTCCTCCAGGAAACCAAGCAATGGCGAAGGCAACGAAACCAACCCGCGAATTGCGCGGGACGGCACACATTCACGACCAAAAACTTGAACGTGGTGAAGCAGGCGAACTTCATCAAATTGCATCAGGTAAGGTGCCTATGCTCACGACGGCGCAGGGTGGTCCGGTTTCCGACGACCAGAACTCCCTGAAAATCGGTCCGCGTGGCCCGACGCTGCTGGAGGATTTCCATTTTCGGGAAAAGATTTTCCACTTCGATCACGAACGGATCCCCGAGCGGGTCGTGCATGCACGTGGCTACGCGGCGCACGGCTTCTTCGAGAACTACAAGCCCTTGTCGAAGTATACCAGGGCCGACCTGTTCCAGCGCACCGGTGAAAAGACACCAGCCTTCGTCCGATTTTCAACCGTGGCCGGCAGCAAGGGCTCTTTCGACCTCGCCCGGGATGTCCGTGGCTTCGCCGTAAAGCTCTACACACAGGAAGGCAATTGGGACATCGTTGGCAACAACATCCCGGTTTTCTTCATCCAGGACGCCATCAAGTTTCCCGACATGGTCCACGCTGTGAAGGAGGAACCTGATTGCGCCTTTCCGCAGGCACAATCGGCCCACGACAATTTCTGGGATTTCATCAGTCTCACCCCCGAGAGCATGCACATGATCATGTGGGTGATGTCCGATCGTGCTATCCCGCGATCGTTCCGCTTCATGGAAGGCTTCGGTGTGCACACCTTCCGGTTTGTGAACGCGAAGAACGAGTCCACCTTCGTGAAATTTCACTGGAAGCCAAAATTGGGCATGCAGTCGGTGGTCTGGAACGAAGCCGTCAAAATCAACGGTGCCGATCCTGACTTCCATCGCCGGGATCTTTGGATCGCCATCAAAACCGGCAACTTCCCCGAATGGGAACTTCAACTGCAGCTTTTCGATCAGGATTTCGCCGATTCCTTCGACTTCGACGTGCTTGATCCGACGAAGCTCATACCGGAGGAAGTACTGCCGCCCATCCCCGCTGGTCGGTTGGTGCTCGATCGCATGCCCGACAATTTCTTTGCGGAAACCGAACAGGTCGCCTTCATGACTCAGAACGTTCCGCCGGGGGTCGACTTCTCGAACGATCCGCTGCTGCAGGGACGCAACTTCTCGTACCTCGACACCCAGCTCAAGCGGCTCGGAAGCCCAAACTTCACGCACATCCCGATCAATGCGCCCAAATGCCCGTTCTCTCATTTTCAGCAGGACGGCCACATGGCCCTGCGCAATCCAGTCGGGCGCGCCAACTACCAACCGAACTCCTTCGGCGAAGGCCCCAGAGAGTCGCCACAGCGCGGCTTCGCGTCATTCGCCGACGTCGAACAAGGCCCCAAACGTCGTCTGCGCGCCGAGAGCTTCGCAGACCATTATAGCCAGGCGCGTCAGTTCTTTATCAGTCAAACCATGGGAGAGCAGGCGCATATCGCTGCCGCCTTGACGTTCGAACTCAGCAAAGTTCAAACGCCTGCGATCCGGGAACGGATGGTCTCGCATCTCCTGAACATCGATGAGACGCTGGCCAACAACGTCGCCGGCAAACTTGGTCTGCAGAAGATGCCAAAGCCGGCAGACGCTGCCGTGCCGACACGTCTGGATCTCAATCCCTCCCCGGCGCTGAGCATCGTCGAGAATGGACCCGAGCGCTTCGAGGGCCGCAAGTTGGGTATCCTGGTTTCCGACGGAACCGATGCCGGTCTCCTTCAGGGACTCAAGGCCGCGCTCGACAAGGCCGGAGCGACGTACGAGATCATTGCGCCGACGGTCACCGGAGCCAGGGCGAACGACGGCAGCTGGATCCACGCTGATCAAATGATCGATGGCGGGCCCTCGGTGTTGTACGATGCCGTTGCCCTGCTACCGACACAGGCGGCCATGGACGATTTGCTGCAGGAGTCATCGGCACGGGATTTTGTCGCCGACGCCTTTGCCCACTGCAAGTTCATCGGCTACGTTGGCTCTGCGCTACCGCTGTTCGCGAAAGCCGGCATCGCCGCCGATGATTTGGACGAGAGTTGTGTCACCTTGGAAAGCGCCGGGGACGCCAAATCATTTGTCGACCGCCTCGGGAAGCTCCGCGTCTGGGAACGCGAGCCCAATGTCAAGATTATCTAGAAGGAGAGACGGTCTTGACCGGCCGGAAGGGCAGGCTTCGACGACGCGCCTGCGCTTTGCGAGCGACGCGGCCAGACCGACGGTCCGAAAATAGATTTCTGACCGCAAGGGGAGCGCGAAATCGGCGCGGGGCGCGCCTGACCGCCGCAATAACAACGCCGCCGCTGCTTTTCATTCAACTTATGAAGACAAGAATCGATCAGCGCCGTCCTCCAACCTCGTCAATCCGGCGCAACAGGTCGGCTGGGTCGTCATAGACGCGAAACGCCCCGGATTGCCTGAGTTCGTCCGGTCCATACCCGCCGCTCAGGAGACCTACTCCCAGTGCACGGCAACGAACGGCCGCCAGCATGTCCCAGACACTGTCGCCGACCACGATGGCAGTTTCGATTGGCGCGTTGAGCCGCGCGGCCGCGGCAAGAAACAAATCCGGATCCGGTTTGGCATACTTGACCTGATCGCGCGTCACGACCGAGGCTCGTTCCGGATCGACGCCCAACGAAGCAAGATTGACGGCAGCGGTTTCCATTCGACCACTGGTCGCGATCGCCCACGGAATTCCAGCTTCCGACAACCACCGCAAAAGGTCGCGCGCGCCCGGCAGGGGGCGGACCTGGCTTGCCTGTTGCTGGTAAGAGGCCGCATGCGCGCGCCGTAGGCGGTCGATGCGCTCCGCGCTGATCTCGATGCCGATCTCCCGGAGGAGTTGATTGGTGAAGAGGCCACCGCTCATGCCGATCTTGCGATGGATGCGCCAGACCGATAGTTCGATTCCTTCGGAATCGAGTGCATGCTTCCAGGCCAGCACGTGCTGATAGACGCTGTCGACCAGCGTACCGTCGAGATCGAACAAGAAGACTGGCTCGATGCGCATGCGAACTCTCCGTCACAGGTGGCCTTGCACCCTTCCCCAGGGACGACATAGCACTCATCGATACGCAATCAAGGTGCTGGCCCTTGGCCGACTGGAATGTGGGCTTCAGTCCTCGCCTTGCCGTTGCAATCAAGCGCACTTTTCCGACACAGGCCGGGACGCTTCTTAGGGGACCGCAAATGTCGTCGGATCAACTTCGCTCGCGCTGTATGAAACATCTGCGAGAGGCCGCACAGGTTCCCGGTCGACTGCGCTTAACGAGGCTCACTGCGCAAACGGCGCAGCCGGCCGATTTCTCTGGACGCCGCCTTCATCAAACCGGTTGCCGCCTCGCGCTCGCGACCAACCACAAATCCGGACACGAATGCCTGAGCCCTCCGATTGGCGCGAGGGGCGTTCAGCGCAGCATTAGTCCCCATCTCGCGATGCGCCATAAAGTCATTCAAGGAGCCAAGGGCCGATTGAATTCTCTTGAGCCGGTCGGAGAGCCCTGCGAGTTCCTTGTGATCGCTATGGGCGTAAAGGCTCTTAAAGAACTCGACTGCATAACGGATCTTCTTGATTCTTATGCGTAGTTTGTGGCGTTGCGTCGGATCGAGTTCTTGCAAGCGCTTGCCTTGCTTGCGTGCCTTCCTGATGCGCCGGTCGAGCAGTGCTGCCGCATAGGGACCAATCAATCGCTTGTCGTGGGCTGACGCGCTGTTGGTCGCGATCCATTCGATCACATCGAGCAAAAGACGACGAAACCGGGCCGACGCCACCGCCCGTCCAGCGCGCCTGAAGGCCGCAAGCCGTTGAGCGGCAAACTTCTTCTCGATAGCGCGAGAGCCGCGTTTTGGCACGTTCTCATGCGCGACGGGATGAACGCGCTCTTTCAAGAATACATCGATCTCGCGAGCTGGCGCGAGCTCACGGGTGAGCCATCTAAGCTCAGCCTTAATCCGCGCGGTATTCGTTCGCGGAAGGACGTCGCTGAAGAGCGAGATGGCGGCGCGCGTTCGCCGCAAGCCTACGCGCATCTGATGGATTGCCTCCGAATCCAGTGCACGCACCGCATCCGCATTGCATGCAAAATGCCGGAGCGTCGCAGACGCAACAATGCGGAAGGCTCCGTTTGGCGCCAACTCACGATCAAGCCGAATAGGTGCCGCATGCATCGCTCTTGCGCCGTTATCTTCGAGGAGCCGATAGCCCTTCTCTGCCTTCGATCGCAAGTCGAGTTCGGCGGCGGTCTTGCGGTCGAACTTTCGCGCCAACGAAAACAGATCTGACGGACGTCCGGATTTTAGTTCGAGCTCGAGTTCGGCAATCGGTTGCGAGCGGCCGCCGGCCGAAATCTTGCCGCGGTCGATCGCGAGCTCAATCTCGCTGCGGCGGGTTCGAATTGTCTGTACGGCACGACGAATCGAGGTGCGAAAGACCGGCTTCAGCTTCCGGGACAAGTTCTTGGCGCTGAAATCATCGAGCGGCGTACCTTCCGCCTTGGCAATGTCCGGCTTGAGGCGATCGACCTCGGCCTCCCATTCGCCACGCGTGAGGTTTCCTGAAGCAGTAGACTTTACCGTTTGCACAAACTTGTTGTCGACCTGGCGCACCCTCAGCGTGAGGCCACTCCGCTTGAGCTCGCGCTTGTTCGTATCAAAATACGTCGAAACAAGATCTTGCTGGGACCAATCGGCGCGTCGCACACCGGGGACGCCGCCCTTCGTCATGGCCGATAGCCCGCGGGGCGAAGCTTGGAACTTCAATTCAGTCTCGACGCTCATTACCGATTCAAAAAGACGCAATCACGGAAAGGTTCCCGTCGTCGCGGCGTGAGGTCGTTTGGCTGTGACTGCGCAGTTGGGATTTGGCTCGGCGACCGCGCCACAAACTTGTCGTCATGACTGGAACAGACAAGCCTTCCCGGTTTTGAACCGAATATTTCAATCGAGGGAGGACCCCATGCCTCGCGGCGACAAGTCCAGCTATACTGAAAAGCAAAAGCGCCAGGCAGAGCACATCGAGGAAGGCTACGAGCACCGCGGCGTTCCGGAGAAGGAGGCCGAGCGGCGCGCTTGGGCGACCGTGAACAAGGAGACGCACGGCGGCAAGAAAAGCGGCTCCGGCCGCGGAACGGAAGAAGACCATTCGCCGTCGAAGAAAGGCGGCCGTCTCGGCGGCGCCGCCTCGGCCAACCGGCCCGCTGCGGATCGGTCGCGATCAGCCAAGAAGGCGGCGCGGACCAGAAAGCGGCGCGCTGCCTGAAGGCGCGTAATCGGCTGCCGGTTCTCGGCGCGAGAATGGCTGTCCTTGCCACGGATCAACGGGACCCCTCTGTGGACGAAAGGTTCCAGGAAAAGGTCATCATCACTACCGGCGCGGCGTCCGGCATCGGCGAAGCAACAGCTCGCCGGTTCGCGGCCGAGGGCGCCAAGGTCGCGTTGGTCGACCGCAACAAGGACGCCCTCGAAAAGGTCGCCAAGAGCCTGCCGGCCGACCGGACGATGGCCCATGCCGCCGACGTGTCGGATTCCAGGGCTGTCGACGCAATGGTCACCGCAGTAGTCGGCCACTTCGGCCGGCTAGACGTCATCGTGAACAACGCGGGCGTCCATGTAGGCGGCGACCCGGCGTCCATTAGCGACGATAGATGGCGAAAAGTCCTGTCGACCGATGTCGACGGCGTGTTCTACGGCTGCCGCGCGGCCCTACCCCATCTTGAGAGGACCAAGGGCTCGATGCGGCGTCAGTCAGCTTTCTACTTAGCGAAGCGGCGTGTGATGAATTTGGGGCTTTTGGTGAAGCGCACGGCCGCGATTTTCAACTTCCTGCACCACGAACCTCGCGATGTTCCGCGGAGTCCGGCACCAAACCGGCGTGGCCGCCTTGGGTGAGACTTTCGGCCTCTTAGGCCTTGTCGCGGGGAAAAGACGTAGTCGCATCTGAGGCCGGTATCCGACATGGATTTCATTGTGAGGTGATCGCGAGCAGGGCCGTCGGCCATCCTCGATCGTTAAAGGAACGCCGCGCCTTCTATCCGGTTGTTTTTGACTTTCAACCTTGCGGGAGAAGCAGACGAAGGATGAAGCAGTCATGCGGATACCCACTCTATTGATGCTCGTCTTCGCGGCCACGGCGATTGGCCTTCCGGCAGCCGCCCAGCAGACGAGCCCGGGGCAAAACCTTCAGCGCGAAGCCGACAAGGGTGCGAAAACCCAGAACTCAGGCGCGTCGGGCTATGTCGGAGAACAAGAAAAGCCGGGCGCTGCCTCCCATCCGCCTGGCGAGCCGAACACCGCTGCCGCGGGCACAAGTCCGGCAACGGCGCCCAGCGCGCAGAATTCCGGTGCCGGCATCAGCGGTTCAGCTGGCAACAAGAACGGACCTGCTGCACAAAAGGGCACAGTCGGATCAAGCCAACAAAACCTCTCGGTGCAGGAACAGGATCCCTCGAACATCAAGGGCCTTCCGGGGGGCAAGAGCGGATCCGCCACCAAGCGATCACCTCAGTAGAACGTCAGACTATCTGTTGTCTTGAAGAAAAGGTGCCGCTGCTATCGTGGCGGCTCCTACGTGTGTGCGCGAGGTCGATGCTCGTGCAATATCCGCAACATTCGCGCGTCGCCGACACGGCGTGAAATCCCGTTCGCACGCTAACCAGCAAGAGCCCGGATCTCGTCGTCTTCCGAAGGCGCACACCGTCCAGGAACCGTTCGCCCGCGCGCGTTCGCGCCCCTCGCGGCGACGTTCGGGTCGCCGCCTCGCCCGGTCAACGTCACATATTCGGCGCTTGCGAGAGAGCTCGGCGTCCGGCCTGCTTGAGACCTTCGGGGCGACACCTCTCCGCAGTTGGCAGCTTCCAAAATCTTCGAGGCGAGTGGGCATGAAGGTCGCAGCTTTTCGAGGCTAGCCACGAGGGAGCTTTTCGGCGGCCCGCTGCCATACCGCGGCAGGGCCGGGTTCAAATAGTTACGGTTTGCACGACAACCAGGAGTGAGGTCGCGGCATCGCCGGTCCGATGAGACGGCAATCGCGTCCATCTATCTTGCTAAAAGTACGGCAGTTGCCGACGCCGGCGTTTCAGTGCCTTTCAGGCGACAGGCGGAGGACCCATATTAGATTTCCCGCCTCGTCAGTTACTTCCATCCGCCATTCCTGGCCGGGCTTCAGCGTGCCATCGAGGTCCTGAAGGAATTTTCCAGCGGTGATGGTGGCCTCCTTCCAAGCGGCGTCGCTGTCGGGTAGGTCCATGCCGGTTTCGTCTGGATCCCTTTGTCGGTGCTGGATGTGAAAAAAATACCGCGGCATTTCGGGGCCACTGATTGGAACTATTGCGCTCAAGTTGGCGGGACAATTATCTACATCCACGCCCGTTCCAAGCGTATGGTCGGGGCGGAAGCGACAGCTTCCCGTCCCGAAAGGTTGACAAGGAACTTCAGATGCCCATCGAGATGATGATCCGGAAGTTGCGGCAGCACTCTGAGTTACCCGACGAGGATACGAAAGCCCTCCGGTCCATTGTTGCATCGGTGAAGAGTTTGCCGGAAGATTCATCGATCTTTCGCGAAGGGCAGCTTAGTACCCAATGCTGCGTGATTCTGAGCGGCTTTGCCTATCGATCCAAAGTGTCGGAAGATGGCAAACGGCAGATTCTATCATTCCACATCGCAGGCGACATGCCCGATCTTCACGGCTTGCCACTGAAGCGGATGGACCACGACCTGACCACGCTGTCGAAAGCGCAACTTGGTTTTATTGATCACGATGCGCTCGAACGAACCCTTAGTACGCATCCGGCTTTGGCACGAGCGCTCTGGCGCGAGTCGCTTGTTGACGCCGCATTGTTCCGGCAATGGATAGTCAATTTGGGCACACGATCCGCATCGGGGCGCATGGCCTATTTGATTGCGGAATTGCGCCAGCGGCTTGGAGCGATGGGTATGGTCGCTAACGAGCAGTTTGACTTTCCGATCACTCAATCGAAGCTGGCCGACGCGCTTGGATTGAGCGTCGTGCATGTCAACCGCGTCCTTCAGGCGTTCCGAACCCAAGGCATCCTTGATTTAAAGCGCCGCGTCGTTACGCTTGGCGACTTCGAAAGGATTGTTCAACTCGGTGGATTTGACAGCTTAAACGACAAAACTAGCGCCCAGTAGCGCCTAGTGCGGTTGAGAAGCAGGAGGGACTTCCGCTTGGGGCGAGACTCCGGAAGTCAAAGGGCGCACCCGCGACGTCCGCTTCACCGCCACTCTCGCGCCGCTTGCGCAGGTTTGCTCCCTTCCAATGCGCGCGCAACGCGTCGAGTGTCCTGCGGATCGCAAGCCCTCATAATGCTGGTTTTTTTCGCCGGCGAAAGCCGATCGCCGGCACGCCGAGATCAGACAGTGCGATGCTCATCAAGGACATGCTGATGCGCTCACCGGTGGTCAACAACCTGTCGAGTTCGCGGCGATTAGGATGCGGGCTGCCTGATAGGCCATCCTGACGAGTTCGTCTGTGGTCTCGCCGATCGCCGAAACGATCGCGACGACACGATGACCCACGGCCAAATCTGCTGTTGCGAGACAGGCGCCGCGATACTTCTGCACGGTGACGGGATTGGTAGGCATTCTTGCCCGCGTCTTGTTGAAAAGCGCAGCTGGACGGGATCAGATCGTTCTCCCCTTCGACGCTTTTGCGGTTTTTGATCGTCTCGCCACGATCTGCAGAGCGCCCCTGTTGCGCTTCTTGATATCCGCTTGCGCATGTTGAGCTTTCGTCCCGCTGCGGTGAGCGGCGCATTCCTTGCCGTCTATCGGCGCGACATGCGGCGGATCTCGATCGAGATACGGTCGCCCGATTCCAAAATCAGGTCCGCGCGCATCGATCCATTTCCAAAGGGCCTCAGTCGAAACCCAGCGCTCCGCCCGCGTCGCGCCTTTGACGCTCACGACATCAGCGGCAAGCCCGTGGCCATAGCCGCCGCGGAAGCTCCCTCCATGGTATGACTTGTCGGACGCTGCTTTTAGGCCGCTCGCGATCGATTGACGGTAGTCATCGCGGAACGCACTGGTTATGCCGGGTGATAGCCCGCCTGCTCCGACGCGTAGAGCGTGTGAAACAGCTTGAGCTTCAAGCTCCGATCCACCCTACCAATCACATAGTCGATCATGGGCATGCTCCGGACAGGCGTCCAAGATCATGTTGGTACCGTCATCGAAACGATCCTAACTCCCCTCGCCGGCCGCAACGTGTACTCATACATCGGATGTCCGGTTTTGGTACTGGCACTCCAAGTACAGTCGGACTTACTTTTTCTCTGGCTTTGGGGCCGGTGCACCGTCTTTTTCCCTTTTGATATTCCCCTTGGTCGCGCTCATGCCGGTCGTATCCATCGAACCATCTGGCTTGGCACCGTTCGTCACTCCGGGTTTCTCCATCCCTGTCTGTGGAGCGGGACCGGTGTTCTGAGCAAAGGCCGAGCCGCACAGGAGCGTAAGAGCGGTGACGGCGACGAACTTCTTCATTGGTGTCTCCTTTGGATGACCGACGAATAATTCGGCGCGCTAAAGTGTGGTTCCCACGTAGGCGATCACGGCGCTTGCAGGTGCAGCAGTGGACTGGGAAAAAAGCGACAAAGATTCACATGCGTTATTTCCGGAACCGCAGATCACTTGGATGATCCGAGCCACGGGGCACCTGATTTTCATTTCGTGTTTTTTCAGCCCTAGTAGCGACGACCGCTGCTTCTCGGAGGACGGCGGTTCGGCGATCCGGATTGGCCCCGGCATTACCCTCCAAGGGTGCTGGGGCCTTTTTTTGTGGTTGGCCAAACAGCACAGCACGGCCCGCTAGAAATCCGCGGGAATCAAGCCAAGCGCGGGCGTCCGGCTCAGCAAAGGGCCGGACGAGTTTCAAACGGTGCCGAACGACAGAAGCCGAAAATGATCGGCTGAAACACACTAAGCATTGCCAAACGCTCTGCAGGTTTTGGAACATCGCGAGTTCATTGCCGTTTCCTGCGTGGCGTCGAGCGGAGCGACGAAGATGAATCGTGAGACTGAGGGGTTGGCAATTGAAGCCGCGCAATGCGCTAGAGAGGCACGTCACCAAGCCGCGCTCTTACCGGAAGGCCCAGTTCGCGATGCGTTACTTGAAAAAGCTAAGCAATACGAAGCTGTAGTCCCAGTCGATCCCACGTACAATCAGCCCAGCCGTCGCCTGCGCTCGGCGACGCCCTGACTGCCGGCTATCGCCACCTCGAGGTCAAGTGCCGTCGCTGCGAAGACCCATTAGACAGCCGCCCTCGATATCGTGAGGCGACCGAGACGGACCCTATCCCGAGCTCGAGCGCTCCATGCGATGCAAGGGATGCTCGCGACAGCCCGGGTACCCGTTCAAGCGAAGCCACCTCGTCGCATTGCGGAAGGTCAAAATCACAACGATGAACCCTCCTCAACATGGTGGCCGGGATGGCGATAGCGAGCGACCCGGCATTGCGATGCTCCGATACCGAGGGGTGCCCCGGTCAATAGATCGACACGCGATCTTCGAAGCGGTCGAAGCGATGGCGGCGGAACTCCTGGACAAGCCGAAAAAGCCGACGCTAACGAGGCAAAGCATACCGGAAGGTGGACGATCGACCGTCCCCCGGTAGAAGTTCATGGATCACCACATCTCTCGGTCCCATAGGCTGACGCATGGCGTCGTACGCCATCGGGTGCCTATTCAATCTCCTAGATAAGCTGCGCAAGGCAATGGCGGAGCAATTGTAGGGGCACGTCAGTGGTGGCGAGGGCAAGATGGCTGAAGTGAATGGTTGCCATTTTGGCGGTTACGTAAAGCCAGCAAACTATAAAGAAAATCGTCGCCACCGCCGATATGCCCGCAATCAGAATGGGAAACGGAAGCTCATCGTCGTCGTCATTGAGCGCGGTGGCGATTCGGCGCCAGCAGTATTTGGCTCTGAAAGCCAAGCCGCCGCTTTCATTCGTGCCTGCATTGCGAAGGGGCCTGTCGTTCATGCCGACGAAGCCGCTTCCTAAGATGACGTTTTCTGAACTTGAAGCGAATCAACCAATCACCAAGAAGCTTACTCCTTGTATGGTCTCTGCACTAAACAAGCAGAGGAGTATTTCAGCCGTTTGCGCCGCGATCAGGTCGGTATCTCTACCATCATATTGCTAGCGCTAGGCGCAGGTCTTTGGCGCTGCTTTGGCACCATCGTAATCTTCGCAGCTGATGGAGCCGGCCGCCCCAGCCCGGCCGGCTCCGGGCCGCGGCAACGCCTCGCTGGGCGGCGGGCAGTCTGACGCTGCAACGCGACGCGCAGTCCGGAGGAGCGCGATCGCGGCTGGCGGAGCAAGCGCTTCACTCCGGGCGCAGTCGCCCGCGCGCCTGCCCCGCTGACTTACTGGCCATGTCAGCCAGCTACGACCCTTGCCCTGCCGATTGATGCCGGAAAACGACAATGCGCCGCAGGCGCCGGATCCGGGGCTCTTCGAGGACCGAAGAGCGAGAGCTGCGGCATCTTTTGCGATAACACCGGTTGGGTCTGCGAGAACCATCCAGATCAACCCTAGACCGGCAATCACGCCTGCACCTGCGGTGGCTCCGGTGCGCCCTCCCCGAGGTGCAAAAGGCCGGCCGATAGCGCGCAGCTGCCGTCCGGCTTTTGCAACAGGTTCGACAAACGCGACAGGCGCCGCTGACTCGCGAATGCCAATTTCCAGAGGGCCTCTCGAGCTTTCGCCGGTGTCGTTCGCCTCCGAAAGCGACGATTGCCATTATTTTAGGAACGACCTCGAACGCGCCTCGTTCTCCAGTTTGCTCCAATAGAAGCAGGAAGGAAACGACCAAATGAAAATCGCAAAAATCGCTGTGGCGACCGTATTTATATTCGGTTCAATTGCTGCGGCATCCGCACAAGGCGGTGGAGGCGCTGGCGGCGGCGGTGGAGACTCTCCGGCTGCGACTTCCGGTCAGGGCGCGTCCAGCAGTCCGAGCGCGGCAAATCCGAGCGCGACGCAGAATGACCCGAAAGAGAGGGAAGGCACGACGGGCAAGAGCAGTGGCACGATGTCCAAGGACGGCGCAATGTCAAAAGACCACATGAAGAAGTAAGCCACCTTTGGGAGCGCTTTATCGGAATTGCTCCGCTTCAATTCGGCCTCGGCATCTCCTCCTCGCTGGGGCCGTCTTTTCGCGCAGACAGTGCGTATCCTTTCCGGCGTCCCGTCCTGCTACAACCGTTGGAGCTACCGCGGTGCGCCCGGAGCCAGATTAAACGCTGGGTGCCGCCGAGAACTCATTCCACCCGAACAGAAGAGCACCCGGGTCGATGGCGACTCCAGTTGCGCTAAAGGTTGTACTCCACCGTATCCACCGTGTGCTTGAATGCTCTGAGCAACACGGGCGAAGCTCCAGCTCAGACGGTGAGCTTGAGGCTACCGGTGTTTGGAGGCGTATCGGCAAGCCTCCATCTTCGACGCTACGAGTTTCCCGAATGTCGTCTGCCGAGACACTCAATTGCTGCGACGCGCTAGTATCTGCGCCCCCATACCGCGCCGCGTGCGGCTCCCATAACATCTCGCTTCTGAAGAAAGTGATTGCAAGGAACACGAAGAATGGTGCGCTCAATGATTGGTATCAGTTTGAGTTTGATTGCTTTCACGGTCACTGGCAGCGCCCGCGCTCACGGGACATGCGGCGTCGGTTGCCATCCCACGGTGTTTGGTTCATGCGTGCGTGATGGTTGGCTAGAAGGTCGACCCGTTCGGAATGAATGTCCCGCCACCTCACGACCCACGCCGCCCTGCGGCCAGTACTACCGGTGGAGCCGCCAATTGACGGCGTGCATTCAGCGTTGAGTTACAGGAGCACAATTTGACGAAAGAACAGCTCGCCCGAGACGCTATTCCGGCTGCTGCGGGCATATCGCTCGATCAAAGATAGGGAGACGCGTCGACGAGTTGTCGAGGCCGTGGACGCAATGCCGAAGACCGCGCAGCCGATCGGCGGCCTTGATAGCCTTGAAGATGATGCACGCGCCGCGTAGCGGCTGCGGTTGCGGCTGCGGAATTAGCGACTGAACAGTCCCGCGCGCAACTATTCGAGCAGATTTCTGAGCATGGTCCCGGGCGCTGGCGGCCGATCTTCGATACCGCTTACAGAGGCCTTGCATTAATGCTGGTCCGGATCTGAGTCGGCGCCATAGCCACGTGTTGCCAGTTCTTCCCGATTTTAGGAACGAACCGATCTGTCTCGCGTTCACCGTTCAAGCAAAAGCGGAGTGGCTGAGATGGGCGCTGGCGATCAGTTCGCATGCATGTCGGTGGTGGCAATTTTCTCACTTGCGCTGATCGTGACGTCCGGTCTGTTTGCGGAATCGAGGGCGGCAAAGAACCTCGCGATGCCGGCCGTGCAACAGGTCCGCGCCCCCCGCTAATCGGGAAGGCAAAGGCTCCGCTCCTTTCACGCTCGGTGTCTTTGCGCTGTTTGAGGACAACGCGGTCGGCTCAGTTGTTTCGTCAATTCCATCCGGCGCGGCAATCGGCGCGCAGGCAAGGCCCGCAAAAACGTTAACTCCGGCGCACCGTGCCGGAGCGTTTTGGGATGTTGGGTGTGTCCCTCAACAGGGATTAACCGCGGAAGAATCTCCGGTTCCGCGCTCAATTGCATATTCTTCCACCGGCGCTAGCGCCGTCCTCAGTGCAGGCTTCCTGGTCGCTTTCCGCTATCGTGTGCTCTGGGCGGGTATCACGGCTCACCACGTGGCATGCGATGATTCGCGGGACGCGGCGTCGTTGTCCACGATCGGCGCGGCAGGCCGCACAAGCAGTTCAGCCTCCGTGAGCACGAGGATGTGGCTATTGGCACGACGACAGTGGACCACTTGGTGGTTCGCACCACCGATACAAAGAGGCCGCCGATCGGCGGCCTTTTTGGTGAGCGAGACGTCGGGAACGATTGCCGTTTTTTCCCGTTGTCGCGCGCCGGCGCCGATATGCGGTCCGGTATGGTGGTGAAAATTGATGCCTCTGCTTCGGTACGTCCTGTTTACAAGCGCGACGCTGCTTGGCCTGCTGTTTCTCGCGGATTGGTATTTTCCGGCAACGCCGATCGCCGTCGCCCACCACGACATCGACCGCGCAACCATCCGCATTCACTCACAGCACAAGTGGCCGGAGGCGATACGGATGGATACGAGCACCCCGCTCGTCACCACCTCGCCGGCACCCACAGTTTCCATCGCCACGGCTCCGGCGCCCGAGGCTCAGCCTGCGGCTGTCGCGCAGGCCGACACGCCGCGATCAATTCCGCTGAAGGCGCCAGAGCAAGCCACGCGGCACGCTAGATCCGCCCGGCACGCGCAGCCCGAGAGAAGCCGGCGATTTGCACAACGCCGCCAGCGCTACGCGAGCTATCGCCCGCCGGACTGGCAGGGCTGGCCCTTTCCCAACTGGTGAGTCCAGCACGATATCCCGGATAAGGATCGCCGGAGGGCTGCGTTCGTCGCTTCCGTTGCCCTGACGAATGCGGTCGGATATGAGGCCATGAAGAACTGGCCCGTGACCACACGAAGACAGTTTAATTCCTGCAGCCTTCAGGCGAGTTCCATTTCGACGGCGATCCGCACCAGATCGGAGTGGCTTTTCGCGCCCAGCTTCTGCTTGAGCAGGGACGTAGTGTTGGCGACCGTCTTATAAGAGATGCCGAGCGCCGCTGCGACATCGACGATCTTGTCGCCGCGGCCGAGCAGCCGCAGGATTTCCAGTTCCCGCGCCGACATCTGCGAAGCGGGATTGGCCTTGATCGCGGCGCCCGCGAAGGCGACCGCTTCCGCGAGGTGCGGCGAAATGAAGCGCTCGCCGGCGGCGACCTTGCGCACCGCCTTGACGAACAGGCGCGGGTCGTCGCTCTTGGAAAGATAGCCCTGCGCGCCCATCTCCACGGCCCGCACCACGAATGCGGGATCGTCATTCATGCTGAACATGATGATGCGGGCGTCCGGATCGTCCTTGCGGATCCTGCGCAGCAGCTCGAACCCGGAAAGATCGGGAAGCTTGATATCGATGACGGTCACGTCCGGACGCTTCTGCATGAAGGCACGATGGCCGGCCTTGGCGTCGGCAGCCTCGTCGATCCTGACCGCCTTGTCGGCCGCGAACAGGGATCTGCAGCCCGACACCACCACCGGGTGGTCGTCGACGATCAATACTCTTGTGGCTGATTTGGCCGTATCGTGCACGACTGCCTCCTCTGCCTAAATAGAACTTCGCGCGGGAATTGAAAGAGAAGATTCGGTCGAATGGAGCCCGAAGTGCCACGACTCACAAAAAGTCTCTCGACAATATTCTCAAGTCAACTCTGGAACCGGCTCTCCCTGCGCGCAAGGCTGTTGCTGCCACTGGCGGCAATGGTCGTCGGCGCGCTGCTGCTCGGCGGCCTTGCCTTGCAGACCTTCTCACCCGGGCAGTTCGAAGATGAGAATGCCCAGGGCGCGCGCTCTGCCCAACTCGTGGCCGATGCGCTGAACGCCGCGCTCGCGGCCGCCAACAATCCGCAGCAGACACTCGACGCGTTTGCGGGCGGGCTTGGTACGTTAGCCGCCATCGAGTTCGTACCGGCGGGGTCGAAGCCGTCCCGCACAACCACGGAGACCTATCCCGGCAATGTTCCCGCCTGGTTCACAGCTCTATTGCAGATTCCCCAGCTTGGCTCGACCTATCCGATCAGAATCGGGACGGTGCACGTCGGCAATATCCTCTTCAAACCCGACCTCTCGGCCGAGATCCTTGAAAAATGGGTGGGCTTTTTAGCCATTGTCGCATCCGCCGCGGCGCTGATGCTGCTCGCCGGAGTCAGCGCCTATTTTGCAACGGGCACGGCGCTTCATCCGCTGGCGCAGCTCGGCGCCGGACTGACCCGGATGCGAAACGGCGACTATGATGCCGCGATTCCATTGGGCGGCCCACCCGAGATCCGCCAGAGCTGTGCAGAGGCCAACGAGCTCGCCGCGACGCTGAAGCGCCTCAGCCGCGACAATCGAGACCTGCTGCGCAAGCTCGTCGCCGTGCAGGACGACGAGCGCCGCGAGCTGGCCAGGGAACTTCACGACGAGATGGGGCCGCTTCTGTTCGCGATCCGCGCCAACGCGACGGCACTGTCAGACCCTGAGGCGGGCCCTCCCGAGCCCGGTTCGCCGGCGCACGGCATCCTCAGCGCGGCTGAGGCCCTGCAACAGGCGAACCGGCGCGTGCTGGACGGCCTGAGCCCCGTCTACGTTGCGGAACTCGGATTAGCCGCGAGCATCCAGGCGCTGCTGCGCAACACCCAATCCCAGGCTCCCGGACTTCGCGTCACATCCCGGATCGATCATCGTCTGAATGAGCTCGACGGCCCCATCTCGCAAACCATCTACCGCGTGATCCAAGAGGGCTTGATCAATGTGCTTCGGCATGCGCAAGCGACCACGATGGGCGTCGTGGCGACGGTCAACAACGGCCAGATCCAGATCGAGATAACCGACGACGGCATTGGCCTGCCGCGGGACCTGACGTTCGGCAGAGGCCTGACCGGCATGCATGACCGCGTGCGTGCGCTCGCCGGAAAACTGCAGGTGCTCCGCGAGCACGGCCGGACGGTCGCGCGCTGCCGGCTTCCGCTCGACCACCCCGTTGAGTAGTGACGAAGACATCACCGAGAGCACGGGGCGCAAAGCATGCGCGCAATCTGCATCGAACATAAACACGATCCGAACCAGCGCCCTATGGCTGGTGAGCCTGACAAAAACCCAGAAGTTATCATGTGCCGATTTGTGCCTGCAGAAAGGCGCTGTCGGGCCCCGCCTTCACGGCGTGGGCCCGGCACCGATCATCAGAAGGGGAAGTGGGAAAACTCCGAACAGCCGCAGGACAAGCACTGCAACCGGAGTCTCCGCAGCATAAACTCTGAGACTTCAGACTTGATCCCCAGCGGACAGACCTTGCGGCGCGGGTCTTCCGCGGTGTCGCTGATTGCGGAGGGCCTCCTTTGCCTTTTGCGACACCCAACGACGCCCCCTCCGACGGCGCGGCAACAGGCCGGCAAGGCCCCGCCATCGCCAACAGTCCCGCCGACGATGCCGAGCGACAACTAGCTCGGCGAAAGGACTTTTGGCTTCAAGTCCTCGGCTGCCCGAGAGCGCCTGTCCTCACGCCCAGCCGCCGCGTTCTATGCGCGGCGCCGGGGCGTACGTCTCATCCTTGGAACAATTGCCACTTCATCCTGTTCCATAAAGGCAATCACCGAGGGAGACATGAGATGAAGAAAATCTTCGCTGTTGGGCCTCTGCTGGCCGTCGCAATGGTAACCGGGGCATTCGCCGCGACGACCGTCCTAAAGGAGGGGCCAACGGAAAGTTGGACTGTGACGAACTACTACAAGCAGGCCGTGTACGATCCGAAGGAAAGCAAGATCGGCGATATCGACGACGTTCTCGTCGACAAGTCCGGGAAGATCACGGGTCTCGTGATCGGCGTTGGCGGCTTTCTCGGAGCCGGCCAGAAGGATGTCATTGTGCCATTCACGGCAGTTAAAACCACCAAGAAGAATGACAAATGGTGGTTGACCCTGGACGAAACAAAGGACGACCTGAAAGGCGCTCCGGGCTTCAAGTACGACCGCACCAGCACCACCTGGGTGCCCGAGACGAAGTAGCGCGACATCAGCGAACGCGAGCATTCGTTGCTCGTGTTTGCTATGCGGCGTTTTTCGCGTGGCAAGTGCCGAAGGAGCAGACGTCGCGAATTTAACAGTATGCCTCTCGGTTGTCCAAGCGCCGTTCACTAAGCGATTGGGATACGGATTGCTTCGGCTACCGAACCAATCCTAGTGGCGCCCCTGATCGCAGTGCCGTGTGATGTCCATGGCTGCCATGTTCGCAGGCGTGGGGAACGAAATTCCTCACGCGGCTGGAGGGCGGTGGCGCGCCAACTGGTTTCCCCGCGATCTGAAGATGCGTCCCGACATCGGGCACGTCGTTCTCAGGCAGCCTGGCGTCACCGCACGCCGTCGTTCCCTATGCGATCGCTGCCAAATAGGCTGCGCCCGATTGCCCCGTCATCGCGCTGTCGGCGACGGCCCCAGGGGATCGCGACTGATGCGCACCGGCACCGACTTGGCCGCCGGGACCTTGCTGCCCACGGCGAAATGCCAGAGCGGGATAAGGACGTTGCACTCCGGATAGTATCCGACGATGCCGCCACGGGGCACGTTGTAGAGAACGACTTGAAGTTCTCCCAGCCGGCGCTCGACACCGTCATCAGCTGCGGTCTCCAGCGTGACGAGATCTCCCTGGTCGAGACCTAGTGCGGCCATGTCGTCCGCGTTCATCAGCACAACGTCACGGCTGCCGTAGATCCCGCGAAAGCGGTCATCCTCGTTGTAGACGGTCGTGTTGAACTGACCGTCAGCGCGGATCGTCATGAGTTCGAAGACGCCGTCGCGGATTTGCGGAACATCGAGCGCTGCCTTCGGAACCGTGAAATTGGCCTTTCCGTTCGGCGTTTGCCACTTTCGCTCACGGGCGCCAAGCGGACGGGCAAAGCCGCCGGGCTCGAACATGCGCGTGTTGAAATCCTTGAACTGATCCGGATAGGTCCGCTCGATGGCGTCGCGCACCAGCGCGTAATCGCCGACCCAGGCATCCCAGTCGACGTTCGGATTGCGCGACAACGTCGCTTTCGCCATCTCCGCGATGATCCGCGGTTCGGACAGAAGCCGGTCGGCAACCGGCTTGCGCTGTCCGCGCGAGCCATGAATGCACGCTGTGGAATCCTCCATGGCGACAGCTTGCGCCCCGCTCGCCTGCTGATCGATCTCGATCCGGCCAAGACAGGGCAACAGATAGGTCACCTCGCCGGGCACGAGATGCGTCCGGTTGAGTTTCGTCGCGATCTGCACGGAGAGCCGAAGCTTGGTCCAAGCCGGCTCCATCAGCGACCGATCAGGAATGCACCGGACGAAATTACCACCGAGGCTGACGAAACCGCGCACCTCGCCGTTCAGGATACCCTTGCAGGCGTCCACCGTCGTCAGACCGTCCTCTCCCGGCGGCTCGAAACCATAGAGCTCCTTCAGCTTGTCGAGAGGGACGAGCTTGGTCTTCTCGGAGATGCCGACCGTGCGCTGGCCTTGGACGTTGGAGTGGCCGCGGATCGGCGAGATTCCAGCGCCCCGCTTTCCGATATTGCCGCGCAACAGCAGCAGATTGACGATCATCTTCACGGTCTCGACGCCGTGTCTGTGCTGCGTGACACCCATGCCGTAGTTTGCGATCACGGCCTTCGCGGCCATGTACGTGCTCGCGGCCTCGGACATCGCGGCCTGGCACAAACCGGACGTCCGCTCCAGGTCGGTCCATGATTGATTGCGGCAGAAATCCGCGAAAGCATCGAACCCGTGTGTATGCTGTTCGATAAAGCTCACGTCGACGATACGTGCATGTCCCGCGGACCGCGCCGCGTCATCCGCCTCGATTACGGCCTTGCAAATACCGAGGATGGCTGCGGCGTCGCCGCCGAACCTGACCTGATGGTATTGCGAACTGATGCGGGTGCCGCCGGCCACCATCTGGATGGGATCCTGTGGATTGGTGAAGCGCTCAAGACCACGTTCCCGCAGCGGATTGAAGGTGATGATCGGCACGCCGCGCTGCGCTGCCTCCTGCAGCGGATGCAGCATCCGAGGCGCGTTTGTCGTCGTGTTATGGCCGAAGAACAGGATGCAGTCGGTTTGCTCGAAATCCTCGAGGTGCACGGTGCCGACGGGCACGCCGATCACCGGGGGCAGGGCCACCGACGTGCTTTCGTGGCACATGTTCGAACTGTCGGGGAAATTGTTCGTGCCGTACATCCGGCCGAACAGCTGATACATGTAGCTCGCCTCGAGCGAAGCACGGCCGGAGGTGTAGAAGACCACTGAGCGCGGATCGAGCGCCTTCAGTTCACGACCGATTTCTGCGAATGCGTCCGACCAGCTCACCGGCGCGTACCTGTCTGACGCCGCGTCATAGCGCATCGGCGCCGTAAGACGTCCCTGCTCCTCGAGCGCGTGGTCGGACCAGCCACGTAATTCCGCGAGCGTGCGTTTCGCAAAGAGGGTCGCGTCGACCGTCTTGTTGGTCACTTCCCATGCGGTCGCCTTGGCACCATTCTCGCAAAACTCGAACGGACGCGGCTTGACCGGCTTTGCCCAGGAACAGCTGACGCACATGTAGCCGTCGGGCTTGTTCTGCTTCGGCAGGATCTCGCTGCCGAGCAGCGCCACTTCCTCCTGCGTAAGAATGCCCGCGACGGCTTTGATCGATCCCCATCCACCCGCCGGCCCGGCGTATGGCTTCACGGTCACTTTTCGCTTCATGATTGGTCTCGTAGAGCACGTCTTTTGCCGAAAACCACTGATCGTATGGGAAGTTCCTAGTGCGAGCAGGGCCCTTCTCGCTGTGCGCTGTGCTCGCAGGGAGCCATCTGTCGAGACGCCGCGCTAGGATCAGGATGGATTCGAAGCGTGGTTGCCCTCGCCGAGGAGTGCCCGATCGCGTCTAGCTGCTGCCGTCATATTGAGTTGCGCATGTGGCTCGCGGCACCGGCGAACAGCGCTTCAGGCGCCGCCATCGGCGCCTAGTCGGCCCGACCGGCTGCGGCCAATCCAGAATCGAGAGCCTTGCGGACGCGGCACGTCCAATGCTGCGTTGACCAGCCGAACCACGTCGCGTCCTACAGAAACGGCTTCCCGCCAGTCACGGCAACGGTCGCACCGGACGTAAAGCTCGAGAGCGGATCGGCCAGCATGACGTAGGCTGTCGCCAGTTCGGCGGGCTGTCCAGCCCGCTTCAGCGGAACCTGCTTGCCGAAATTCGTCACCGCCTCCTCCGGCATCGTCGACGGAATGAGCGGCGTCCAGATCGGTCCCGGCGCGACTGCATTCACACGAATGCCCTTGGATGCCAGCATCTGCGCCAGCCCTCCGGTGAAGTTGTGGATGGCGCCTTTCGTGGTCGCATAGGCCAACAGGATCGGGTTCGGCATGTCGGAGTTGATCGACGCTGTGTTAATGATCGCGCTACCCGCAGGCATATGCGGCACCGCCGCTTTGGCGAGATAGAACATCGCGTGGATGTTTACCTCGAAGGTCAGCTGCCATTCCTCGTCGCTGATATCGGCAATGTCCTTGAATGTGGCCTGATGCGCGGCGTTGTTGACGAGGATATCGATCCTGCCAAAATCCTGGACGGCACGGGAGACAACCGAGCGGCAGTGGTCGGGACTGCGCAGGTCGCCAGCGATCAGGACCGCCTTGTGTCCTTCAGCCTCAACCAGCGCTTTCACCTCATGCGCGTCGTCATGCTCGTTCAGATAGGCGATCAGGATGTCGGCCCCCTCGCGGGCGTAGGCGAGCGCGACCGCACGCCCAATGCCGCTGTCCGCGCCTGTGATGACGGCCTTCTTGCCTTTGAGTTTGCCCGAGCCGCGGTAACTGGATTCGCCATGGTCCGGAGGCGGATCCATTTTGGCCGTCGTGCCCGGCATGGGTTGCGTCTGATTGGGATAGGGCGGCTTGCGATAATCGGGCATGAACGACTCCGCGTATTGATCGATTTTCAATCGCAGCGCTTGACAAGTGTTCCTAGATGCCAGTGTTCGTGGATAGCAGAGCGCAGCACAAAAGCAGCAACGCGCCAAGTGCTACGCTTTAAAGTCCGGATGATTCAGTGTGAGCGGGACCAGGATGGCCAAACGAAGCGGCAGCGCAGACTTCCTCTCCACGGCGGACGCGTTCCGTCGTGGCTTGCCGAACGGGTGTCCGAACTCCGCGCCATCGTCGCTAGGCCGTCGCGCGTCAATACGCTCGCGACGAGTTCCTGCACCGGCTGTCACATCCCTTTTGGTTCCAGTCGTTCGGTCCGTCAATCACGGCCAGTGTCATCGGCGCTCTGAAGCGCCACTCGAGCGAGAGGTGGGAAGCTTACGTCAGCGGCGACCGCGGCAAGCACTTGCGCCGCACGCCGGACGAGCTAGGTCAACTCGGCGAGCGTACGGGCGTCGACGACCGGGATTGACGCGGGCGAGCCGGCTGGGGCGAAAGTCGACAGTGTCGCGGGGCGGACAGTGATGCTCCATGGGTTCTTCGCGATGCAGGACCGCAGACGGACCGTGGTGCAGCACGGCGTGAACGGCGACAAGCGGCAGGCCCGGTGCTATCATCGGCATTCCGGAAATCTGCGCAGTTTTGTCGCTGAGCCGCACAGTGCGATCGGTGGTCCGGAGCAATGCGAGATCGCAAACGTAACGGATCATCGTGCCGCCCTTTCCCGCGACACTCCAGATCGATCTGCTTGCCGCGCTCGGCCCTAACGGAATCACTAATCAATGCAGGACGCGTTTCAACCATCTCGACCGCATGTGCGGCACATTGCGACGCCCCCATCCAGGCGGCCGAAGAGGTTGCTTCTCCTTCGCCAATCCTACGCAGAAGCCCGGCGCGTGCATCGCCGGGCCTTTAGGAGTGCAGATCGTCTGGCCTCACCAATAGGGCGAGGCTCGATAGTAGTCGTAGACGCGCCGGTCGTTCTCGCGATTCCAGCTCCAGTCATTGTCGCTGGTGTAGCGTGGCGCTTTTTCCAATTGGTCCTTGGTCACGTTGGTCCGGTACCCGCCAAGATTGGTATCATAGGTTAAGCTTGACCACGGCGTCGGATAGTGATCATCGCCGATGCCCAGGAACCCGCCATAGCCCAAGACGGCATAAGCGACCTTGCCCGACACCTTGTCGATCATGACGCGCTCGATGCTACCAATCTTCTGCTTGTCGGCTCCATAGACGGCGGTGCCTTCCACCTTGTCGCTCCCGATAAGATTTCCAGTTTCGCGTTCTGCCATCACTCTCTCCCGGGGTTGGACGGTTAGAATGTCAAACGCGGGCCTAATGAGCTCGTTCCTAGTGCTGAGAACGTGTCGCGGGAGATTATGATGGCCAGGTCCAACACCTCGGGTGCTATCGCATATTGCGGGCGCCAGGCTCGAGGGCGATGCGTTGTGGCCTCGGCGGCCCTTCGCGCCATGGTGGACCGTCAATCGCCTCATGGCGGCCGGCGCGCCCCAGACCATGAACGATGAGGAACACGCCGTCGCCATTGTAATGATCGACACGGGTGCGCGGCCGAGCGAGATCATCAACCTACGCCGCCGACATATCGTCATGGACGCCACTCCCGCATATCCGCGTGCGGCTGGACGATCGCGTCCTGAAAACAGCGTTTTGCCACCGCGACGTCCCAATGATTGGAATCTTGGTTTCCCGCACCACCGCAACAAGGGCGGCATCCTGTCGGCCGCAGTCAATGCATATCTCCGACCATGGTTTGCGCGAGTCGGTCACGGGCTTGGCTTAAGCGGAAGTACATTCAGCTGGTCGCTCTAGCGCCTGGAATGCGGGTACTCGCTGCGCTGCAGCTGGTGGCGACGGGTTAGGAGTTCGTACTCACACAGATCCGGATGTTTGCCTTCGGGAGGGAAAGCGGAATCTGGAACTTTTTACTCCCCCGTGCTTCATCCGTTTCTAGGGCAACAACGTCAGCTCTGGAAAGAGGAGCCATGAAGCGACGACGCCGGGTCAAGCAGATTGTTTCCCTTGAAGAACGCCTTGCCAAAGAAGCCGAAGAGCTCCGCCAACGGGCTAGGAAGCTTCCTGCGTGTGGAGAGCGAGAGGCCTTGCTTGCGAAGGCACAACATGACGAGACCGCCGCCAATTTGACCGTGTGGCTCCTGTCACCCGGTCGACGGGCGCCCTTCTAGCCCCAGCGCGGAGACGACCTCGCGCCCGATGCCGTTCGATGTGGGGCGCGTCGCGCTCCGAGAGATTGCGCTCGCAATCGCGATGTCGAACTTACTTGGATGGACCGTGATCGTCATAGGATCGTGCTCGAACCAAGCCGGCTCTATTCATCGGACCTGTCAGCCGCAGTTCATTCCGCGTCCGCATGGCGCAGGTCGATACCCGATCCCCAGCGAAGTACGGCCAGTTCCGTCACCATACTTGCTTGCCATACCGCTCACTCCCGCCGTTGGTGGTAATGGCGCGCTCTCGGCCATTTGCCGCACAGATGGTCAAAGACCGGCATGGATGGGAGCCTGGAAAATCTCGGCCCACTTTCGTCCCGGACGCGAAAGCAGTTGCCGGGGCGTGCGAAAGGCGATTTATCAGGACGATGCGATAAGCAACGAACCTAGCGTGCTCTTTTGTCTCACCGATGTCTGACCCTGTCGCTTACGTGAACGCGCCGGCGACCGAAGTAAAACCATGTTGCGTTCGTTCAACAGGCGTTCTGCCCTGCGTTCCTAGGCCTCGCGCGAATCTAACGACGATTACCTTGCCGGCGAACGCCGGGCTATTTCCAACGATGATTCCCCGACTTCCGTTCCTTCGTCTCGCGACGGCGCCCTTGAATAGACCCCGCGAAGCTCGCTCACCGTTCATCTCTATCCGGGGCAAGCGGATCGTCGCGGTCATTATGTTCAATAGTGACCACAGCATATGAGCGGTGTGCCATCAGAGGGAACCGGCTGCGCGTGGAATGATTACTCTTGAGAGAGGAACCTCCGTGACAAGTTTTATCCGCGACACCACTCGCATACCCACCGGAATTAGCGGCCTCGACGACATTCTCGGCGGCGGCCTCACAAAGCACCGTGTCTATTTAGTCGAAGGCACACCCGGTACCGGCAAAACGACGCTTTCGTTGCAGTTCCTGCTTGAAGGCATGCGAGCCGGCGAGACGGGGCTCTACATCACCCTTTCGGAAACCGCAGAAGAGCTCAGCGCGGTTGCCGCGACCCACGGCTGGTCGCTGAAGGGCTTGTCCCTGTTCGAACTCGTCAACCAGGACGACCTCGATCCAGACAGAGAACAGACCATACTTCATCCATCAGAAGTCGAGTTGGGGGAAACGACCCGTGAAGTCATGAACCGGGTCGACAAGCTCCGCCCTTCCCGCGTCGTGTTTGACAGCTTGTCTGAAATGAGGCTCCTGGCGCAGAACCCGCTCCGGTATCGACGCCAAATCCTGGCCTTGAAGCAATTCTTCGCAAGTCGCGATTGTACCGTCCTCATGTTGGACGATCGCACCTCGGATCCGAACGATCTTCAACTACACAGCATCGCCCACGGGGTGATTTCGCTCGAACAGGCCGCCCGGGAATTTGGCGCGGAGCGGCGCAGGTTGCGGGTGGTCAAGATGCGAGGCATCAAGTTTCGCGGCGGCTATCACGACTTCATTCTGAACCGCGGCGGTCTTTCGGTATTCCCTCGCCTTGTCGCGGCCGAGCATGGCACGGAATTTTCGTCCGAGGCGGCATCGACCGGAAACGACAGGCTCGACCAGTTGCTCGGCGGAGGCCTGATGCCCGGCACCAATACCCTGCTGAGCGGTCCATCCGGCGTAGGAAAGACGACCACAGCGATCTTCTGCATCCG
This sequence comes from Bradyrhizobium sp. USDA3010, assembly GCF_056429065.1. Classification (NCBI taxonomy): domain Bacteria; kingdom Pseudomonadati; phylum Pseudomonadota; class Alphaproteobacteria; order Hyphomicrobiales; family Nitrobacteraceae; genus Bradyrhizobium; species Bradyrhizobium sp. USDA3010. The sequence goes on from NZ_JBWJZD010000023.1 coordinate 131,436, forward strand.
CGCGGCGCTGGATCGCGGGGAAAAGGCGACCTACTTCCTGTTTGACGAAGGCATCAAGACGCTGCTGATCCGCAGCAAAGCCCTCGGAATGGATCTGGCTCGCTATATCGACCGCGGTGTTCTCGATATCCAGCAGATAGATCCCGCCGAGCTCTCTCCCGGGGAATTCACCAGCCGCGCGAGGGTCGCGGTGGAAAACAACGGGTCGTCCTTCGTCTGCATCGATAGCCTCAATGCCTATCTGCAAGCGATGCCGGGCGAGCAGTTCCTGCTCCTGCAAATGCACGAAATGCTCAACTATTTCAATCAATCCGGTGTCACCACCATGTTGATCCTCGGACAGCATGGCCTGGTGGGCGACATGCGGTCCGATATCGACCTGAGTTATCTGAGCGATACGATCCTGCTGTTTCGCTTCTTCGAGGCCAAGGCGGAGGTCCGCACTGCCATCTCGGTCGTCAAAAGCCGAACGAGTTCGCATGAACGCTCCATACGAGAGTTCACTCTTGGCCCGGGCGGCCTCGTAGTCGGCGAGGCGTTGCGTGACTTCGAAGGCGTGCTGTCGGGCCTGCCCTCCTACAGAGGCGAGACGCCCCTGCTCCCATCGGCGACGAAGGGATAGTCGTGGATCATTCCTTGCGCGAAACACTGTTGCTCCTGGCTCCGCGAGGTCGGGATGCGGAGGTGATCCGTCAGGCGCTCGAAAGAAACGCCGTGAGGTCGCGGATCTGCGACAGCTTGCCGGCGCTGCAAACCCAAGTCATGAGCGAGACCTGCGGAGGCATCATCTTGACTGAAGAGTCCTTGGCCGGCTCTGGACTGGAGGGGCTGCTTGACGGCTTGACGCGCCAGCCTCCCTGGTCGGACTTGCCGATTGTCGCCCTCGCCACCAAACAGGCCGGCCATCGTTCGAAGAGCTCATCTGACCTGCTGCAGCGGCTCGGGAACGTCGTGTTGCTCGAGCGGCCGATCCACGCGGAGACGCTCGCCAGTGCCGCCCAATCCGCATTGCGGGGACGGAGGCGGCAATACCAGGTTGAAACGCTCCTCGAGCAGCAACAGCGTTCGGCGATGGAGTTGAGAGCCCTCAACGAGACGCTCGAAGAGCGGGTCGAGCAGCGCGCCCGCGAGTTGAACGAGGCGCGGGAAACCTTGGCGTTCGCTCTGGACTCCGCCGGCATGGGGTCGTGGGATTTCGATCTGGTTCAGGGATCGGCGCGGCGAAGTGCCAGACACGACCGTATCTTCGGATACGAAACACCGCTGCCGTCATGGAGCACGCGCGATTTCATCGCTCACGTTGTCGATGAAGATCGGCAGGCGGTCGAGACGGCACTCGCGAAGGCCATGCAGGGCGGCATCTTCGACGCCGAATGCCGCATCAATCGTCGAGACGGCAAGATCCGGTGGATCGCCGCCAAGGGTCGCGTCGTCTACGGCGCCGACGATCGGCCGGTTCGGATGGCCGGGATCCTGATGGACATCACCGAGCGAAAGCAAACCGAAGCCGCGCTGCATCAAGCCCAGCGGATGGAGGCCATCGGTCAGCTCACCGGAGGTGTCGCTCACGACTTCAACAATCTCCTGACGGTTATCGTCGGCGGGCTCGACATGATCATCCGTCGTCCGGAACAGCCTCAACGCGTGGCCCATCTGGCGCAAGCAGCCATGAGCGCGGCCCGTCGCGGCGAACAATTGACGCAGCAGTTGCTGGCCTATTCCCGTAGACAAATGCTGCGGCCCGAAACATTGAACCCGAACCGGCTTCTGCTCGATTTCAAGGGGCTGGCCGACCGCGCGGTCGGAGACTCGATCACGCTCGAATTCCACCTGGACCCCGGCGTCCATCCGATCCACGTGGACGCCGCGCAACTGGAGTCCGCGATGCTTAATCTGGTCGTCAATGCACGAGACGCGATGCCGCAAGGGGGCGTCATCGCGATCACCAGCAAGAACGTTCACTGCGGATCACAGGCGGTGGCGGGAAAAGGCGTCGACCCCGGTGCATATGTGCAGATCGGCGTCACCGACCAGGGTACGGGAATGGACCAAGACACGCTCGACCGCGTTTTCGAGCCGTTTTTCACGACCAAGGAAGTCGGCAAAGGTTCGGGCCTCGGACTTGCGCAGGTCTACGGGTTCATTCGCAGCGCCGGCGGTTTCGTCGCGATCGACACCGAGAAAGGGCGCGGCACAACCGTAAGGCTTCTTCTGCCACGATCCAGCGAGCGGATTTCCCATGACCATGCCTCCTCGACAGGTCAGTTGCCCCTGAGGCCGGCGGCAACCGGCGAAACGGTCCTGCTGGTCGAAGACGACGAACAAGTGCTTGCGATGGCCGTCGAGAGCCTCGAAGAACTCCATTACAGAGTGATCGTGGCGCGCGACGCGCGTGAGGCACTCGCGCATCTGCGTGGGCCCGGGCGCATCGACATCATGTTTTCGGACGTGGTGATGCCAGGAGGCATGAATGGCGCTCAGTTGGCGAACCAAGCGAGGACTTTGCGACCGGAGCTCAAGGTCTTGTTGACGTCGGGATATGTCGGCGAAGCCGAAGATGCCGAAGTGCTCGACAAGGATATGCCGCTATTGACGAAACCCTACCGTAGGGACGAACTTGCCGAAAAGCTCCGGCTGGTGTTGGGATCGCGGTGAGCAGCCGCAACTGCTGCGGACTCCCGGACTGCACAAGACGGGACGCCAAGCTGACGTTCGAACATGTCGTCCAAAAATGCGGCGCGCCGCGAAGACGTCTTCATTCAGCCAGCCTCGGACGTCAAGATCGCCTCGAGATTTTAGTATGAGCTTTGATGCAACAAATATTCTGCTCCTCGAAAAAAAATAACACGCGCCAGGGGAAGATGCCCTATAGGCGCAGACTGCACGAATGTTCGCGTTTGTGCCCAGCTGAACGGCCCAATCCCGCAGGGCCAGCTGAGGAAGAATAAGGTTAGAGCAGGACGTGCCGGTGTCGAAACAATCGAGCGCCCACCAGCACTATCGAGGAGAGACACTCCTACCTTCCAGCACTGTTGCCAAAGCTCCGCGCAACGCGTCAGGGGAGTAGGGCTTCACGAGCAGTGCCGCGCCCAATTGCGCGGCTTCGGATCTGAGGCCACCGTCACCCGTCGCGAGAACCAGGCGGAGATTGGCCCGAAGCGCGCGGGCGTCCCTCGCGAGTTGCAGGCCAGAGATCCCCGGCAGGCCAACATCCGTGAGAAGGATGTCTACGAGACACTCATTCAGTATCTTGTGAGCCTCCTGGGCCGTGCTGGCCTCTCTCACATTGCATCCGAGATCCCCTAGCATCTCTGTCGTCATGGAGCGGATGAAATGGTCGTCTTCGACGAGCAATACCATCGCGCCCTTGAGAACGTCATTGTTCTTCGACTGATGTGACCCTTGAGGCATGATGCGCCTTTGGGCATGATTGGCCAACACATGCCTGATCTTTCGTGCGAGTGCCTCGCGCGTGTAGGGCTTCGGCAGGAGCTCTACCCCCGGATCGAGCCGTCCGCCGTGAACAATGGCGTTCTGTGTGTAGCCGGACGTGAAGAGGACGGCGACGCTAGGTAACCGATCCTTGGCTTTCCGCGCCAACTCGGGACTGCGCATCGCGCCAGGCATCATCACGTCGGTGAAGATCAGATCAATTGGCATGCCGCTGTCGACGATGGCGAGCGCGGCCGCCGCATCCTTCGCTCTGACCACGCGGTAACCAAGCTCCGTGAGCATGGACTCGGCGACCTCGCGTACCTCGTCGTCGTCCTCAACCACGAGGATAGTTTCCTGCCCACCTTTTACTTCACCGGGGGGAGCAACGACCAGAGTGTCCTCGCTCGCCACCTCTCGAGGGAAGTACAACTTCACCGTGGTTCCGGCACCAACCTCACTATAGATTTTGACGTGCCCACCCGATTGCTTGAGGAACCCATAGACCATGGCAAGCCCGAGGCCCGTTCCCTTGTCCTCGGCCTTGGTCGTGAAGAACGGCTCAAAGACCCGGTCCAGCAACTCGGGCGGCATGCCGGTCCCGGTGTCCGTCACCGCGATCATCACGTATTGGCCGGGCGCGACCTCGTCGTGCTTGCGGGCATATTCGTCATCGAAAAAGGCGTTGCTTGCCTCGAGGGTCAGCCGGCCTTCGCCATTCATGGCGTCGCGGGCGTTAATCGCGAGGTTGAGGATGGCGTTTTCAAGTTGATCCGGATCGATCAGACTGTTCCACAGTCCGCCGGCAACCATCGTCTCGATCTCTATCTCTCCACCGAGCGCGCGGCGCAGTAGTTCGTCCATGCCCTTAATCAGACGGCCGACGTTCACCACCCTCGGCTCCAGGGGCTGGCGCCTTGCAAACGCAAGCAGCTGCGAAGCAAGCTTTGACCCGCGCGCGACGCTTGCGAGCGCGTTCTGAACCCGCATCTCGGCCCGGGGATTGCCGGCGATATCTTTACTGAGCAATTGCAGATTTCCGCTGATCACCTGCAGCAGATTGTTGAAGTCATGAGCTACGCCACCGGTGAGCTGCCCGATCGCCTCCAGTTTCTGAGAACGGATCATCGTCGCTTGCGCGTTCTGAAGGGCGGCCTCGGCCTCGCGACGTTCAGTAATATCCCGCGTCACCTTGGCGAAGCCGATGAGCTTGCCGTCTTCATCCCGGATCGCGTCGATCACGACGTGCGCCCAGAACGCCGTACCGTCCTTGCGTAGCCTTTGGCCTTCGTGCTCCCAACGTCCCTCCCGAATTGCAGTTTCCAGCCCGGTGCGCGGAAGGCCCGCAATGCGATCCGCTTCCGTGTAAAAGTTGGAAAAGTGACGACCAATGATCTCCTCGGGGGCATAACCTTTGATGCGCTGGGCGCCAGCATTCCAGCTCGCCACGTGACCGTTCACATCGAGCATGAAGATGGCGTAGTCCGTCACGCCCTGCACCAGCAGCCGGAACTGCTCCTCGCTTTCTCGTAATTTAGCCTCAGCCGCCCTTCGCTCGGTCAAGTCCCGGGTGATCTTGGCGAAACCGACGAGTTCGCCTTCGGGTGAGCGGATCGCGTCGATTACGACATGGGCCCAGAACTGACTACCGTCCTTACGCACTCGCCAGCCCTCGCGCTCGAAGCGGCCGCTGCGGGCCGCCTCTTCCAGCGCCAAGCCGGGCACGTTCTGCGCCCGCTCTGCGTCCGTGTAGAAAGTAGAGAAATGGTGTCCGATGATCTCTTCAGCTTCGTAGCCCTTGAAGCGCTTGGCGCCTGGGTTCCAGCTGGTTACATGCCCCTCGCGATCCAGCATGTAAATCGCATAGTCGGTGATCGCCTCAATTAGAAGTCGGTAGCGGCCTTCGTTCGTCTGTACCGCCGCGAAGCGATCTAGGCTTTCCATTAAGATCCTTTCCAGAGCAGCCATTCCCGGTCAGGACCTTGAAGGGAAGCTCGCTTTAGGGGCAATGTTGATTGCCCAGCGCCCTTTATGCGAGCGGGCACAACCCTAGCCATTTAATAACCCCAAAGATCGCCCTCCGTTCCTGAAAGATCGGCCCACAGGATCCTGAACGCCAAGGAAGACTTGCCAGAGCCCGAACAACGAAAGAGCGATCAGGATCTCACTTCGAAGAGGGTTCACGTGGCCAAGGTGCCGGTGCTGCCCGACTACTACCACTACTACTTGGACCACGTCGTCGTTATGCTCGAGTTCGCGCAGCGAAGTCTCATCCAACTTCATTAGGAACGTCCAGTGCCTGTCGAGGGATGTCCGATGCCTCCTATGCGGATGGTCAATCGTCGCGCCGGCATCTTGAACAGGTGCTCGTCACACACCGGAGAGTAGACGTCGAAGGCGCGGCGTCAGATTCTGCCGCGGCCGGTCATGTTCGCGCGCTTGACGAGGCGGTTGTTCGCTCCCTCACTCCGACTGAATCCGTCGCCTCGTTGATGCCCGTCCTCGGGACTTTCGTTAGTCGAAGCAGCCCTGCACACCGGTGCCGCGACGCGGAACTCGGTCGCATCAAGCGCGAAGACTACAACGATGATGGCGGCACGTCATCCGTCCGGCCAAGTAAGGGAAGCAACCGGCACGTCGTGCTGGCGGAGGAAGCAATTGCTTCCGGCCCTGGATAGCGAACATTGCCTTTGGCGATCGGATCTTTTTGAGGAATGATAGTAAACTGTGGGGTACAGCGGCCGTGCAAATGCGCGAATGAAGCACTGCGCTCATTTCGCGCCGAGCCGTCGAGCCATGGCCGCAGGGGTTCAGCCGCTCGCTGCCCACGGAAAGACCCGATGTTCCTTCTCCGGAACGTAAACTTGTTGCTGCGGTTAACCTTCCATGGAGGCCTCTCGCATGAGCCTGAGACGGATTATAGAAAGTCTTGGACCCTATCCATCGTTGCTCCTTTTGGGGGTGCCGGCCGCCACAGTCGAGCTGCTGAAGGTCGCCGCCGTGGCCGTCGCTGGCAAGGGTCACTGGATCACCGGTACGGCGATGATCATCGCTTGCTACGCGTTCAGTCTTCTGGTGATCGAGCGGCTCTTCGTCATCGTAAAGCCGAAGCTGCTGACGATTCCCTGGTTCGCCAAGCTCTGGGAAGCGTTCGTTTTCGCCCGAACGCGCGCATGGCGGATCGTCAAAACTTCGATCGGCCATCGCAGTGATCGAAAACCGATCGCATCATCCTCATGGAAGCGCGAAGCTCCCCCCGCTAAAGCGGTCCTCGAGCCCAGGTCTGCCCGGAGATAAACTGCGGGTCCACACCACCAAAACGGCTGGAGCCAATGCTGACTGCGCTGACAATCGATAAGCGCTGCGACCGACTTGCCATCGTCGCTCTCGTCGAGATCGGCGATCAGGATGTCGGCACCTTCGCGGGCGAGGCAATGGCCACCGCCCTACCGGTGCCGCTATCCCCGCCGGTAATATTGGCCAGCTTTCCATTCAGGCGGCCGGAGCCTTGGTAGGTGGTCTCGCCGTGATCAGGACGCGGATCTATCTTATTGGTCGAGCGCGGCATCGGTTGGCGCTGGAGCGGATAAAGCGGTTTCGGACGATAGGGCACGATTTTCATCGGCTCGCTTCGGACTGGCATAAGCGAGCTCTCCATTCGAAGTCCCGAGTCGAAAACCGACCGGCAGCTCAGTCGGCTCCCATTGCGAGCGACGCGCCGGGCTTCAGGAGCAAAAACGTCTGGGTGGGTAGCGACATCAACGCAAGTGTAAGTCTCTCGCGCAAGAAAGCCGCGTCAAAGCGACGTACACGCTAATGCTAGTTCGGGCGCGCCCCTTGTGGCCCGCGGCCACCTGCACACCGTAGCCATCGTGCTTTAGGGCAGCGCCTCGCACCGCCATAGCCACGCGCGAACATTGCCGTTTTTCCCGATCTTAGGAACGAACTGATTTGTCCCACATCCATCGTTCGAAGCAAACGCGGAGTGGCTACCTGCGCGCCCATCTCCACGGCGCGCACCACGAATGCGGGATCGTCATTCATGCTGAACATAATGATGCGGGCGTCCGGATCGTCCTTGCGGATCCTGCGCAGCAGCTCGAACCCGGAAAGATCGGGAAGCTGCGAACACCGGGCTGCATTGCAATTGAAGGCCCGCCCCTACTACGGCGCACACGAGTCCTCGCTCGTTATCCATGACGCCTATCGCGGTCCGAAGAGCGACAATATCGATCGTGACAATGACCACTATCGATGCGCCGGCCTCGATGCCAAGAGCATTGAGCTCTGGCACCATACCCAGGACGCGGCTAAAGGACGCTTCGGACGCTCTGAGGAAGAGTGATGGCTGAGATCGAGGTCTACACCGCCCGCTATGAGCGCGAGCACGGCCCGAAGCCGGGCCCGGGCTTCCACCATGAAGCCGCCCTCGCCATGGTGGCCTGAGAGCGATAGGTCCGCTGCCAAGTCCACTTAAGCTGCACCACGATGAAACAACTAAGACCCTTGATCTGGGAGACGCATATCGAAAGAATGCAACCCTACCGGCGGGGGCGCGCCAACGCGGGGCTTCAAGAATGATCGAGGAGCGAGGTAGAACGGCGGCGGTCGAGTACAGCTCCGCTTTCGTCAACTTGGTGGATGGCTACATCACTCAAGGCAACCTGACTGCGCTTCAGAGCCTTCGGTCGATCTACACCGCGGCCGCGCGCAGGCCACTGGTCTCCAACCGGCAAGACATTCTGGACCTGATGTCGATCTTCAAAACTCGCCTCGATCTCCTGGACGAGGCTATCACCACGGTCAGCCTCAACGCGCTCAAACGACATCTCACTCAAGAACGGCCATTGTGAAGTTAGCTGGTGACGCTTCTGGCCGTGCCCGGGGCAGCCGCGTATCCACTTGCAAGCTATTGAATCCTGAATGATGCTGACTGTGCCAATCCGATGCGGGACTGGCGCTTGGCCCCTGCATCTCGGCCTCCGCAGGCCCCCCCAAGGTTGCCGGGGCCATTCCTACTTCTCGGTACCTGCGGGCCAATGTGCCGAACGGGTGTCCGTTTACAGCAATCGCTTCGAGCGAAAGGCGAGAGAATAAAATGACGATCAGCATGCTTAACAAAATGCTTTTCACCCTCAGTTGCGGACACGAAGTGGTGATTGGTCGGCTGTAGCCAAGGCTTGGAAATGCGAGGAGTGCGGCCGATCGATGGACTTGGGTTTAGAACCGAGGACGAGTGCCTTGGCAAAGGATCTTGGAAACAGCTCGTCAAGTAGATCTGCAAGCCGTCGAGCGCCGCCAGCCCATTACCCGCTTGGACTGAATGAAATCTGTTAGCAACCGTCCCTACTCCGACCCCGAGAAAGCCGCCCGCAGGATCATGGAGCACGCGCGGGCGTTTGAACCGATCCAGGATGGCAGGATGCGATGGAGCAGCCAAGATGCGAGATGCGTCTGCTGCAAGGACACTGGCTGGGTCTGCGAAACCCACCAGGACCAGCCCAGGACCAGCCCACATGCCTGCACCTGCGGCGGCGCCGGCGCGCCCTGCCCGGCCAGCAATAGTCCCGACGATCGGCGCGTCGCACCCCGCATGCCGCCAGTTTTTTACTCGACACGAGAACGACCCCGGCAGGGGCGCAGGCCGGGGTCGCCATTATGGCTCCCGGGCGCGGTTGGGGGGACCTGATTACCGGGAGCATCCAAACTACGCAGGACATCGTCACTCGTTCCTGCGCGGTCGTCAAAATTAGGACACTTGTCAAACATAGGTAACCCGGGATGCCCGAGGACGGCTCGCGTTTTCTCGAATACATTGAATAGCGATCGCAGGCAGGGTTCTGATCGGGCGGTCGCGAAGAGGCCCTGACGCGCTAGCCCCCGTCGGGGCCTTTTGCTGTTGCGGGCTGCGAAAGCACGAACGCCGCCCGCTTAAAATACATGCGAGCGGCGTTTGCTCTAGCCCCAGGACGGAATGCAAAATCCTGACGGGCATAAGTACGCGCAGAGCGGACAAAGGTTTAATCGTCTGAAGGGGTAATCCGGATGGATGTGCGGCCCGGCGGCTTCGGGAACAATTGGCAATTCCAGAAGTTAATTCGCCACTTCGTTATGGAAGCGGACACTTTCACGGCCTCAGCGCTCCCGGGCGCTGGGGCCGTCGTTTTTTTTTTGCGCTTGAGTAATCCTCGCGATGAAGAAAATAGAAACTCGGGCAAAGGTACTGACGTTTGCTCGCGCTTGGGAAATTTCAGGGCCCAGGTTTTGAATGAACGCCGCCGGGCGCGTATTTCTGAGACCGGCGGCGTCTTTTTTAGGACAGACGCTTCAATTTGATGGGCAGCTCGGCCGTCGACTGCGGCGACCAGTCGCGTGTTCATGGAGCGCGAATTCGCAGACGGACGTTCCGAAGTGCATCGGCGAGTTCACGTAGGAGCACACGAAGCCCGCTCACTTCCTTCGCCATCGGACCGGTCGACGGCCGATTGCTCAACAGATCTCCTTGAGAAGGATGCTCCATCACGCTGTGACGCGGATGGGTCCTTGGAGCGACACCGGGAGATATCTCGCCTCGCAGCATCTTTCCCAACCCCCGTCGGTCCCAGACCCGGCGGGGGTATTAAAGCAACCTGTGCCGCCTCGCACATGGCATCCGCCGAGCTAAAGCCGGCGTTGTAGAGATGCGCGCCGCCGGCGATCGCAGCGCCGCCCGCGACGACGGCCAGGCCGCCGGCGAACAGCGCGCCAGCAGCAAAGGGCGAGAGGCTGACGCCGGCGACGCCGGCCAGGCGCATGACGATTGCGACGATCCAGCACATGCGTGTTTCCCCGCGCGATAGTCAGCCAGGCGGCGCCGCTCGAGCTGGTCGGCGACGAACCAGACCGGGACGCCGACGCTGGCGACGACGACCAGGGCGGCGACCCCAATCGCGATCGCCTGGATCGCGCCAGGCGTGAGGCCGAGAACGCCGACCGCGTCCCTTGCGGCTGAGACCTGCGTCGTGCGGTCCGTGAGCCAGGCGAGCACGCCGGCGCCGCCGAGGCCGGTCGAGCTGCCGAAGATCTTGCCGGCCCAGCCCTTCGCGCCGATCAGCTGGTCGTCGATCGCGGACGTCAGCGGCAGGCCGCGCGCGTTGCGGCAGGCCAGGATCATTCCGTCCGTCCGCCCCTGCGGCGATGGCTCGCCGTCGACCTGGCCGACGTCGTAATAGCCGAGCTCGCGCAGCCGCCCCTGCACATACGCGATCGCGTTAGGATCGACCGGCGCTGGCGTCGTCGCCAGCTTGGCATGCTCATGGGGATGCGACGTTCATGGCGTGGGCCGCTTCGGGAAGCGAGCTGGCCATCTCGTCTTCCTCGATAAGGTCGGCAAGCATCGCCACATGCGACGGGCCTTTGGGCGCGATCCAACCATATTCCGTGAGGTGTCCTCGAATCGCGTTGATGAGCTGGGTTCGCTGCCGCACTAACAGGTCGCGGGTCCGAAACACCAGGCCGCCGCCTGTTGCTGTTCGCTCTTCACGGCCACGAACCGCATGCTCGGCCGCTGCGCCGCTTCGCAGATCGCCTCGGTATCGATCACATCGTTCTTCTGCCGCTTCGCGAACGGTTTTACATAGGCGGGCGGGATCAGCCGCACTTCATGGCCAAGCTGGGTAAGCTGACGGGCCCAGTGGTGAGCTCCACCACATGCCTCCAGCGCTACGGTGCACCTCGGCTGGGCTGCGAAGAAATCCAGCAGTTTTCCTCGGCTGATTTTTTTTGCTGAATACCGCGCCACCCCGCCCATCCGCGCCGTGCGCGTGAAAAACGTGCTTGGCGATATCCAGACCAATTGTGATAACCTCTGACACGGACGCCTCCCTTAAGTGGTGCTCAACACCTCCACTTTGGCACATCGATGCCTTCGGCGGGGCGTCCACCCCATCATAAACGCGTAAACGTCGGCTCTTGGGGGTTTAGCAGAAGCCTCTTTTAGAGCATTGCCAGTTCTGTGACCCGCAACATTGCCAAATGGTCAACGGCTGCGCAGATGGCGATGCTGACCCACAAGCCGTGAGACCCAATACGAATTGGGCCGCTCTTGCTATATTTGCCAGTATGCCCATGAGACCGAAACCTTTTTGAATAGAATGCCAATAGGTCAAAGGCGCTGCCTCTTCCACGCCCTCAGGTAGTGCAAATGTCGCTGGCCAACCACTGAACGTGGGCCTATTTTCGTTGGCTCAGAGGGCGGGTATGAGCGATTTCACGCATCAAAGCCGCCGGAGGGCGGACGTGTCAGTGACATTCGCTGTCGCGCGGATGCGATGGCAAAGGGCGTTTATTGATTTGAGGTCTCGCTGGGACCGGGGCGGAGACACTGACTTCACCTACAGAGCTGGCTTGTTCTCTGCGGTATTGCTTGCTGATCTGGCGTTTGTGATCGCACTGTTTTCGAATTAATCGGCGCCGGCCCGAAGGCCGAAGCGGCGCCGCATGACCACGCCGGGCCCGTTACAAAGCCGAGAGACATCGCGCGCTGGGCTGATGGCCTTTGCTTCTTGCCAGAAAGTCGTCATCGCATCTGTTCGTAAGCGTCGGCGAGGAAATGATCGAAAGCCTCGATCCGAATGAGGCCGAGGCGTGGATATTCTAAATCGGTCACCGTGTAGAGCGCGACGGTCAGGGTTCCTGCAAAGAGGACCATGTGTATCCAGCTGCGCCCTGCGCTCGCGGCCATACCGAATCCGGCGAGCAGTGAGCACCCCAGACCAAGGCCAAACAGCAAAAAGTAGATGATCTGCGGCGGATGTTTTTCGGCGGCACCTGCACGCAGACGTGCAACCTCGAAGAGGCTATTCAGCGCTGGGAGCGACAAGGCGCATGCAGGACGGTAGTTCGGTTGCGGGCAAGCCGCCACCGCCCCGTCCCATAACTGGTTCTTGAGTTCAAGCAGCTTCTTTTCTTGCTGGTCCGAGAAATCTTCCGCCCGCTGGACCAGCAAGAAATCATGCGCCATTTGATAGAGATCGACCCGGGCGCGGACGTATTCTTTGAGGCTGCTCTGGAGCCCGCGCGCCTCGTCTCCGCCGAAAAGGCTTAGTCGGTCATATGCCGTGGTGGCCGCAGTCGCTTCCTGAATGACCAACTGTCGGCGATCATCGAAGCGTTGCAGCGCACCAGAAATCGTGAATGCCAGCAGTAGACCCAGCAAGCCGAATATCGCGCCCTCAACGGTCGCTAACCCTCCGATGCCCTCGCCGCCGCTCCGCTTGCGATGCCGCAAGCCGAGGTGCTGACCCAAACGTAGCGCTATGAGCGAGCCGACAAAAAATACGGCGGCAATGGCTACGGCAAATAATATGAAGATCATTTTTGATCTCCATTGGAGAACGGCGCTTCACGCCCGCCAAAGTGTCGCGGCGCGCCGCTCCTGATTCTGTGCCAATCTCGGACCTCGTGCAACGTCTGCTTCCGCGCCGATGTTGAGGGCTAAACGGACATCGGGCTTTATGAGTGCACGCCCTAGTACCTTTCAGCCAACAAGCGGAGAACGCCAATTAGATTTCCCGCCTCGTCGGTTACTTCCATTCGCCATTCTTGACCTGGCTTCAACGTACCATCCAGGTCTGCAAGAACTTTACCGGCAGTGATCGTCGCTTCTCTCCAGGCGGCGTCTTTGTCGGGAAGATCCTCGCCAATTTCGTCGGGGAAATTCCGCTCCCCGTGACGGATGTGAAAATAATACCGCGGCATTCCAGACGACTTACCGGCTGTTCTGCTGTTCTATGCAGATATTTTTCTACTTTTGCGCCCGGTGCAAGTATAGGATCGAGCTGGAACCGGACAGCTTTCATCTCGAAGGCACGAAAGGAACTTCGGATGCCGATCGAGATGATGATCCGCAAGTTGCGGCAACACTCTGAGCTAACCGATGAAGATGTTGAAGCCCTCCGGTCCATCATCGCGCCGGTGAAGAACTTGCCGGAAGATGCGCCGATCGTTCGCGAGGGAGACGTTAGCACCCAATGCTGCGTGATCCTGAGCGGTTTTGCCTATCGCTCCAAAGTGTCTGAGGACGGTCAGCGGCAGATCTTATCGTTTCACATCGCAGGTGACATACCCGATCTTCAGGGCTTGGCGCTGAAGCGGATGGACCACGACTTGACGACGCTCT